>QHZN01000328.1 GCA_003225365.1 Acidobacteriota bacterium
GGGCAAGCGGACGAGTTCGGAAGCGGGGATCAACTGAATATTTTCGCGCTCGAGTTCCGGAATGAACTGCGCCAATGCCCGCATAGTAGTCGGATGAGGGTGGCCGATGGCGAGCGCCACGCCACGGTCCCGGACGATCTGGCGAAAGCGGCGAAGCTGGCCGAGAGAATAGTCCACAGACTCGGAATCGTCGAGGAAAACCGAGCGGAAGAATGCCGGCACGCCCGCGCGCCTGGCGGCTCCGAGCGCGGCGGTCGAAGCGGTGGTGCGGCTGTCTATGAAGAAGAGGTTTCGTTTTCGCAGCACCGCCATGACCTCACGCATGAGGCGGGCGTCAGCGGTGGCTCGCGACCCCATGTGGTTGTTAACGCCCTTCGAAAAAGGCACGCTTCCGAGGTCGGAACCAATCACGCGCTCGACCTCCGCTCCCGGCATCCCCACGGTAATTTCCCCTCGCCCCGGTTTCACGGCGGCGCCCGGGTCCGGCTCCATCGGCAGGTGGAGGATCACTTCGCGGCCGGCGCGGTGCGCTTCCTCGGCCGTCTCGCGGGAGTAGGCGAGGCCGGGCAAGACCGAGAAGGTCAAAGGATAGGGCATGTGGGCGAGCTTGCGCGCGGCTTCAAGGTCTTCGCCGAGGTCGTCAATCACGATGGCGGCGCGAAGGATTCTTGGGGTTTCGACCAGGCGGCATCGCGCGGCAGTCTCGCGCCCTTGCATGACGCGAATTTCAGCCAAACGCCAGCGACCGTGCGGCCGGGTCACCTCGACCTTGGCGCCGAAGCCCTGCGCCTCGGCGCTGGTTCGGGCCGCGGCGAGGACGCGGTCGAAGGACGCGGAGGCGACGAGCGCAGTCAAGGGTTGCGCGCTGCCTGCGGGAGCATTCAAAGCATCGCCCTTGACCCAAACGCCGTAGCCCCCCGCCCGCTCCAGGGAGTCCTTTAGCCGGGGGGCGGCTCGCGGCGGATGCAGCTGAGTGCGGGTTTCCTCCGGCTTTTTTTCTTGGACGGACTTCTTACAGCCTTCAGTGGAAAGCAGGATGAGGATGATGAACAGAAGGATGCGGTGAGCGGCGCTCGGTCTCGGAGCCAGTGCGCCGGGGACATGGCGCTCGAGCTGCCCGCCGGTTTTCCCAAGATTCGAGATCAGCACCGGTCAGGCGGCTCGGCCCGTCGCCATGGACTTTTGCAGGATTTCGAGGGCCTTGCGAAACTGCTGGTCGTCCTTATCGCCGAAGTGCGCGGGCTCGTCGGTCGAGGTTTCGTCTTCGAGACTGGTGACGTCGCCGCTGACCGTCTGGACCACGCTGGGCGTCACGCCATTATCGTTAATGACTTTGCCGTCCGGGCTGTAGTATTTGGCGACCGAGAGCAGGAGTCCCGATCCGTCGCCGACCGGAATGAGCTTTTGAACCACTCCCACGCCAAAGCTGCGCGTGCCTACCACTTCGCCGCGCTTATTGGCCAGAACCGCAGCCGCTACCAATTCCGCCGGCCCCGCCGTCGATTGGTTAATCAACACTGCCAGCGGCAGGTTGAAGACTTTGCTCGAGGGCTTGAGGGGAAGATCCTGGCGCGGGTATCGCTGGCCGACGGCGTAAGCGACTAGCCCCTGGCCCATAAAGAGGCTCGCGGTCTTCACGGCCTCATCCACTTCACCGCCAGCGCAGTCCCGGAGGTCGAGAACGATTTTGTCGGCGTGCTGCTTCGTGATGATCCCTTGGAGCGCTGAGCCGATTTCTTCCGCCTTCCCCTTACGGAACGCCGCCACGCGAACGTACGCCGAGTTCTCGTCGGCGAGCTTGTCGACTAGGGGCGGGTCCTGAATCAGCGTGCGGGCCAGGACCATCTTCTGCGGCTCGCCGCGCGTTTCGCGCACGATCATCAGCGTCAGGGGCGTCCCCACCGGGCCGGCCAGCATGCGCTGGATCTGGACGACGGAGAGCTCGCGCGTGGAGGCGCTGTCAATCCGGTCGATTAAGTCGCCCGGCTTGATCCCGGCCTTCTCCGCGGGGCTGCCTGGAAGGATGGAAACCGCCGTCGCAAAACCCATCCGCTTCGAGAGGTAAATGCCCACATCGCCGGGGCCCGGGACCGGGTGGTCCAAGTAATCTTGATATTCTTGCGGCGAGAAATAAGTGCTGTAGGGGTCGAGCGACTCGAGCAGCCCACGAACCGCGCCCCCCGTCACTTTCTTCAAGTTGGGCTCGGTCACATAATCGCTCTTGATCCGGGACAGCACTTCGGTATAGACGCCCAGGTCGCGATAGGTCTTCTCGCGGGTCGAGGAATCGGTCTTGCCGAGCATTCCACCGACCACCACGTAAAAGACCAGAACCAGGGACGTCGGGAGTAAAAGAATGCGGATACGTTTGCTCATACTTGAACCAGCTCCTTCAGGGAGGGCGTCATCCACCCGTCTCAGTCAGTATAACATGCCCGCTCGCCCACTTCCATCCAAGCTGGCAGGAGATGTCCTTCTTGTAGAGGCGCCCAATGCCCACCGAGGTTGCCCTGGAGCCGGAAAGCTTGGGACGACCGAGGTGGCGGCCCCCTTGCGAGGGGGGACGAGGATGGGGTAGCATTCGTCCATCGCCAAAGCGGAGGTGGGATCCGATGCGATTAAGAAAACTAATTCCGGCCATCCTATCGATAGCCGTAATCGTTGCCCCGCTTTCTCCCAAGAACAAGGAAACTTATGGGGACACTCCTTACAAGCAATGGTCGCTCGAACTGGTCAAGATGATCATGACCAAATCGCCGTGGGCGCAAGAATGGGGAACCAGCACAGCATTTGACACCCAGAGTCAGGCCGGATCTCAAGCGGTCGAGGGTCAAGACGAAGGCCGCAATAGCTTCGTGATCCGTTTGATGTCTGCTCTCCCGTTGCGGCAAGCCTACGTTCGTTACCTCCAAATCGTCAATCATTATGACACCATGACGCCGGAACAGCGGCAGCAGTTCGATTCGAAAGTAAATGTCCTTCTGACCGCCGACGTCAGCCAGGAGATCATCCTCGCGGTCTTGTACAAATCGAACGTTCCGGAAACCACCCGCCAGCTTCGCCAGTTCTTTGCCACTCAGACCACGGCGACGTTGAACCAAAGCGCCTATCTTTACGGCCCGCACGGGCGCATTGACCTGATGAAATACATCCCTCCCAACGGCGAGGAGACCAGCGCTCGGTTCGTCTTCCCGCGCCTTGTGGACGGCCAGCCGGTTCTCCAACCCGGGGATAAGGAAATGCGTTTTGAGTTATGGGTTCCGCCCGTCGGCCAGAAACTCCAAGCGGCCTTTGACGCGAAGAGGATGGTTTTTCAGGGAAAGCTCGACTACTAGGTCTGTGACCGCATGAATAGGTTCTATAATGTATTGTCTTTGGGGAATCTTTCGGCCTATACTAGGGCAAGTCGCGACGCCCCATTGAGATTGAGGTATCTCGGGAAGATCAGGAGCAGCTTCGGCAACTTTTACGGGCAGGCATTCAGCAAGTCAGGGTCGTTTTACGTGCCCTGGCCCTGGA
>QHZN01000329.1 GCA_003225365.1 Acidobacteriota bacterium
CGGCGAACTCGCCATCGGCCTCTCGCTCATTGCGGGACTTTTCGTGCGGGCGGCGTCGGTCGGCGGCTTCATTGAAATGCTCAACCTTCTTGCGGCAACCGCCATGGCTCCCGGCCCGCACGCCGAGCTGTGGAAGTACTTCGGCGCGAACCTCGACCACATCTGTCCGGCGCTGCTTTTTGTAATTTTCTACTTCGCGAGAGCTGGCGACACCTGGGGGCTCGATGCCTGGCGGGCGGCGCGACATCTCCGCGTAGGAAACCCTTGAATTCTTACTTGCGATTTCGACGGTTTGCCATCAGGCCAGTAGTTCGCGCACCAGCCGCGTGTCTTCGGTAATTTGATCGGAGAATCGCGGGTAAATCCCGACGATTGCCGCGTCCGTAGGCTTGATATTTTTATAGGCGAACTCAAAACTCTCGCGGACTTCCCGGGCCGAGCCGCACTTCCGTCCCGCGGCAAGAATTTTGTAAACCAGGCACGGCTTCTTCACGGCGCGCACTGCGGCGCACATCTTCGGCGGGTCGCTCGAAACGTACGTCTCGCCCACACCCGTCATGCCGAACTCCTCTTGGAATTCCTTGGGCTGGCGCGTCTGGTAGTAAAACGCCGTCATGTAGAAATCGTTCCCCATGTTTTTTTCTTCGAGCGCCTCGAGGATGCGGGGGTTGTGCGTGGAAATGCCCGCCGCGGTGCCCAGGTCGTGGACGTTGCTGACGAAATCCTTGATGAGGTCGAGCTTCCCCGCCCTCGCAAGCCGGTCGGTGACACTGCCGTGGTGCGCGATGCCGATAGGGCTGAAAGCCGCCGCGGCTTGGGCGCACTCGAGCATCCCGTCCCGAAATCCCTCGGGTGTGTCCGGAAATTTCTTGTCCAAATGAAACCCGGCGGCGAGGCAAATGAACTGAATGCGGCAGCCGGCGGCGCGAATCATTGGAAACTCGGCTTTCATGCGCGTGTTGTAACTCGCCTGCCAGGTGTTGATGCCCGCCTTCTCGCAAGCCAGAAGAAATTCGACGATGCGCTGGTCGGTGAACCATTCGAGCATGTGCTGGTCGAAGAGCCGGTTGAAGTGCGAGTAGCCGTAAACGGGGTTGCTGCCCACGATCAACCGCGTGACCCGATGCGGACCGAGGGCCACGGTCGGCAGAAGCACGGCGGGCTCCTCGGCCCTTGCCGCCGGCGCCGCCACCAGCCCCGCCGCCACCGTTGTCGCTCCCTTCAAGAAGTCGCGGCGGGTCGGGCCACAGCTCTCTCTGCCCGCGGCCTTGGGAGGCCGAGAGGGTTGAATCTTCATGCGCCGCTTTTTCATGGGCCACACCTTTCGCGAGGATTCTTTCGAACTCCGCCCCTCGATATCGCTTCGCGCGCCGTTTGTCAATTCCTGAATGACAAACCCTTGTCCAAGGCGGGGAACGCTTGGCGAAGTATTGTCCGATGCTGTAGGGCCGCTCGGACCTTGCCGGCCGGGGCGGGGTGCGCCAAGTGTGTCCCGACGCGTCGCGGCGAAACTCCAGAAGGACAACCGGCGCTGGAATCCCCGAATCCAACGTACGACCCTTGTTTCGCGTGGCTGGAAAGGTTAGATTGAATGCTCAGGAGGAATACGATGCGAACGCGTTGCCAGCGCGCGGCGGTGGCAATCCTGGCCATGATCTCGTGGGCGAGCGTCTCCGCACTCGGTGTGGCTGCGGCAAGCCTGTCTCCGCAGGCAAGCCAGGACGCGCCGACGATCCCCGCCGGAACCGAACTTCACGCGCAACTCACCCAGGTCTTGAGCACCAAGGCCAGCCAAAACGGCGATCCGTTCACGGCCTCGGTGACCGATCCGATCTTCGTCAAGGGTTATGAGATTGTGCCCGCGGGGAGCGCGATTGACGGCCACGTCAGCTATGTCAAGCCGCCCGGGCGCGCCAAGGGCGTCGCCGAGATGCGGCTGGTCATTGATACCATCACCGCGCCCGACCATACGCAGTACCCCGTTTCCGCTTCACTGCACGAGGCGGAAGGGGCGAAGGTCAACGGCCAGGAGGGGACCATCACCGGACCGGGCAAGGCGACGAAAGGCGCGGCGAAAGAAACCGCCGCGGAAACCGCCGCGGGCGCTGGGATCGGGGCGCTCGCCGATGGCGGCACCGGCGCGCTTTACGGCGCCGCGGCAGGGATGCTCGTAGGCGTCATCCACACTCTTGCGAAACACCATAAGGACATTACTCTCCCCATCGGCACGCAATTGACTTTCGTGATTTCCCACGCGACGACGGGCAAGAAGCTCACCCCGCCTGGCGCTTCAAGTAATTGAAAGCGGTCATTCCCGTCCCTCGTCTTTCCCGCGCCGTGAAGTTGTCATGCTGAGCCCCATTCGCTTCGCTCACAGTTCGACTTCGCTCACTGTCCCTGAGCGGAGTCGAAGGGAGGGCAGGCTCTTCGCTTGTCATTCTGAGCCCATTCGCCTGTCATTCTGAGCGAAGCGAAGAATCCCTTTTCGCTCCATGCTCAGGGTAAACTCCGCGAAGAATCCCTTTCGTTCCGCACTCAGCGCAGACTCCGCGAAGCATCTCTTTTGCTTCGCCGGTCGCAAGAATAGGGATTCTTCGCTTCGCTCAGAATGACAAACGGCGCGATGTCCGCCGCTTTGGTTGAGTTGCCGTTTCTGTTGGGTCCCCGCTTCGTCGCACCCATCCATCCTCAGCGCAGCTTGGCTTTGATGTCAGCGATGATTTGCCCCCCGTGGAAGCGCCCGTTTTCGATGAAGATCTCGTTCGTGTGCCGGCCCGAAATCACCACCCCGGCCAAATACAATCCCGGGACATTTGATTCGAGCGTCTTCGCGTCGCACTGCGGCCGGTAGCTTTTCGGGTCCACGATCACCCCTGCCCGTTTGAGGAATTCCACGTCGGGGTGGTAGCCCGTGAGCGCGAAGACGAAATCGTTTTCCAAGCGCTCGCTTTCGCCCGACGGCCGCTTCACCGAAATCCAATCTTCCCCGATTTCTTCGACCTCGGATTCAAGCCGCGCCTCAATCGCCTTTTCCTTGATGCGGTTTTCTATGTCGGGCCGGACCCAGTACTTGATGTGGCGGCTTAGCTCCTTCTCGCGGTGGATGAGCGTGACTTGGGCGCCGTGGCGATAAAGGTCGAGCGCCACGATCGCGGCGGAATTCGCGCCGCCGATCACGGCGACCTTTCGGCCATAGAAGGCGTGCCCTTCCCGTGCGTAGTGCGAAACCTTGGCCAGGTCTTCGCCCGGGATATTGAGGTAATTCGGCAGGTCGTAATATCCGGTCGCCACGATCAGCCTGCGCGAAGTGTAGGCGAGGCGTCGGTGGGATCCGAGCTCGGTCTCGACGCGAAAGGCGCCGTCGTGAGGATTGGCGCTCACGACGCGTTCGTCGAAGTGGATGGGGAGGTGGTAGTGGTCGGCGGCGCGGCGATAATATTCCAGCGCTTCGGCTCGAGTGGGCTTGACGTTGACGCTCGAAAACGGGATGTCGCCGATCTCCAGCCGCTCGCGCGTAGTGAAAAAAGTCATGTTGGCGGGATAGTTGAAAAGCGAATTGACCAGGCAGCCCTTTTCGACCATCAGCAGGCGGAGCCCCGCCCGCGCCGCCTCGATGCCGCAGGCCAGGCCCGTCGGCCCCGCACCCACGATCAATACATCCAGCATCTCCGGCATTCCCGAATGTTCCCCCGGATATGTCGTCCTCGCGAAGGCGGGGACCCACGGATTCCCGCTTCCGCGGGAATGACGGCCAGGCGCCGCGACTTCACGAAAAGGCGACGCACCTGGCTTGACTCTACGGCCTCGCGTAGTCGCCGGAATCAATCCGCCGCATCGCCGGGACTTTACGATTCAGCCAGTAAATCCAAGCCTGCCCGGACAGGCACGGCTCGCCCTCGCCGCTCGGCGCCACCGCCGTCCGCGCGCGTCGGAAGAAGCTGGCCTCGGGAGCGCGCGGGTGGAATTCCTCCACCGCATCGAGGAGCCGGAACGCCCGCCGCGGATCCGGCAGGCTATAGACCTCCCCGTAAATCCAACCCGGCTCCTCCTCGATCGCGCCTGGAAAGCGCCCGAGGTTATAGAGCGCTCCGGGCACGCGGCCGCTGGCGACGAAACGCGCGCCCAGCTTCGAAAGAAGCCCGTGGCGCCCGAAGCCGCGGCGCAGTGTCCCGTAGACAAAGAGCCAACGGTCGTCCGCTTGCCGCGCCCATTCAGGAGCCGGCCTCAAGGGACTCGAGGATGCTGCGAAGGGCAAGGATGATTTCTTCCCGCGGGACGTTGTTCTTCCGGAACTTCAGAGTGAGTTTATAGTTCTCGTTGGGGGCAACGAAAGTGAAGATCGTGGCGCGCGGCTTTTTCTGCCGCTCCTCGCGAGCCTGGTCGCGGTTCACCAGTCCTTGGGCGAAGCGCAGAACCAGGCTCTTCATCCGCGCTTCGTCCGGCTGCCGCGCCACCTGGAGCAACTCGCCTTTGGAGACGACTCCTTTTTCGATGGCCAGCGCCTTTACGGCGTCCGGGATGGCGTGCAGGCTGAGCGATTCGGTGACCGACGAACGGGCTTTTCCGATTTTATGCCCAATCTCGTCGTGGGTGAGCGCGAAGCGGTCCGCCAGCGCCTGCAAGCCGTCCGCTTCCTCGAAGGGCGTCAAGTCCTTGCGCTGCAAGTTCTCGATGAGCGCAATTTCGAGCGTTTCCGCGTCATCCGCGTCCTTTTCGATGCAAGGGACTTCGCGCAACCCCGCAGCGCGCGCCGCATGGTAGCGCCGCTCGCCGGAAATGATCATGTATTTCTGGGCTTCGGCGAGATAGCGCACCAATAGGGGCTCGAGCACGCCCTTCTCGCGCACCGACTCCACCAACCCGCTCAAGTCGCCGCGGTCCTTGCGCGGCTGATCGGCATTCAACTGGAGATCCTCGATCGGAACCATCCGCCCGATGGCGGCGCCGCTGCGCGAGACAATTTCCTCGACGTAGTGAGCGTTGTGGCGCATTTTTAACGCCACGGGCAAGCCCGTGCGTCTATTTGACACGTTGCAGAACCTCCCGCGCGAGGGCCTCGTACTCCCCCGCTCCCGAGGAATCCGGCGCGAAACTAAAAATCGTTTCTTTATACGCCGGGCTTTCTTCCAGCCGGACGTTCTTCCCGATCACGGTCTTGAAGACTTTGTCGCCGAAGACTTTGTGCACTTGCTTCAGGATATCACGCGCCACGTTGGTGCGCTTATCGAAGAGTGTGATGAGCACGCCGAGGAGGTGCAGATCCGGGTTCGGCCGCGCGCGGATGCGCTCCAGGGTCTCGAGCAGATCGTCCGTGCCTTCCAGCGCGTAATAGGCCGCCTGGATGGGGACAAGCAAAAAACTCGCCGCCACCAGCGCGTTCACGGTCATGATGCCGAGGGTCGGGGGCGTGTCGATCAGAATGACGTCGAAATCGTTTCGGGTGGCGGCCAGCGCGTCCTTCAGGCGGTACGGCGCGTCGAACTGGCCGGCCAGGTTGGCCTCGAGTTTGGCCAGCGCGATCTTCGCCGGCGCCACCGCCAGGTTCGCGTATTTTGTCGGCTTGACGATTTCAGCCAGCGTCTTTTGGTGGTCGGCCAAAACGTCGTAAACGGAGTGCGGGACTTCTTCCAGCGGGAAGAATGTCAGCGGCCCGCCGGGACCGTCGCTCACATCTTGTAGCGCCCGAGATCCTCGTCGTTCAGGTTCTCGAGCAATTTCCGCAGCTCTTCGTCCGTGTTCTTGCTGGAGAGCGCGGTGGAAACCTTGGAACTCTTGAGTACTTCTTCTTCAACGTAGATGGGGCAGTCCACGCGCAGGGCCAGCGCCAGCGCGTCGCTCGGCCGTGAGTCAATGCTGATGACTTGGCCGTCCCTTTCGAGCCAAATGAGCGCGTAAAAAGTGTCCTCCTTCAAGTCGCTGACCACCACGCGGTGCACGCGAGTCTCAAGGCCCAGAAGCAGGTTCTTGATCAGGTCATGCGTCATCGGCCGGGGCGTCGCGACCTTTTCGATTTCGAGCGCGATGGCGTTGGCTTCGTAAATGCCCACCCAGATGGGCAGCACGGCTGCGCCGTTCACATCCTTGAGGATGACGATCGGCATGTTGGTGACGGGATCCATCATCAAGCCGCGGATCTTCATTTCCACTTCCATCGCACCCTCCCTCGGATCACTCCAGGGCCGTTCCCGCCTCCGCCCGGCCCCCGACCCGTTCGCCCACCAAGCTATTCGGCCCCGCGGAGGTCACTCGAACGGTTATGTATCGGCCTCGCCATGCGGCCTCACCTGGGAAATTCACGACACGGTTGCTCGCGGTCCTGCCGACGGCCTGGCCCAGCCGGTGCTGGAAACCTTCCACCAGCACTTCGAATTCCCGGCCGACGAGCCGGCGATTGCGCTCGAGCTGGATCTCGCGCTGGCGCTCCTGAAGGACCGTCAAGCGTCTTCCCTTCTCCAAGTCCGGCACGTCATCGGCCCAACTCAGCGCCAGGGTCTTTGGGCGGGGCGAATATTTGAACGAAAATACCTGGTCGTAGCCGACTTGGTCGAGGAGCGCGAGCGTCTCGCCGAAATCCTCTTCGGTTTCGCCCGAGAATCCTACGATCATATCCGTCGAAATGCTGATAGCACGGCGGGCACTCCGGATGCAATGGATTTTTTCTAGGTAGCCCTCGCGGGAGTACGTGCGGCGCATGCGCCGGAGCACCGCCGTGGAGCCTGACTGCGCCGGCAGGTGAACGTGATTTGCGAGCACCGGCTCGGCGTCAATGGCGCGGACGATCTCCGCGGTGAAATCGCTCGGATGCGATGTCATAAAGCGCACACGGCGTATCCCGGAGATTTCGGCGACCCGGAGCAGAAGCTCCGCAAAACTCAACCGCGCTGCCGATGGGTCGCGATAGGAATTCACCGTCTGGCCGAGCAGCTGAATTTCCGTAAAACCTTCGGAGGAGAGCCGGCGCACGTCGGCGAGAATCCGGCCGCTCGGCCTGCTGCGCTCCGGCCCGCGCGTCATCGGCACGACGCAATACGAGCAAGCCTTGTCGCAGCCTTCGATGATGGTCAGATAAGCGCGGAAGGGGTGGTCGCGGCGGGTCAGCTCAGTCTCGAAGCACTCGTCCACGTCTAGCGACAGGCCGGTGACGCGGCGGCCTCCGTTCTCCAGAAGCGCAAGCATGTCCGGAAGGCGCGAGTAGCTGGCCGAGCCGCACACCAGGCTCACCCAGGGCGCGCGCTCGAAAATTTGGTCGCCCTCCTGCTGCGCCACGCAGCCGAGCACGCCGATCACGGGAGGATTCGAGCGCCGCTCTTTCCGAATCGCCCCCAGGCGCGAGAAGACTTTTTGCGCCGCCTTCTCCCGAATGCTGCAAGTGTTGTAAAGCACGAAGTCCGCTTCGTCGTCCGAATCCGCCGGTCGGTAGCCGCGCGCCAGGAGCACCCCGGCGACTTTCTCCGAGTCGTGCTCGTTCATCTGGCAGCCGAAAGTTTCGATGTAAAAGGTCTTCCCCGCCCCGACGGTTTCGGGCGGAAGGGTCCTGAATTCCGGCGGGGGGACAACGACGCCTGAGGCGCTTGAGGATGGCCCGTTGGGACGAATCTGGACGAGCTCGTTGCCCATCAGGGATGCCACTCGGCAGCAGTATACATAGAAACCTTGGGCATGACCAGCAAAATCCACTGCCGGCAACCTCTTAATGTCGCTTGGCTGGGTCCGGCCGTTGTAAACCTTGCCGCCGTGTCCCTAATTGCTGGATGCTCCTCGGGCGGTCCGCCACTCCGGCTTCCCTCGAGGGCATTGCGCGCAAGCGTCAAACGTTCCCCGGCTTCCACCGTCTCATTTTCTCAGCTTATACTGCCCGTCTACCTGCTCAAATTCCCTCCTCCGTAGGCACCCATATACGACTATGGCAGGTACCTTGAATCCTGAACTCTGTTGCACTACCTTCTGGATGGCCTCCGGCGCATGGAGCTGGCCGTCGGCCAGAACCTTCCGGATCGTGGCGAGCACTTCGTTCTTACCAATGCACGGCAAGCGTCCAGCCGAATTCCCGTCGGAGGGTGGCTCCAACTTGCCAGGCTTGGCGGCATCTGATTTTTGGTTTCGTGCGGTGCGGTTCGAGACACGCCGGTGCCTTTTGTTCGTACGCGCCTTGGCAGCTTTTCTTAGCCCGTCCTTAGTCGATTTCGGTAAGCCGGGATAGAACTCCCGAAGTCCTATGAACCCGTCACCAACCCTGACGAACTCCCGTTTGGGGTTTCTCATCAGCGAAACATACAGAGTCACCTTGGGATCTGCGCCTCCCACGTGTGCACCGCCGCGCTTCATCCCGTCAAGCAGCTGATCCATGGAGATGGCGCGGCCTGCCTTCTTGAGATACGCCTTCGCCGCCTCGGTTTGGGTCATGCTGAAGAACTCATCCGGATGGAGTTGATGACCGCTCCCGTTCACATCGGCCGCCGAAGACAGTTCCGAATTCCTAAAGGAGTCTGCGGGTTCTAATGCGGGCGCCGCACCGCCAAGCTCCTGCTCTAGCCCATGGATTATCGAATCCAGGTTTCTAACCTCCTGGAGCTTCGCATCCCTCTGTTTTCTGAAATGATCAAGCGTCTGTATAAGATGGTCTTTGGTTTCCATGACTCCCCTCACAAGCTCACCCGATGAATAACAAAGGATCATGATGCATGAAGGGCTGTAATTTTGTCAAGAGATTTAACTCACTTAAATTATCGTGATTACAGCTAAATTAGGTGACTCATATGGTTGTTATCCTCAACAGTTGAGAACTGCACCTTCCGTGCGGAGCCATCAAAAGCCGCTGGAGCTTATAATCTTCGCTTGACTTCTACGCAAATCTCGTGATTCACTACTCGGGCGGGCTGCCGCCGGACGCGGAGATCAGATGGACATGAAGGATGTGCCGAGCGATCGGGTCAGGATTGAGGTGCACCGCCGAAGGCGGGAGATTCTTCAAAAATTTCGAGAATTCGCAGGGAATGCCGATG
>QHZN01000330.1 GCA_003225365.1 Acidobacteriota bacterium
CCTACTGAAGGGCGGCCTCCCGCCGCTGAAAAATCGAATCGGAAGTCCGTGCCCGTCAGGACAGTGAACGGCCGACCCGAAGCTACTTCGACAATGGGGGAAACGGTGAAATTGGAGAATAGCATCCTGGCAAAGCCGTCGCCCGAGTGCGATTCCGGACTATGGAAAACGGCGCTCGTGACCCAACGGTGGCGCTGATCGAAGCTGGAGTTGGCGCGCTCGCGGTTGGGGAAACGGTTGTCTTGCGGTTCGAGCAAGGTCTGCAGGTCGGTGGAGTCATCAATGGCATGCGACCAGGTATAGCTCGACAAGAATTCGAAGTGGCTTGTGAAGCGCTTAGAGAAATTTGCTGTCAGTCCGTGATAAATGGAGTTCCCGGAAGACTCTTGCTGGTCCACGCTGGCCCAGGGCACCTGCACGCCCGGAAAGCCAGTGGGATAGCTTGCCAACGACGCCAAAGCGACCTCGTTGGGATACCCACCTGCGAGGCCTGCGAACGAGGGGTTGGGACCCGAGGGCTTGAAGAAATTGAAGAATGCCGCAGTGCCGATGAACTGGCCATTCAGAGGGGCGAATGGTCCGGGACAGTTCAGAAGAGCGCCAAGGGCGAGGGGCGCGATCACATGGACCCCGCATGTGCTCGATGTTGCACCCATATCGGCGGCCGGGGCGACCACGCCAAAAGGATTATTGCCGGGGATGCCCGCGGCCAGAGCATTGCGAAGGTTCTGCGCCAAGAGTTTTGGATCTGTGGAATCAATGTTTCGCGGCCGGTTCAAGTGCACGCCGTGAGTATAGGAATAGCCGATGCTGAACTTGTAGTTGTGACTCAGTTGACGCTCAATCGTCAGGTTCCCTTGCTGGGCGTAGGCATATTGGAAATTCCTCGCTATGGGCAGCGTAAATGGCAGAAGGGCGACCGGGAAGCCGGTCTGGAGAAAGTTTTGGTTGTTGAAGAAGGGGCTGTTCTTGGGGTCGAAACGCTGCTGGTTGGGCAGGTACGTGATGCCTGGGATGCCTGTTGTGTTCAGGACGCCCTGAAAGATGGATGCGCCATTAGCAGCCGTCGGGTTGGTGGCCATGGGAGCCCGTGTCGGCGTACCACCGAAGATAAGGAGTTGTGAGGAAAGCGCTCCATCGGATGTCGTGGACAGGAAAGCAGAGGCAAATGACGGGTGGTCATAAAAAAGTCCGTAACCAGCGCGAATCGCCGTCTTGCCGTCGCCCATGGGATCCCAGGAGAGGGCAATCCTTGGAGCTACGTTATTGAAATCACGGGGATATCCCTCGGTCACATTGAAGGCTTTCTCTGCCGCAGCATTGAGAGCCGTCGCCGGCTTGAATTGCGCCGTCAACTCGAGGTCATAGCGCACGCCATAGTTCAAAGTGAGCCGTGGATTGATCTTCCAGCTATCCTGGATGAAAAAACCCATGAGAGGGTCATCGAACAGACGGTTGGAATTCCCGATGCCCTGGATGAAAGTGGTCGGCAGGCCCAAACCATAGGCCTGCACGCCGGTGAAACCCGGGACGGTGACGCCATTGAATGTACTGGGCAAAGACAAGTTCGAGGGCGTAAGCCCGCCAAAGTTCATCACGCCGCCGAAATTCAGTTCAAAGACTTGCGCTTTCTTGGAACGCAACTGGATGTAATTGATGTCCGCGCCCATTTTGAAAGTATGGTGTCCCTTGACCCAGGCGAGGTTGTCCGTCCACTCAAAGCGCCGTTCGATGCGGTCCTCTGTCGAGAAAGGCTCGCGGCCGAAGAAGGCAAAGCCGGCAATTTGAACGCCGAGGCCGCTGCCTCCCGGAAGCTGGGAGAAGCCGTAGTGCAAACCCCGGCGCGCAAACTGGAAACGGGCGGTGTTCACGAGCGATTGACTGAGAATGGTGTCGTGCTGCAAAACGCCTGAAACATCGCGGGTTTGTTGCAAGGAGGTCCGTGAACCCGCGTTCTGACCAAAATTCTGGTTCTGCGCGTTAACCTGAATTCCCGTGACCAGGGATGGCGACACGCTAACGCGAAGGAACGAGCTGTTGTTTGTATTCCAATGTTGATCCAGGCGAGCGGACCAGAGGCTGGTACCTTCCTTGATGGGGTAGTTTCCCCTCAGGGAATTCAGCTGAACGAAGGAACCCGGCAAGTTGACAAGGTTGGAGGCGGAGCAGGCAGTTGATGGGTTGAGGACTCCGCAGTCAATCGGAAGTGGAAAGCGCCCTCCGGGCGGCACTGCCACGCCTTCGCCGAACGCGACTAACCCGGGGTCCACGGCGGTCAAGGCCACACTCGATGCCGAACCGGCCAGCGCAAAAACATTCTGTGCCAACGAGACGCCCCCAGGAGCGCCGAGTACCGCCGGGTTGTTCACAAAATCGCGTTGAGCCGGCGTCATAAGCAAGGTGACGCCAGGGACCACCGGCGTCGTCGCCGGCACGAAGCCGAAATTATTCTCGCCAATGTTCGTGAATCCGGTCTCTTGCCGTCGCGTGGTCTCATACGACAAAAAGTAGAATGTCTTGTCCTTGACAAGCGGCCCGCCGAGAGTCGCTCCGGCCTGGACGCGAGTGTAGGCCTGCTTCACGGGATTCACCGCCCCGGTCACCGGATCCACTTCCACTGAAAACGGGTTCCGCGCCTGGAACGCCTTATTCCGCAGGAATCCAAAAACATTGCCATGGACGGCATTTGAGCCACTCTTGGTGACAATGTTGATGACTCCGCCCATCGCTCGGCCATATTCAGCGTTGTAGTTACTGAGGATCAGCTGGAATTCCTGCACTGCTTCCTGCGAGACGGTGGCTCGAATGCCGTTCACGGAGTTATCCACGGCGTCGGCTCCGTCCACGGAGACCATGTTCGATCGGGCACGTTGGCCGCCGACATTGAGTCCGCTCGTCGGCGCCGCACCGATCGAAGGAGCGGCATCGCGATGGGTCTGAGAATTTGTCAGCGTGAAGTTGATATAGTTTCGGCCATTAATCGGGAGATTATCGATGCGCTGTTCGTCTACCGTCTGCGAGACGTCGGTTTTCTGTGTCTCGACCAGTGCGGTTGTATCGCTGATGACAATGGACTGGGTTTGCGTACGCAGTTGGAGGTGTGCGTCGTAGCCAGCGGGGGCGCCAACCGTCAGCACCAAGTCGGAGATTTCCAGCGTAGCAAAGCCTGGTCCGGCTTCTACCGACAGTTTGTAGCGCCCCGGGGGAAGCTGTACAAAGCTGTAACGGCCGGAATCATCGGTTGTTGTCGTTCGCGAAGCTTCAGTGGAGAGTGATATGACCGTGACCTTTGCGCCCTTCACCACGCCGGCGGTCGGATCCGTGACGGTACCGGAAAGATCCGCCGTGTTCACTTGCGACAGCGCAATCGTGGCACAGCCAAGCATCAACAAGCACAGCATCATTATTGAAACTATGGACCGCCAAGCCGTCAATTGATGGTGTGACCGCGAATCGGTCGAAACACACACAACCTGCCTCCGATGCATGAGTCCTCCTAATGTGGCACCAGTTGATCTTCCGCTAC
>QHZN01000019.1 GCA_003225365.1 Acidobacteriota bacterium
ATACACAATTCAGATACCACGTACGCTTTTACCAGCCTCCCCCGCCAGCAGATCGCCAATCCCATTGTCAATAGCCATCCTGCTGTCGCGCGTTCGACCCACAAAGACCATGGCTGACCTCTTCCGAGAGCCAAAATACCTCCTCGAGGATCGAGAAGGATTGGGGCGCCTCCCGGCCAGAAGAAGAGCACAATCTGATATAGCGAAAGGACGATTAGGTAAATTCCGAGCACCTTTGTTTTTGTGGCACGCTGCATAACCGAGTCGTAGACGCAGCTCAGGCCGCCCAACGGTGTTGTTCCCGACGCACAGGCAATTCCGTGGGGCTGATAGGCTTGATCATAGCACTAGGCCGCCTGCACGCCGTTGGCCCTATTTAGCGAATAGCTTGGTGGACCTGGGGAGGATCGAACTCCCGACCCCCTGGTTGCAAACCAGGTGCTCTCCCAACTGAGCTACAGGCCCAATTGAATCTTACCTTTTTTAATTCATTCTGTTAGGCAACTCTCGCTGACCATTTCTTTCAAACCAGGTGCTCACCGACCGAGCTAGGCCCATTCAATCGGTCTATCCTTTTGAATTCTAAGCATCTTAAATCCGCCTCTCAAGTATATCTCAATTAGCGATGGGTACAAGATCATGGTTTTAATCGCGGAAGGGTCGCTGGGCGCCGGGCCCGCATCAGCGGGATGGAGGCATGGGACATCGGTGTTAAGGGGCCGACCGCTGAGTCACAGGGCCACAGTCACCGCTATTCGTGTGCGATCCGATTACAGATGACAGAAGCGCCTATGCGCGCAATCTTCGCGCCAAAGAAGTCGCTCTCGATTGCTTCAGTCAGCCAGATGCCATACCTTAAAGGACGTCAAAATCTAGATTAGGGCATCGGACGATGGCGTCTCAGTTGTCAATCAACGGTTTTGTTCTGGCGGGCGGCAGAAGTAGCCGCATGGGTCAGGAGAAGGGACTGATGCGGCTCGGAAAGAAGCCGCTGGTCCTGCTCGCCGCCGACATTATGAAGCCATTCGTGCGCCAGGTCGCGCTACTGGCTCCCGCCAGCCGCTACGAACACTTGGGGTTGCCTACTATTTCTGACCTGCCGCTGGATGAATGCCCATTGACCGCGCTCTGCACAGGCCTCACTTTTACAGACGCTGACTGGAATGTCTTTCTCGCCTGCGATTTGCCGCTGGTCAGCGCGGGTTTCATGCAACTGCTGGTTGAACGAATTCGCGCCACACAAGCTGAAGCGGTGGTGCCGCGCACGCGGGATGGCTGGCAGCCCCTCGCGGCGGCATACCACGTCCGCTGCAAGCTTCCGTTTCGCCAGGCCCTCGTGAAAGGTCAGCGCAGCATTCGCGGGCTATTCAACCGAATTAGAGTCGATTCGATCACCGCGCACGAGTTGGCCGCTGCCGGCGTGGGCGCAGCGGAATTATTTAATGTGAACACACCGGAGGAGTGGGCGCGAGTGAAACGGCTCCATCGAAGGGCTCGAAATCCCGCCTCCAGCCAGCGCGCGGAGCGCGATTAGTGTAGAATCCATGCAAAATTCACGCCGGATCGGAGGCTCCTATGGCGACTCAGCCGGTTTTCGAACGTGAGGCGCAAAGCGTGTCCGTGCCCATCGGGAAAGTGGAAGGGGTTCAAAGCACGAACACGGACGACCGGCTGGCCGTGGAAGAGGCGTTGGAAATTCGCCTCGGTCAGCGGAGCCTTTCTATTACCATGCGCACGCCGGGCAACGATTTCGAGCTGGCGGCTGGTTTTCTCTTTGCCGAAGGGATGATCAACGCGGCGGAGCAGATTCGGTCGCTCGGCCGACCCAGTGACGGCTGTCCGAACATTGTGATGGTTGAATTGATGGATGGTCAGCGGCAAGCGCCGGTCCAGGCCCCGCGGAACTTCATTATGTCGTCCGCGTGCGGCGTCTGCGGCAAAGCTTCTCTTCGAGATCTCGAAGTGAACGCCTGTCCCATCCTGCCGCAAGATGAAATCCAACTTAGGCCTGAAATCATTCACCCCCTGCCCGACCGATTGCGCCAGGCGCAAAGCGTTTTTGACAGCACGGGCGGCCTGCACGCCGCGGCCCTCTATAGTCTCGATGGCAAACTGGTGTCAGTGCGGGAAGACGTTGGCCGGCATAACGCTGTGGACAAACTGATTGGCGCGGCGATGCTGGCTCATCGAACGCCGCTGCGCGAATCGATCCTTCTGGTGAGCGGGCGCGCCAGCTTCGAGCTTGCGCAGAAAGCTCTGGTGGCGGGTATCCCCGTGATGGCTGCTGTTGGCGCGCCTTCCAGCCTTGCCGTCGCTACTGCATCACACGCGGGCATGACCCTGATAGGATTTCTCAGGAATGACCGCTTTAACGTCTATTCCGGAAGCCGCCGCATTCTGGGATTGGAGCAGGTCGTATGAAACTCCGCATTCAGGGTAATTCTCTGCGCCTACGTTTGACGCGAAAAGAAGTGGCGCAACTGCACGGCCGCGGGCGCGTCGAATCGCTGATCGAATTTGCCCCGGGCCGGACGCTGTCCTACGCGCTGGAAGGTTCTTCCGGTGCTAACGCGGTAGGCGCCAGTTTCGACGGCCAAGCCATTACGGTTATCGTTCCCAAGGATCAGGTGGCGGTTTGGGCGGAAGGCGAGCAGGTGAGCATCGAAGGTTTCGACCAGGCGGGCGTCCACTTGCTGATTGAAAAAGATTTTCAGTGCATGCACAAGCCCGGGCATCAGGACCCGGACGCTTATCCCAATCCGCTCGCACAGTGAGGTCCTGGCGCGGCATCGGCGAAACGTGATTCATCAGCCCTCTGTTTTTCTTAAGAGATAGCCGCGTCAAGAAGCGTGCTTGACAATCATTCGACGAGGCTGTAGAAGTCCTGTGGCGATTGGGCACTTTCGTATCCTGCATATCGGGAGGTCCTCCCATGGCTCCCACGCGCCGGGACTTTCTCAAGCTCAGCACAGCAGGAGGCGTTGCCGCCTCGATCCTTGGTTTTGATTTGGCGCCCGCCTACGCTGAGATGCGCGCGCTGAAGATCGCTCGCGCCTCAGAGACGCGCTCTACCTGTCCTTATTGCTCGGTGAGCTGCGGCGTCATCATCTACACGCAGGGCGACGGCGCCAAGAACGTGACGCCCTTTGTCGTTCACGTGGAGGGCGACCCCGACCATCCCATCAATCGCGGCACTCTGTGCCCCAAGGGCTCTTCACTTCAGCAGGACATTCTCAATGAGCGGCGCCTGCTGAAGCCGCAGGTGCGGCGGCCCGGCTCCGATCGCTGGGACGACATCGCCTGGGATGACGCGATAAATGAAATCGGCCGCTGGGTAAAGAAGTCGCGCGATGCGACGTTTGTGGAGAAAGACGCGCAAGGCCACACCGTGAACCGCTGCGAGGGCATCGCGTGGACCGGCGGCTGTACCGACACCAATGAATTCAACTATCTGGTTGTAAAAACCATGAGGAGTATGGGCCTGTGTTACATCGAAAACCAGGCCCGGGTTTGACACGGCCCCACGGTCTCAAGTTTGGGACCAACATTCGGACGCGGGGCGATGACCAATGGCTGGATCGACATCAAGAACACCGACATGATGTTGATCGAGGGCGGAAACCCAGCCGAGAATCATCCTTGTGGATTCAAGTGGGCCATTGAAGCTAAGCGCAACCGCAACGCCAAAATGATCGTGGTCGATCCGAGGTTCACGCGGACGGCGGCGGTTGCGGACCTCCACCTTCAGATTCGCACCGGGACCGACATTGCCTTCCTCGGCGGCCTCGTCCGCTTCGCCATCGAGAACAGCCGCATCGCCAAAGATTACCTCGTGAACTACACGAACGCCGCCTTCATCATCAGAGACGGCTTCAAGCTGCCTGATGATGGACTCTACTCGGGCTTCGACCCGGCCACCCAAACCTACGACAAGTCTACCTGGAATTACGCCGAAGGCGGAGACA
Source organism: Acidobacteriota bacterium (assembly GCA_003225365.1). Classification (GTDB taxonomy): domain Bacteria; phylum Acidobacteriota; class Terriglobia; order UBA7540; family UBA7540; genus Gp13-AA74. Next base: position 3,966 of record QHZN01000019.1, read on the forward strand.
TGAGCGGCAAGGCCGGAGGCGGCACGGCCGTCCCGCACGCCGGCAGTCATGGGCAAGATGCCCATGCCGCGGTCCCGCCCGCGCTTCCGGAAAATGTGGCTTACGATCTAACGCTTCAACATCCGCGATGCGTGTTTCAGCTTCTTCGGCAGCAGTACTCGCGCTACACGCCGGAGATGGTGGAAAAGATTACCGGCATTCCGCAGGATCAGTTCCACAAGGCCGCCGACCTCTTCACGTCTATCCGCAAGGACGGAGACACGAAAAAAGTGGGCACGATCATCTACTCCGTGGGATGGACGCAGCATAGCTCCGGTACTCAGACCATCCGCACCGCGGCCATCCTGCAATTGCTGCTGGGCAATGTGGGCCGCGCGGGCGGCGGCGTGAACGCGCTGCGCGGGCATGCCAACATCCAAGGCGCCACAGACATGGCCGGCGTTTTCGATCTGCTTCCCGGCTATCTGAAGGTTCCGAATCCGAACGACACCAGCCTTGACGCTTATCTGAAGCGCATCACGCCGAAACCATCAAAGCCCGGACCCTGGCAGTCGATGAACTACTGGGGGAACACGCCAAAGTTCGCCGTGTCTTTCTTGAGGGCGATGTTCGGCCCGGCCGCGAGCAAGGAAAACGACTGGGCGTTCGACTATCTTCCCAAGGTCGACCGCAATTACTCCTGGATTCAGATCTGGGACAATATGTACCGCGGCAGCGTCAAGGGCCTCTTCGCCTTCGGGATGAACGGCGTGATGATCGGCCCTGACTCCAAGAAGAATATCGAGGCGCTCAAGAAGGCAGATTGGCTGGTGGTAGGCGAGATCTATCCTGACGAGACGAGCGAGTTTTGGAAATCTCCGGGTATCACTCCGGAGGAGATGAAGGGCATCCAGACCACGGTCTACCGGCTGCCCTGCGCGGGCTTTGCGGAGAAGGACGGCTCGTTCACCAATTCCGCGCGCTGGCTTCAATGGAAAAACGCGGCGCTGCCGCCGCCCGGCGATTGCCGGCTCGATCAGGCCATCGTGGCGCAGATCTTTCTCAAGGTGCGCGAGCTGTATCAGAAGGAGGGTGGAAAATTTCCCGACCCGATTCTGAAACTCGCCTGGCCCTACGGCGATCCTCATAACCCATCACTCTCCGAAGTGGCGAAGGAGATTAACGGCAAGGCGCTGGCGGACGTCACCGATCCCGCGACCAAGCTAGTCACCAAGGCGGGGCAGCAGCTTCCGTCGTTTGCCTGGCTGCGCGATGATGGCAGCACCTCGTGCGGAAACTGGATTTATTCCGGGAGCTGGACCGAGGCCGGACCGCAGCTCGCGCGGCGCGGCACGGAAGACCCTTCCGGGCTCGGCATCTACCCCAACTGGGCTTGGTCCTGGCCGGTGAATCGCCGCGTGCTCTACAACCGCGCCTCCTGCGATGTGGAAGGGAAGCCGTGGGATCCCTCACGTCGCCAAGTGTGGTGGAACGAATCCGTCCAGAAGTGGACGGGCCACGACGTGCCCGACTTCAAGCCCGATTCAAATCCCAAGGAGCATTTGGGCCCCTTCATCATGAATCCCGAGGGTGTGGGCCGGCTGTTCATGCCCATCGGCGCCGTCGCCGACGGGCCTTTCCCCGAGCATTACGAACCGATCGAGAGCCCGGTAGCCAACCTTTTGCATCCGAACCAATCGAATAATCCGGTGGTGGAAAAGTTGAAGACCCCGCTCGATAAGTACGGCACGGTGGCGGAGGGCTTCAACATAATCTGCACCACCTACCGGCTCACCGAGCACTATCACTACTGGACTAAAAACAATCCTGCCAACGTGGAGCTGGTGCCCGAACCCTTCGTGGAGGTTCCCGCCGAGTTGGCGGATGAAGTAGGAATCAGGGGTGGAGAGAAGGTCAAAGTGACCAGCGCTCGCGGCGAGATCATCGCCAAGGCGATGGTGACGCGGCGGATCAAACCGATGATGATCGACGGCAAGAAGACTTACCAGATCGGCATCCCCATTCACTGGGGCTATCGCGGCATCGCGGAGGATGAAGGCCGGACGGCGCACACGCCGACCAATCTGCTCTCACCCACGGTCGTCGATCCGAACGCCTTTACTCCCGAGTTCAAGGGGTTTCTGGTGAAGCTGGAACGCGTCTGAGGTGACCATGAGCCAGGCCACGCTCCGTGTTCAGAAAATCTCCGGCCATGCGGGTCCCATTCCGGGCGAAGGGATGCAGCGTGAGGACCAGGTCTGCAAACTGGTGGACACTACCACCTGCATCGGCTGCAAGGCCTGCGAGATTGCCTGCCAGGAATGGAACGACCTTCCTTTCGCGCAAACGACTTTTGACAACACTTACCAGACGATGCCCACCACGCAGTGGAATTTCTGGAACCTGATCAAGTTCAACGAGCAACCCAAGGAAGACGGAACGATGATGTGGCTGATGCGTAAGGATCAGTGCATGCATTGCGCCGACCCTGGATGCCTCGCGGCCTGTCCCTCCGACGGCGCCATCGTGCAATACACGAACGGCATCGTTGATTTCCAGCAGGACCGCTGCATCGGCTGCGGATACTGCATCACCGGATGTCCCTTCAACATTCCGAAATTCAATCCCACTACCAAGAAGGTCTACAAGTGTACTTTGTGCTCGGACCGCGTGAGCCAGGGTCTCGAACCCGCCTGCATCAAGGCGTGCCCCACGGGATGCCTGCATTTTGGCACCAAGGACGACATGAAGGATCTCGCCGAGAAGCGGGCCCGTCAGCTTCGCGAGCACTACGGCTTCGAGAATGCGGGCGTTTACGATCCGCCGGGCGTGGGAGGCACCGGGGTGATCTACGTTCTGCATGATGCGACCAATCCGGAGGCGTACGGCGGTTTGCCAGCCAACCCTTCCATTCCGTGGGCAGTGAGGCTGTGGAAGACACCACTCAGATGGTTGGGTAATCTCGCCATGTTGGGCGGCCTCGTGGGGGTTACGCTTCATTATCTGCGGTTCGGACCGAAGACGGTCCACAACGGCGAGTCGGAGAAGCGATCATGAGCACGAATGCCCTTCCTCACACTCGCACTCAGAGCGGTTCGGAAGATCGAATTCTTCGTTACACCCTCGCCGAGCGGGTCGTCCACTGGGTTGCAGGTCTCTCTTACATCTATTTGCTTATCACCGGTCTTGCCTTTTGGTCCCCCTACCTCTTCTGGCTTGCCGATCTGGTGGGCGGCGGGCCCACGGCGCGTTTCGGGCATCCGTGGATGGGGCTGGTCTGGTCGGTCGCGATCTTCTGGATGTATACAGCCTGGCGCGAGGACATGCGTACTACCCCCGCCGACCGCAAGTGGGCCAAGCACGTGGGCGACTACATTCGAAACCACGACGAAAACCTGCCTCCCATCGGCCGCTTCAACATCGGTCAGAAGCAGTTCTTCTGGCTGATGCTCTTTGGGGGCATCGCGCTCCTGCTCTCCGGGGTAGCGATGTGGCTTGTGAACGATATCCCCTGGAGCTGGCGCTGGCTGCGCTACACTGCGGTTCTGGTGCATGCCGTGGCTGCACTGCTGACAATTGGCGGCTTTATCATCCACGTTTACATGGGCACCGCCATGGTGCGAGGCGGCTTTACCTCGATTATCCGAGGTGAAGTTTCCGTCGCCTGGGCCCGGATGCATCATCGCCTTTGGTATGAACACGTGAAGGGCGCGTCTTCCCGAGAGAAATGACCAAGCCTGCCTGCGCCCCGCCGAAAAAATGGGACCAGCGCATCGAACGCGCCCGCGAGCTGGCCCACCGCTATTCTTTTGCCACGGAGATACTGACCTTCTACTCGAAATTGGCTGCGTTCCAGCAGAGTTTCTATTCTCGTTTGCAATCGACACTAGGTTCCGAGGCTGAGTGCGCTCAGAACGGGCGTCTCTCACCCGAGTTGAAACCCCATGCGCTCGAATCCCTCATGCCGCAGTTCCGACCCTTTCTCTCCTTCCTCGCGCGCGAAGGGACATCTGAATTGGCCGCTCTTGCCGCTACCCTCGAAAAAAGCGGTGCTGACCATTGGGCGCAGATTTTGACCCGGTTCTGGCGGCGGGATGAGCGCGACCCCGAGGGGCCCAGCGAAGTCGACGAGGGACGGGAACCTGTGCGGCCGCTGGCCGGAGCGGGCCCTTCCGATCGCGGCCTCTGGAAGTTCGCAGCTTTGGCTTTTCTACGGCCTTGCGTAGAGTACCTTGCCGACCGCGCCGCTATTCCTCCCCCCGACGTCCGGAGGCCCGTCTGTACCTTCTGTGGGTCGAAGCCCCTGGCGGGTGTTCTGAGGCCCGAAGGAGACGGCGCCAAGCGGTCGCTCGTCTGCTCGTTTTGCTCTACGGAGTGGGATTATCTCCGAATCGCGTGCCCGGCGTGCCAAGAGTGCCGCGATGAGAGATTGTGTGTCTACGTGGCTTCGCAGTTCGAGCATGTCCGCGTAGAAGCCTGCGAAACTTGCAGGAGGTACATCAAGACCGTCGATCTCACCAAGAACGGCCTGGCGATCCCCGAGGTGGATGAACTCGCCGCCATCCCTCTCACTCTGTGGGCAGACGAGCGGGGCTACGCCAAGCTCAGCCGCAACATCTTCGGCTCCTGAGAAGTTCCGCTTCCACGGGCAACCGAGCCTCGCCGCCTTCCAGACGGCCTCCCGACAAATTCCTCAAACTGATTTCATTCTGAGGTGATAAGGAATAGAGCCTGTCGGGCAAAACGTTTTTCAAAAGTGATCCGGTTTTGGCGAACCACAGGCCAACGTCGCCACGATTTCGAGATCGAAAAGGCGGGAGCCGTTGGCGAAATTAATCGGCTCCTCCCAGGTCGGCCGCCGGGACGAGAGGGCGAGATCCGGCGCAGCAATAGCGGCCTAGCGCGGAACGCAGTTCAAGAGGTGCTGGTAGCGCGAGTGGGAAGCGGGATCCGCCCAGGCGTCCCGAGGAAGACCAGTTTGACAGAACTCGTCTCAGGGCCTAGGATTGTCTCCCATCTTCCAAAGTGGTTCTTGGGCGCCATCAGAAAGGGAGTCTTCAAGTGGCTGCACAGTCTGCAAGTCTCGATGTTACAATCGTGGGCGGAGGAATGATCACCTATGATTTGCTCCTCCCGTCGCTTTACCACCTGCAAAGAACTGGCGTCGTCCGCAAGATCGACATCTGCACCATGAGCACTCCTCGGCTGAAGGCGCTGCACGACAGCCAGGAATTTCACGAAGCTTTTCCAGGACAGGATTTCACGCCGCATCCTTCTCTTACCGAGTCACCCGACAAGAAATTTCCCGACTTGTACAAGGAGGTCGTCGCGGCGATGGCTCCGGGCAACATGGTTGTGGTTGCCGTGCCCGATAATCTCCACTACGAAATGATGATGCATGCCTTGCGCCAAGATCAAAACGTGCTGTGCGTGAAGCCGATGGTCTTGAAGTACGAACATACCTTAGAAATCCAGAAGCTCGCCGCGGTGAAGGGACGCTTTGTGGGCGTGGAGTACCACAAACGCTTTGACCGCCGTTCGCTGATGGCCCGACACGCTTATGCGCGGGGGCATTTCGGCACATTTATCCTGGGCGAAGCCAAGCTGATTGAGCCCTACTATTACCGTTCTTCGAACTTTCAGAACTGGTTTACGTGCGATCGGTCCGACCCTTTCACTTACATTGGTTGCCACTATGTGGACCTCGTCTTTTTCATTACCCGGCTCAGGCCGGTGGAAGTCTCTGTGCAAGGGGTCAAAGGAAAATTCCCCAACGGCAACGAAGCCTTCATGTGGTCGCACGCCCGCGTGACATGGGAAAACGGAGCGCTGCTCTCAGTGCTTAATGGCTTGGGTTATCCCGATGCCGCGGCGGGCAGCAACGACCAGGGGATGGTCCTGTATTGCGAGGGGAACCGTCAGACGGGCCTGATTTTCCACGACGACCACCATCGGGGCGTCGCCTATTCATACCTCGAGGCGATTGGACCGGGAGGCTCAAAATACAACTACGCCAGTCCTGATTTTTACCGCCTTGTTCAATGGGAAGGGCCGGGTTTCAAGCCGGTCGGATACGGGTACGAATCCGTCGCCAGCATCACCCAAGCCATTCACCGCATGGAGAGTGAGACTGCGGACCTCGAGCGCGAAGCGGCGCTGAAACGCCGTCGGGAAATCATGCGGGAAGTGGACGCCAACGGTCTCATTGCCACGCCGCCCAACAGCTACATCAACGAGCTGGCGATTGAGGCAGCGCGGATGTCGGTTCTCCAGGATGCAGCGCCCGTCCGAATTGTCTATGGTGACCACCCGCACGTCGAACTGAAACGAAAATAGGGGAAGGGAAAAATGGCTGTCTACGACTTGACCCCCGTCAAAGTCCCCAAGGTGGAGACGAAATACCGGAGCATCAAGACCCAGATACCGGTACCGGAGTCGTTGCCAATCTTCGGGTCATTGCGGCAAACGGAACCGCAGTCCATGAGCGGGCAGCCCCCGGTTATTTGGGACAAGGCCGAGGACTGTATTGTCAGCGATCGGTGGGGCAATCGATGGATCGACTGGTCGTCGGGCGTGCTCATCACCAACGCCGGACACGGGCGCAAGGAAATCTGTGATTCGTTGCGCGAAGTGATCGACCACGGGTTGTTGGCCTCCTATGTCTTCGTGCACGAGCGACGGGCGCGCTTGGCGCAAATGCTTCGCGACATCTCTCCGGATCCGGAGAACTATCGGGTCTTTCTGATGAGCACCGGTAGCGAGGCGACCGAAAACTGCATCAAGTTGTCGAAGACCTATGCCCTGAAAAACCACGGGTCCCGCAAGAAGTACTTCGTGACTTTTAACTGGGCCTTCCACGGACGCACGATGGGCGCCCAGCTCGCCGGGGGGGACGAAAAGCAGAAGGAGTGGATGGTTCATCGCGACCCTACATTCGTGCAGGTGCCGTTTCCTGACGGCTTCAAGAATGAGGACACATCGTTCGATCTCTTCCTAAAGACGCTCATCGAAAAAGGCGTGCAACCACGGGATGTCGCGGGGGTGATGACGGAGACCTATCAAGGAGGCGGCCCGGATTTCCTTCCTTTGGACTACGCCCAGAAACTGCAAGCACTCTGCCGCGAACACGATATTGTGATGTGCTACGACGAAGTGCAGGCGGGCTTCGGCCGCACCGGAAAGATGTTTGGGTACCAGCATTACGACGTGCGCCCTGATCTGATCGCCTGCGGCAAGGGCATCTCGTCGTCGTTGCCGATTTCAGCAGTGATCGGACGCGAAGACATCATGGGTCTTTACGCCGCCGGCTCGATGACCTCCACGCACTCGGGATCTCCCCTACCGGTGGCGGCGGCTATCGCCAATGTGGAGATTATCCAAAGAGAGCAACTCGCCGAGCGCGCGGCGCGCCTGGGTGAAATCCTCATCCCCGAATTGCACCGCATCCAAAAAAAGTATCCGGCGGCTCTGGGCTGCGCGCAAGGGAAGGGGCTGGTAGGAGGAATCCAGGTCGTGAAGCCCGGTACGAAGACTCCCGACCCCGACATGGCATTGCGCATTAACATCGCCTGCCTGCAGAAAGGGTTGCTCATGTTTGCTCCGGTAGGCAGCGGAGGAGAATGCATCAAGATCGCTCCCCCCTTGACGATCCCTGAGGACGCGCTGCGAGAGTCCATTCAAGTTTTGGAGGAGGCAGTGGACGAAGTCCTCGGCGGCAAGAATCCATCGGAGCGTGGGCCACAAGGCAACTTCTCCGAATCGCATCGCTTGACCTCTGTTCGCGAATCGCCTGAGGAGGGGCCTAAGACCGCATGAATGACCGCTGCCGATGCAGCACAAGGCTTTGGGGGTTCGAATCCCCACAGGAATCACCGCCTTTGGGTACAAGATTGGGTTTAGGTAGAACCGTGCGCCCAGTTTACACGCGAAACCAAATCAACGAGACAGGCTTTGTTAAAGAATGGTTGCAAACCAGGTATTCTCCCAACTGAGCTACAGGCCCAATTGATTTTTACCCCTTTTTCATTCAATCTCTCAGGCAACTCTCTCTGACCACTTTTTGCAAACCAGGTGCTCACCGACCGAGCTGTGCCCAAG
>QHZN01000312.1 GCA_003225365.1 Acidobacteriota bacterium
CGCAACTCCGCCAACCAGCTTGGCCAGCCGCTCCTGCAGCTTCTCGCGATCGTAGTCGGAAGTCGTCTCGTCGATCTGAGAGCGGAGCTGCTTCACGCGGCCTTCGATGTCGGTCCTCTTGCCAGCCCCTTCGACGATCGTGGTGTTGTCCTTATCGATGCTGATCTTCTTGGCCTTGCCCAGGTCCTCCAGCTTCACGTTCTCCAGCTTAATGCCGAGGTCTTCCGTGACTGCTTTGCCGCCGGTCAGGGCGGCGATGTCTTCCAGCATAGCCTTTCGACGATCGCCGAAGCCCGGAGCCTTGACGCCGCAGCACTGCAAGGTCCCGCGCAGCTTATTGACCACCAGCGTGGCCAGCGCCTCGCCCTCCACTTCCTCCGCGATGATGAGCAGGGGCTTGCCCGATTTGGCGATTTGCTCGAGCAGTGGTAGCAAGTCCTTCATTGAGCTGATCTTCTTCTCATGAATGAGGATAAACGGATCCTCCAGCACGCACTCCATCCGCTCGGGGTCGGTCACGAAGTAGGGCGAAAGGTAGCCGCGATCGAACTGCATGCCTTCAACAATTTCTAGCGCCGTCTCCATGGTTTTCGACTCTTCCACTGTGATGACGCCGTCTTTCCCGACTTTCTTCATGGCCTCGGCGATGATGGCACCGATGGTGTAATCGTTGTTCGCGGAAACCGCGCCCACCTGGGCGATCATGGCGCTTTCCTTGACGTCCTTGGAGAGGCTGTCGAGTACGCCCTTGTGGTGCTTCTTCGAGCCATCCCCTTGGGTTTCGTCGTAGCCGCACACGGTGCGAACCGCCATCTCGATGCCGCGCTTGAGCGACATGGGGTTGGCCCCGGCTGCGACGGTCTTCGCGCCCTCGCGGAAGATCGCCTGGGCCAGCACGGTGGCGGTGGTGGTGCCGTCACCGGCCACGTCCGAGGTCTTCGACGCCACTTCCCGGACCATCTGCGCCCCCATGTTCTCGAGGGGGTCTTCCAGTTCGATTTCCTTCGCCACGGTCACGCCGTCTTTGGTGATCGTGGGGGAACCGAATTTCTTGTCCAGAACCACGTTGCGGCCTTTGGGGCCGAGCGTGATTTTCACGACGTCCGCCAGCTTGTTCACACCCCGCAGAATCGCCTGGCGGCTCTGCTCGCCATGTACAATTTGCTTTGCATTTGCCATCTTTAATCCCCTCCAGCATTTCTACTAGATATTTTGTTCGCTCTTCGTTGAGTTTCTCATCGAAAGCGTTGCGACTGACCACTAACAACCGACGACAGCATTTACCTCTTGCCGCCCGCCGCAGACTTTGCGGACTCGAGCACGCCCAGGACTTCGTCCTCGCGGATGATCAGGTATTCGTGATCGTCGACCTTGATTTCTGTTCCGGAATATTTTCCGAAGAGGATTCGGTCACCGACTTTCACGTCGATCGGGATCACCTTTCCGTCTTCAGTCTTCTTGCCCTTACCGACGGCGATCACTTCGGCTTCTTGTGGTTTTTCCTTCGCCGAGTCGGGAATAATGATTCCTCCCTTCACGGTCTCTTTCTCGTCGATTCGCTTGATCAGAATGCGGTCATGAAGAGGTCTAACGGTCATTTCTAAGTCTCCTTTGGTCTGGAGTTTTCAGATCGGTTTTGGTCCGACCCGGGTAATAAGGAGTGAAACCCTTCCAAATCTGGGATGTCTCACGCGCAATCACAGCGAAGGTAGTCAGCGAGGTGACAAACTTCTTTACTCCGACGGTGAGAAAATACACCATCGTCTGACTGCCGTCGTGTTCCAGTATCGTGCCCCACCCGTATTGGGAATGGCGGACGTATTGTCCGTCCGGACTTTAATTTCATTTTGTGGCCCTCGATCTAGCAGGCCCAGCGGTGGAAGAGATGCCGATCAACACCACCGGTGCCGGGTCTCGAGAGGCCCTTGCGCGGGAGGTGAGGATTATTCGTGATCAGCCCACGGCCCACGAAAGGCTGACCGTTTAAGTCGCTGATCGCCCGTCCGACGTCTTCACCTTCGGCCAGTTCAACAAAACCGAATCCCCGCGGCTTACCTGTCAGCTCGTCGCGAGCCACCACCGCCGAGATCACATGGAAGCCAGCCTTGGTTACAAAATCGTTGAGGGCAATATCGCTGGTGCCGAAGGGAAGGTTGCCTATGAAAAGTTTAGAACTCATTTGCTCCTCCAAGTGGAGGCGCCCCTTCGGGTCCGCCCATTAGCCCTACGCTCGCTGAGGGACGCGCCCGAAAGCGTTTTCAGGTAAGCTGTCCCGAAAGCGCGTTTCGCGGTTTCGGCAACTTTTGGCAGGTCATATAAGACGTCCAAGACATCGAACACTCCCTCTTGAATCGCCTCCGCCCATTCCCCAAGGTTGAAGCTGCGGGCCAGGAGAACGAGCTCAAAGCTTAAATCATGGTGCTGCGCAACGTCGATTACGCGCCGCCACGATCCGTCAGCTAGAAGGGACGAGGAGAGGTGTCAGCCCCACTGGCTGGCACAACTCATTCGGATCGAGGGTCAACAATACGGTGCTGTTTTCTTTGCGGGCGGCTTGCACGGGTCCTGCTGTTCCAAGTACTCCTCGATCTCCCGCTCCCCGATACTCAGGCGGGCCCCAGTACGCGATTCCTCCGTTTCTGCTTCCAACTCCTGCTTTAAACGCTCAAAACAGATGCTCGGGCCGTCCTGAGCTCTTAAACGGGACGGGCGAAACGCCTCGGATTGAACTTTGACGGAGAATTCGCGTGCCTCCTTGGCGTCGATCACGTCAAAGTTATAGAGTCGAGAACTGGCTGCAACATTGAAACCGATATACTGGATGTACATGCTAGCCTCCTTTCTTGGTCCTGCGAGCGCTGACCATGGTTTGCCCTACTGACACCACCGGTCCGCTCGACCCTCAACGGCCAAAAGTTGATTCATTCTTTTCCGGAGACCGGCACTCGTCGTTTTGTATCGAGTGCCTTTCGCAATTCTCGGGAACGAATAACTTCGATAAACTTGAATCACACGGTGTCGAAGAGATCCGGCACGCATATGCTTTAAAAGCTTGTTTGAGCCGAACATCCGCCGGCAACCAGTTCTGATCTTAATTCTCATATTTCACCCCGCGTGAAACCCTCGCGTGTCCGGCCTCCTAAAAGTACTTACCTGCACGCCTCGTCTGGGCAGCCAGGATAGCGCCCCCGCATAAACCGCAAATGCCGCCAGTAGTATTTGATAACCCGCGGGAGAGGGCTATAAGCCCGCCAGGACCAACAGAGAAATGGAAATCAACTTCATGACCTTCGCAAGCATTGTAAACCTCGTTTCTTCTTGTAGCCGGAAAGAGAGAGGGCGGACTTGGCCGCCCCCCGTCCGCACGAGAAAGGCCCGTCCACTTCAAGCTCCGGCGCGAGCGGCGATCTGGTGGAGAGTCGAGTTGCAGACTTCATAGATTTGCACCTGAGGAGTTCCGTCCACCACTTTCGCCAGGGCCTTCAGCACTGCTGGATAGGTGTCGCGGCTATAAGCTTCCGCGTTCTCTTTCCGGTCCCACAAACTGATTCCCAGCGCTTCGGTTCCATTCGGGGCAACGAACGCAATTTCGCCCTGGAAGCCATTCTGTTTCCGAAGCAGAGGAATGACTTCCTGATCCAGCGTCCGGGTAAATTCCGCAACGCTATTGGGTTTCAAACGCATGGTTACATTTCGACTAAACATTGGCATCCTCCTTGGTTGTCAGTACGGGGGCCGAAGCCTCGGACCCCGTATGTGAGATGTGGATTACTTGCCGTTTCCTGAGACGCTGATCTTTATCTGCTTCGGCTTTGATTCCTCACGTTTCGCCATATGCAGGGTCAAGACCCCGTTGTGATAATCGGCGCGAATGCTCTCGGGGCTTACCGTGTTCGGTAGGGAGAAGCTCCGCGTGAACGGACCAAAGGCGCGTTCAACTCGGAAGTAATTGTCCTCGTTGACGTCTTTCTCGGACTTCCGCTCTCCCCGGATGGTCAACGTATTGTTTGCGACGCGGACGTCAATGTCCTTTTCTTGGAGACCCGGCAGGTCGGCTTTGACGACCAATTCGTTTTCGGTTTCGTATATGTCCACTGGCGGTGCCCAGGTTGCCAGGTCGGCATGAGCCGAGCGCTCGCGAGTAAAGTTGTCCTCGAACAAACGATTGACTTGGTCCTGTAAAGTTGTCAAACCTCGGGACTGGTCCGAACGTGTGATGGTGTTCATGGCAACCTCCTTGGTTGTCCTCTAAGAGGTGCGATTGCAGATAACCTGACTTAGTTCAGATAACCTGGAAGGTGAGGTTGCTGTGGCTCATCTCCAATTACCAACTTGGGTGAATTAACTTGACTTGTCAAGTAAAATCGGATACTTATCTTTGAGTTAAATAAA
>QHZN01000080.1 GCA_003225365.1 Acidobacteriota bacterium
CCTCCGCCCGCTCAAGGCCCCTCCTTAAGTGACCTGGAGAAGCAGATTCCTCGGCCCGACAATAAGGCGTCGGGGCTCGGAATGACCTCGGGGCCAGGGCCCCCATGACGCTTTCCCGCGCCGGGCAGACCGTTTGCCCCACACTCAGTGCTTGCCGGTGGGGATCTTCGACCTTTGCGCGTCCTGTCTTTGCTTGATGATCTTCGCACCCATCGAGCGCAAGACGTCGGCCACGTTCCTGTTCATCGCGAGAGTCTTGAGGTCGCGGTCGTTCATTCGGTTGACGAGCGGCAGGGTGACGTCGAGCGGCGAGCGGGGGTTGTTGACCAGGGCGCGCGCGACGGTATAGCTCTTCAAAAACCTGCGGTTCATCGCAATCGTCCGCAGAACTTCCTCTGCAACGTTTTTCATGGCCGCATAGGCTTCGACTTCGGCGTCGGAGAGCTTAGGTGAACTCAGCACGGCGCGCGATACCAGCTTGTTCGAGTCCCGAATCAAAGCCAGGCGTTCTTCCTGATTTCCGGTCAATGCCATCTTGATTTTTTCGATCGGCGTCATGGCGTTGACTCTTTGAATGAGGGTCTGACGTTTTTCGCCTTCCTTCTTATCGTCGGTCGATCCTTCGGCCGGGGGCGCCTGCGGCGGAGGGGGAGCTGTAGCCGCCGTCGGCTCACTTAGTTTCACCCACTCGATTAGTTCGGGGGGAATCCCGGGGTTCCTGAACAGGGCCTCGACCAGGTTGGGCCGCCCGGGCACCAGGTAGCTGGCTAGATAATCAATCACCGCCCAGGGCGTTGCGGGCTCGGAGAGCAGTTGTTCGAGCTCCGCCGGATTCCAGTCGACCAGTGTCTGCCACGCCTTCAAGCGCAGACTTTCATCTGCGTCGGCAGAGAGAAGAATGAGGATTTCAATCTTCTCCTCGAGAGCCACGGGAAGGCTCCCTTCGGCCCCCTTCCGCCGGATGACCATGGGCGCGTTGCCCGCGCGGATGGCGTCCACCACTTTTTCCGGAATGGCTAATCCTCACGGCGCGGGATTCTTCACGTCGTCCCGCGTCAGGTGAAGTTTCTTGAATTCCCCGTGCTGTCCCAGAGGCTTCAACGTCTCGCCATTCAAAGTCAGGATGACGCCTTGCGCGTTTCCTGTGACAAAATCGAACGACCTTGACGCTTTAACCGTTTGAATATCATGAGGGTTTAGAATACGCTGAAACGCGAGCTTGCCGTCCACATCCACAGCCACCCAGGCCCGCTCCGTCGCCGCCACTTGCAGCAGCAGATCGGCGCCCTGGGCGGAGGAGAGGCCGCCCGCAGGAGCCGCCCCCGGTCCCGCCGACTTTGCAGGCGTGGCTCCAGTCCGTTCCGGAGCGCGGTTGTAGGAAGCTGTGGTGGAGGTTGACGGCGCGCCGGGTCGTTCGGCAGGGGGCGGCACCGACGGGGAAGCGCTTCCCGCCGAGGAGTCCGGACGCGGAGGGTTGGTCAACCGCTGGCGCGAGTAACTATAGAGCGCGTAACCGGCGGCGAGCAGTGCCAACGCCAGCGTCAGGACGATCAAGCGACCACGCGGCGTATCTTTCCGAGTCGCCGGCTTGACCGGATTGAAGTGCTTCATGTCAACATCTTCGCTCTGCGGGCAAACGGCAAGGAATTCGGCCACGACCTTGTCTTCGTCGAGGCCGAGAAACCGGGCATAGGTGCGGACGAAACTGCGGTTGAAGATTCCCCCTGGGAGCTTTCTAAACTCCTCTGCTTCCAGGGCTTGGAGGGCTCGCAAGCTGATCTTCGTGGCATCAGAGATCTCCTCGAGCGTCACGCTGCGCAACTCTCTTTCCCGTCGGAGGTTCTCGCCAAAAGGTCCCATGAATTTGTCCGATTGTGCCGATAGGTCTATGAGACGATAATAATAGTTTCAGGCGACAAGTGGTGTCAATCGCTTTGCGGCCTGGCACGCAGCCCACGTAGGCGGCTGAGGCGCAAAGCCTTTGAGGCCGAAGGGCTTGGCGTGCCGCGTGAAAATTGGGTTGAAAAGCTGTCGGGGTTGGGTTAAAACTTCATGCATGGCGCCGCGGGAGATTCGCTCTCAGGAACGGCGATGAAACCAGAGATTGAGGAAGTTGCCGAACTGAAACGCCAGATCGAGCGGCTATCCCTCTTCCACGAGGTGGGGAAGTCCCTCGCCTCCACGCTCGACCTTCAAAAAATCCTCCAGACCATCATGGAGAAGATCAGCGATTTTCTCCAGCCCGACACTTGGTCCCTCCTGATGCTCGATGAAAAAACAAAGGAGCTCTATTTCGAAATCGCCATCGGCAGCGGGGCGAACAACCTCAAAGATGTGCGGCTGAAGCTCGGCGAAGGCATCGCCGGTTGGGTGGCCCAGTCGGGCGAGCCGCTGCTGGTTGAAAACGTTAGAAAAGACGCGCGCTTCAGCTCCAAGTGCGACGAGCTGACCCAGCTCGAGTCGCGCTCGGTGGTTTGCGTCCCCATCCGGGGAAGGGAAAAAACACTCGGCGTCATCGAGCTGGTCAACTTCGCGGGCAAAGAAAGTTTCCGCAAAGAGGATATCCCCATTCTCAAAAACCTGGCCGACTATGCCGCCATCGCCCTCGAGAACGCGCGCTATGTCCAGCGCATTCACGAACTGACGATTACGGACGACTGCACGGCGCTTTACAACGCCCGCCACCTCCACTTTGTCCTGGACGCGGAAATCTACCGCTCGACTCGTTACAAGTACGAGTTCTCGGTGATCTTCATTGACCTCGACCACTTCAAGCAGGTCAACGACACCTACGGCCACCTGGTCGGCTCGAGGCTCCTGTGGATGATCGGCGACATCATCAAGAATCATTTGCGCCTGATTGATTATGCTTTTCGGTACGGCGGGGACGAGTTTGTGGTGCTGCTCCCTCAGACGCCGAAGGAAAGCGCTCTGACCGTGGTGCGCCGCATCAAGGACCTGCTGAACGCGAAGTTTTTCTTCACCGAAGAGGGGCTCAACATCAAGGTGACCGCGAGCTTTGGCGTGGCGGCTTTTCCAATCGACGCCCGCACCCGCAAGGAAGTCTTGCGCATGGCCGATGAAGCCATGTACCTCGTCAAGAACACCACCCGAAACAACATCGCCTTAGCCGGAGAAGGCATCCGCGCCTAGGGCAAAGTCCGATGAATGCTTTGTCTTATGGCCCCAGCCAGAGCAGAGAGTGCAGCCAGAGATCACCAGAATGGAAGGACCTCTCTGTGCCCCCCGTAAATGAAATCCTTAACACAGAGAGCACTGAGTTCTCTGCGACCATTGTGATGGAGGCCCCCGTCACTGAGATCACAGTGTTCCTGCGGGCCGGAACCGGTCAGATTTAATGAGCCCGTCTTGGAAAGAATTAATCGGACAACGCACTAGTCAGCGCCCTTCTTCGATCCAGCGAGCGCCTTGTTCATGATTTCAATTAGAGCCTTGAGCGAGCGCTCGGTTGCTTCCAGGTGGGTCATTTGGGGATTTTCGACTTCCGGCTCGAGCGACATCGTCCCCTCGTAGCCATCGCTCACCAGCGCGCGGATCTGGCCCGCGAGGTCCACCTGTCCGGTCCCAACAACGACGGTCTCACATTTCTTGAGCCCCGGATCGCAGCGGACGTCCTTCATGTGCATATGCCAGATGCGGTGCCTGGGGAGCATGCGGTAGCCGTCGGGGAAGGACGCTTCGCCCTGCCAGTAGCCGTTGCCGATGTCCCAATTCGCGCCGAAGTTCGCGGCCGGGACCAATTTGAGCATCCGGGCGAGCTCCACGCCGGTCGCCACGTTGCACTCGCTTTCGTTTTCGAGCACCAGCCGCCCGCCGCCGGCGTGCGCAACTTCCGCGGCTTTGCGCAATTCCTCGGCAATGCGGTCGAAGTGGCTTTGGTTATCCGCCACTCGCCAGAAGGCGAAAACGCGAATTTTGCCCGTGCCGAAAAAGTGCGCGCGGTCAAGCGCCCGCTTGAGCAAATCCATCTGCGCGGAATACGGGTAGGCGTCTTTTTCCCCCGCCACGGGAGCGGTTCCGGGCAGTGCGCATTTGAAGAGCGCACTGTCCACGACCGAGACTCGAATCCGGTAGCGGAAGAGCAGGCCCTTCATCTTCCTGAGTTCTTCCTTGCTCGCTTCCGTGATGTAAGTCTTGCCGACGGTGCGGATCTCCGCCCAGGCAAGGCCGTAGCGCTTCATCGCCTTGAGCGCGGCTTGGAAGTCGGGCGTCCATTCGTCTGTGATGGAGCCGAGCTTGAATCGGCGGAGGGCCTGCGACGAGGTCCCGGCGCCGGACGAAAGCGTTTCCCCGAGGGCCGCGGTCGCCGAGGCGAGCCCCAGTTTCTCTAAGAACACGCGTCTCTGCATTATTCGATGCCTCCGTTTCGAGAGTCTTATACCCTGAGCCGGGGTTTCTTAAAATCATCTCACGCTAAGGCGCGAAGGGGCAAAGGTCGCAAAGAACGCGCGGGACCTACCCCCGGTCGGGTCCACCCAAGACGTCGCCTATCATGTAAAGAACCCTTGGGCCAGGACACCCGCCTACCCAAGAGCCAGGCAACATCGCACGGAATTTTGGCCGCTCTTGCAAGGGCCCTCACACTCTGTCAGGATGAATTGTAATTCATGCGCTGGCTTTTCCCGTCGGTTAATTTCGAATCCGCGAAAAGGCTTGCAGAGGCGCTCTCCCTCCCGCCAAAAACCGCACAGATTCTGATCCAGCGCGGACTGGGCGACGCCCAGGCGGCCGCGCGATTCCTTCAGCCGGAACTTAGCGACTTTCACGATCCGTTTTTAATGGCGGGAATGGCAGCCGCGGTAGCGCGATTGCTGCGGGCTGTGGAAGCTCGAGAGAAAATTCTGATTTACGGGGACTACGACGTGGACGGCACCATCGCGGCGGTGGTGCTCAAGACGGCGCTTGGCTCGCTCGGCGCGGATGTCTCGGTCCACATCCCACATCGTCTGACGGACGGCTACGGGATGCGTGCGGCCGTGATCGAGCAAGCCGCGGCGGAAGGCCGCCGCGTCGTGGTCAGCGTGGATACGGGGATTCGCGAGTACGAGGCGCTTCGACGCGGGCGCGAGCTGGGCCTCGATTGTATCGTTACGGATCACCACATGCCGGGCCCAGACCTTCCGCCCGCCTGCGCGATCCTCGACCCGCGGCGCTCCGATTGCGCTTATCCGGACAAAAACCTTTCAGGCGCGGGCGTGGCTTTGAAGCTCGCCCAGGGACTTCTCGGCGAGAAATTCTCCGCCCCGCTGCTCCGTTCCTATCTCAAAGTGGTGGCCATCGGGACTATCGCCGACGTGGTTCCCCTGGTTGGCGAAAATCGGGTCATCGCCCGGTTTGGTCTCGGCGCGTTGAAGGAGCCTTTGCAACCGGGCCTCACGGCATTGCTGCGAGTGGCCGACCTCGATCCGACCCGCGGGATCACCGCCGGCCAGGTGGCGTTTCGGATCGCTCCGCGATTGAACGCGGCAGGAAGAATGCAGGACGCCGGAGACGTGATCGAGCTTCTGACCACGACGGAGGCGAAGACGGCCGCCAAGCTCGCCGAGCGTCTGGATCTTTTGAACCGTGAGCGGCAGAGCGTGCAAGACGAGATTCTGGATGTAATTGTGGCTCGTGTGGAGCGCGCGCAGGGATTGTTTCCCGGGCGTTACTCGCTGGTTTTCGCGGCCGAAGGCTGGCACCGCGGGGTCATTGGCATCGTCGCGCAAAAGGTGGCGGAGCGCTATTACCGCCCAACACTGGTCATTGGACTAGAAAACGGCATCGCGCACGGCTCCGGCCGCTCGATTCCGGGGTTTCACCTCCTCGACGCCTTGACCGAAGCCGGCGGTCTCTTCGAGCGTTACGGCGGGCATGCCCAGGCGGCGGGATTTAGTTTGCCCGCCGATCGAGTCCCGGAACTCGAGCGACGATTTGAAGAGTCCAGCCGGCGGCGGCTGAGGCCCGAGCACTTGGACCCGGTCCTTTCCGTGGACGCCGAAGTGGGGTTGGCCGAACTGGATGCAGCGTTCTTTGAAAGCCTGACAAAGCTCGAGCCTTACGGTGTCGGGAACCCCAAACCCGTTTTTGCTGCTCGAGGGCTCCGCGTGATTGACGGCCCGCGCTTCCTCAAGGAGAAGCATCTAAAGCTGAGGGTAAGCGCGGACGGGAGAGCGTTGGACGCCTTGGGATGGAACTGGGCGGGCCGCCTGCCCGAAGTCCGCAGGAACGATACCCTGGATATGGCGTTCCAGTTGGATGAGGATCATTTTCAGGGAACCTCCTCCTGGCGTCTCACCATCAGGGACCTTCGCGTGGTTTGACGTGGCGCGCTTGTCGAGCTCGGGAAAGCACCGGGGGCTTCTCGTGAAATCGGTAAAATCGGGGCAAGAAACCGAAAGGCGGCGGAAGCGCCTGGCAGTCGTTGTGGGCGCGGCTGTGGCCGCCACGCTCCTCACCGTGGCAAGGGGCTACTGGCGGAACTCGCGCCACGAGGTAAAGCTCTTGCTGCCCAGGACCCTCCCTGCCCACGCCGAGCAGCAACTCTCCGGCTATTCCTTCACGCGTTCGATGGGCGGGCGGAGGATTTTCACCGTCCACGCCGCGAAAACTGTCGCCTTCGATCAGGGAGGGGCCACGGACCTCGAGGACGTTTGGGTGGAGATGTTCGGCGCGCAAGGCACACGGCACGACATCCTTGGAACCCACCAGTGCAAGTACAACGCGCAGACCGGCGCGCTGGCGGCGGACGGCAAAGTGGAGATTGTCTTGAACGCCGATTCGGTCTCGTCCGCTGGTTTCCACGGGCGCCCCGCCGTTTTCATTGAGACTTCCCATGTCTCGTTTCAACCACAAGGCTCGTTGGTGGTCAGCCAGGAGCCGGTGGAGTTCCGCGCGGGGCCGGCGACGGGTCACGCTCGCGGCCTCCGATACGGCATCCAGGGCGGCTGGCTGGAATTGGGGAGCGATGTGGCGGTGGACATTCTCACCCCGGGCCGCCCTCGGCCGGAGCCGCCCGCGCACTTGACCGCCAGCCGGCTTCGCTACGAAAAATCCAAAGGCGAAGTTACGCTTGCGGGTCCGGTCGAAGTGACGCAAGGAACGCGGCATCTCTCCGCGGGCGAAGGACAAATCCTGTTGGATGCGGGCAACCGGGTGGCAGGCGCGACGCTCAGCCGTGGCGTCGAGGCTTCCGACAAATCGGGCGGCGGCGATTCTCAGATTTCCGCACCTTCGATTCATGCGGAATTTGGGGTTGACCACCGCTTGCGCGTTCTTCGCGCCCAAGGCGGCGTCCGGGGCGACGTGCGGAGACAGGGGAGGGATACGCATCTTACTTCCGAGACTCTGGAGGTGGATTTCTCAGGAGTGTCTCCCAAGGCCCAGAAGGGCAATGCCAGCGGCAGTGTGCGCATTGCCTCTGAGCCACTAACGCCCCGAGGCTCCCAAGTCTGGGCGGGCGGCGAGGGCGCCACCGTCACTACGGACCGAGACGAGTTGACCGCGGACCGCGTGGATTTTTCGTTTCAGCCGGGTGGCCGCTTCCTCAGCGAAGCCCGGACCGGCGGCCGCGGAAAGTTGGTGCTCCAGCCCAATTCACCGCGACAGGGGGAACGCGATGTGACGGCAAATCCGCTGGTCATGACTTTCGACTCGCGCGGTCAATTGACCAAGCTCGACGGGCTGAGCCAAAGCCAGATAGTCTTCCTCCCTCCCGCGACAGCCGCGAAGGGGGCGCCGGCCGACGAAACCACCTCCGACCGATTCGAGGCGGCATTCGACCCTCAGTCGCAATCCTTAAAATCACTCGACGAACTCGGAAATTTCCAATTCCGGGAAGGCGACCGGCGCGCGAGTGCCGACCGGGCCCATTACGATCCGGGGGTAGGCACAGTCGAGCTCCGCGGACGGCCGTTCATTTGGGATTCCCAAAACCGCAGCGTCGCCGACCGAATCCTCTTGCACATCGAGGACGGCATGGCTGAGGGGTGGGGGCGCGTCGAAGCCACGCACCAAGGCTCGAGCGGAAGTTTGTTTGCGCCCACAGCGGACGACCCCACCCATGTGGTCGCGGACCGCATGACGGCCGAGCGGACCGGCGGTGCTGTCCACTACCGAGGGCACGTGCGTGCCTGGCACGGGGAGAATGTGCTCGAATCCTCGGAGCTCGACTTCTCAAAGAGCCAGCGGCGCGTCACCTCCGCCGCGCGGGTCGTGACCTCGCACCTGGCGCCCGGCCCGCTCGCCCCTGGTCTGGAAGGAAAAGTTTCGGGGGGGAGTCAAGTTCGTCCGGTGGTCATTCGCGCCGACCGTCTGGAATATTTCGACGACGGGCGCAAAGGGAGTTATCGTGGAAATGTGGCCATGGAGAGTCAGGGGGCAACGCTCACGGCCGACGCTTTGGACGTCTATTTTTCTGCCGCCGCGATAGAGGGCGAATCCCAAATCGAGCGCGCCGTCGCGGGCGGGCACGTGGTGGTCGTCCGCGAGACGCGGCGCGGCACGGGCGATCACGCCGAGTATTGGGCGAAGGAGGACAAGATCGAGCTTACGGGCGGCCCGCCGGCCCTTTACGACGCCGGCAAAGACTTCACCACCGGCCGTCGTTTGACTTTCTATATGGCGAATGATACGGTTCTTGTTGACGGAGATGCTGCGACGCCCACTTACTCGAAGCACCGCATCCCGCAATGAGCGACGATGCCCGTTCTCTCGACTGCCGACCTCACCAAGTCCTACCGGGGCCGTAAGGTTGTTGACGACATCAGTTTAAGCATCGCTCAAAGTGAAGTTGTGGGTTTGCTCGGCCCTAACGGGGCCGGGAAGACTACGACGTTTTACATGATCGTGGGCCTGGTGGCCCCCGACGCTGGCCGGGTGTTTCTGGACGAGGCTGACATCACCCGCTTGCCGATGTACCTCCGCGCTCGCAGCGGTATCAGCTACCTGCCTCAGGAGCCTTCGATTTTTCGCAAGCTCACGGTTGAGGAGAACCTCCTCGCCATCCTGGAAACGCTTCCCATCGCGGAAAACCAGCGCCGGGAGCGGCTGGAAGAACTGCTCGAAGATTTCGGCCTGGGGGCCGTGCGCCGAAGCTACGGCTACCAGCTCTCCGGCGGCGAGCGTCGGCGAGTCGAAATCGCGCGCTCCCTGGTGATCTCGCCCGCCTTCATGCTGCTCGACGAGCCTTTTTCCGGCATCGACCCCCTCACCGTGCTCGACATCCAGAAGATCATCGCGCAATTGAGAGACTCCGGCATCGGCGTCCTGATCACCGACCATAACGTGCGGGAGACTTTGCGAGTTACCGACCGAGCGTATATTATTAACATGGGCCGAATTTTTCGCTCCGGAACCCCGGAAGACTTGGGGAACGACGCTGAGGTGAGAAAGGTTTACCTGGGCGACAACTTTCAACTGGCACTCTGATGGGCGGTGGTCCGCAAACTCGGCTGAGTCTGAACCTCAAGGTGGCGCAGAAGCAAATTCTGACGCCCGGCCTGGTGCAGATGGTCAGCGTGCTCGCGCTCAACAAGCTCGAGCTGCGCGAGATGATCAACCAAGAGATGGTCATGAACCCCGTTCTCGAAGAACTGCCCGAGAGCACCGCCACGCTCGACCAGGTAGCGCAGAGGGCCGAGCAAGAAAAATCTGGCGAATCCACGGCGGGTGTGGAAGTCGGCGACGGGCACAAGGACGACTTGATTGAAGAAGGGGATTTCGGCGCCTATTTTCAAGAGCACATCGATCCGGCCACGCGCTCGCCCGAAAAGGAAGCGCTCGAAAAAAGGTCCCTCGAATCTTTCCTTTTTGAGAATTCCCTACCCCCTGATCTCGACAACCGGGAAATCAGCGAGAAGCCTTCCTTTGAAAACTTCCTGTCGAAGCCCACGAGCCTGACGGATTACCTGGGGTGGCAATTGAGCCTTACTCTGTGCGCGGAAGGTGTCCGCGAAGCAGGGGACTCCATCATCGGGAACCTGAACGAAGACGGCTACCTGTCCGCGAGCCTGGAGGAGATTGCCGCCTCGGGGGACCACCGGCCCGAGGACGTCGAGAAGGCCCTGGCGCTGATTCAGGAATTCGACCCGCCGGGCGTCGCGGCGCGGGACGTTCGAGAATGTTTGCTGATCCAATTGCGGGTGCTCGCCCCTCAGAGCACGCTTCCGCAGCAGATTGTCACCGACCATTTGAAATTGCTCGAGGGGCGGCAACTCAAGGAGATTGCGC
Source organism: Acidobacteriota bacterium (assembly GCA_003225365.1). Taxonomy (GTDB): domain Bacteria; phylum Acidobacteriota; class Terriglobia; order UBA7540; family UBA7540; genus Gp13-AA74. The sequence continues at coordinate 10,231 of QHZN01000080.1, forward strand.
GGGCGCTCGACCGGCCGCTGCCGGCCGTGGAACGCGCTGTGGAGCTGATTCGACGCCTCGACCCGCGGCCCGGCCAGCGCTACAACCGCTTCGAGCCACACCTCATCGAGCCCGACGTGGCGTTTGTTAAGAGCAGCGACGGCTACGAAGTCCGAATCAACGAGGACGGCATGCCGCAGCTACGCCTGAGCCCGCAGTATCGCCGGATGCTCGAAGGCAACAGCACCAGCCGCGAAGTTCGGTCCTATGTCAAGGAGCGCTTCACGGCCGCGCTGCAGCTCCTTAAGAATATCGAGCAGCGAAAGCAGACCATCGCCAGGGTTTGCGAGGCAATCATCCGCCGCCAGAGCCAGTACCTCGATAAGGGTATGGACTTCCTGAAGCCCATGATGATCAAGGAAGTGGCAGAGGAGGTTGGCGTCCATCCCTCGACCGTCAGCCGCGCCGTCTCGCACAAGTATGCCCATACGCCCCAGGGTGTGATCGAGCTGCGCGCCCTATTTTCGGAGGCTGTCCAGGGCCCTTCGGGGGACGGAACGTCCCTGGTTAACCTGAAACGCCTGGTCAAGAAGATGATCGAGGAGGAGGCCTCGGCTCATCCTCTCACGGATGAACAGATCACAACTAAGCTTCGAGAAGCCGGTATTAATGTGACCCGGCGCAGCGTGGCCAAATATCGCGAAGACATGCGCATCCCCAGCACCCACCAACGTCGCGTGAAAGCTTGAGGGCCGGGCCGGAGTCCTTTCCAGCCTCGGATGCGAGGACGGGACACCATGCGAATCAGTTACACCGGGCGGCAAATGGAAATTACGCCCACCCTGCGGGCCTTCACGGAAAAGCGCCTCCTTAAGCTGTCGCGACTGCTGCGCGACCGGCTGGACGTCCACGTGGTCTTGACGGCGGAAAAACATCGCCGCGCCGCCGAAATCACCTTGAAATTCCGGGACCACGTCCTGGTTGCCCTGGAAGAGACCTCAGAGGCGAAGGAATCCATCGGGCGGGCTTTGTTGAAGCTCGAGCGGCAGGCGTTGCGGTTCTTCGAGAAACGGCGGAGCCGGAAGCGCCGCCGGCCGTCCTCGTCCGCTCGTATGAACGTTCTGGCGCGGTCCCGGCAGGACCATCGGGCTCGCGAGGTCTTGAGGACCGAGCGCGTACCGATCGAGCCGCTGAGCGTGGAGGATGCCGTAGTGGCGGAAGAGTTGAAAGAGCGGGGCGTCGTGGTCTTCCGCAACCCGGAGACTGGGCGCGTGAACGTGCTTTACCGCCGCGCTGACGGCAACCTGAGCCTGATCGAACCCGGCCCGTAACTGGAACCCGTCCTGGAGCGCCAGCGCGTTGGGGTGTGGCAGCGGTCTCGTACCCGAGGTCGTAGGGTCAAGTCGCAAGCTGTTTGCCTGAGGACCCCCGTGGGGGGATGCCGGGCGTGTGGCGCCCGCATCGACCACAGTTCGACTTAGCTCACTGTCCCTGAGCGGAGTCGAAGGGATCGCCGGTTCATCTTACTCCATGAAATCCGCTGCAAAACCAAAGGCTCGGAAGCAGTTTGTCATCATCACGGGTCTCAGTGGCTCAGGAAAGGGTTCCGTCCTCAAATCCTTCGAAGATCTGGGCTACTACTGCGTAGATAACTTGCCGATTGATTTGATCCCCAAGTTTGCCGATCTCTGCCGCCTGCCCAAGAGCCGCATCGAGCGCGCCGCGGTGGGGGTGGACATCCGCGAAGGCGCTGCGATCAGCCAGCTTCCGGCCATGTATCAAAGCCTGAATCGGGACGGCATGAAGATTTCGCTGGTATTCCTCGAAGCTTCGGACCCCGCCCTGGTCCGCCGATTCGGCGAGACGCGGCGCCCGCACCCGCTGGGGCGCGACCTACCGGTGCGGGAAGGAATCCGCCTGGAGCGGGCGCTGCTCCGCCCCATGCGCAAACTCGCCGACGCGGTTATTGATACCACGCGCATGAACGTGCACGAACTGCGCGAATTCATCGAGATGCGGTTCGGAGGCTTGGCGGCGCGCCGGACCCTGCTCATTTCGGTGGTTTCGTTCGGATTCCGATTCGGAGTTCCCCTCGACGCGGAGCTGGTTTTCGATGTTCGCTTCCTGCCGAACCCGAACTACGTTCCTCGTCTCAAGAACAAGACCGGCCTGGACCTGCCCGTTCGGCGATTCATCCATTCCTATCCGCAGACCCAAGAATTCGTGCAACGCTTAACGAACCTTTTGCTCTACCTTCTGCCGCATTATATGCACGAGGGGAAAAGCTATTTGACCATCGGCATTGGCTGCACCGGCGGCCGGCACCGGTCGGTCGCCTTGGCGGAGGAGATCGGGGAGACTCTCGCGCGCGAGGGCTACAAGACCAAAATCTCGCACCGCGACGTCGGAAAATCCTGAGGGCATCGGCATGAATAACGTTTTGGCAGTGGATATCGGCGGAACTCATTTCCGCGTGGGATTGTTTGACGAAGGCGGGCGGCGGCTGCTCGTTTCCGAGGGCGACACTTCCCGCGAGGACGGGCGTGACTGGATGCTGGACGAGATACGCGGCCGCGCGCGCGAACTTGTCGAGAAGACTGATCGCCCGGTTAAGGCCTGCGGCGCAAGCTTCGGGGGTCCCGTGGACTTCGACCGCCAGCGCGTGCTCTCTGTTCACACGCCCGGCTGGCAGAACTTCGCTCTGGGGGAATGGCTGGAGCGGACTCTAGGTCTCCCCTCCCGCGTGGACAATGACGCGAACTGCGGCGGGCTCGGCGAGCACCGGTACGGGGCAGGACGCGGTGCGGGCTCGATGGTGTACGTTACGATCAGCACCGGCATCGGCGCCGGCATCATCATCGGCGGGCGAGCGCTCCGCGGGCGGGACAATCTGGCTGGCGAGCTCGGTCACATCCCCGTATCTGAATCAGGTGCTCTCTGTTCGTGCGGAGCTAAAGGCTGCCTCGAAACTTTCTGTTCAGGGAATGCCATCGCCGACCGTGGTAGGGACTGGGCTCGGCGACGGCCGGAGAGCATAGACAGAGTGCTCGAAATCAGCGGCGGCACCCCCGACCAGGTTACCGCCCGAAGCGTCGTGCTGGCGGCCTTGGAGGGCGACTCGGTGGCGCGCAGCATCGTTCAGGAATCTGCGCGCTGGCTCGGCCGCGCCCTGCTGACCGTGATTCGCATCCTGGACCCGGACCGGATTGTCTTAGGCGGAGGGGTGGCACTAGCGGGAAGCGTTTTGCTCGACCCGGTCCGCGACACGATGCGGGAATTCGGGTCGCCGTCCATCGGCTACTCCACGGAGATTGTGCTGGCGGAACTCGAAAACTACTCGCCCCTGTACGGCGCCGCGGCCATGGCTCTGGATTTGGCCGGACAGCCGGAGACAGGATCCACCGCCTAAGCGGCGATCCGCCACGCCGGCTCATCCTCCCACCCTGTTAAAGGCGATGCCTAGCGTTGGACCTCGCCCGGTCCTGCGAGGACCCGAACGCTGCTGGTGAATTTCTTGTAGTTGGAATAAGTGGCCTCCCAATCAAACGTCTCATTCATGAGCAGAGCGAAGCGCGCGCCGGCGTTCACGGCAACGCGCTTGGGCAGCCAGATTTCATCATTCACGCGGGTCTGCTCGAAGGCAATCCGCGACCCCTTGTGGATGCGAAGTACAAAAAAGCCCCACGAGATCGTGTCTATTGCTTCCGCTTCCACTTTCACCCAGCCGTAGTTTTTCTGATCGATCCAAATTTTGCCGCGCAGCTTGCGCAGGACGTCAGCGTGAGGCTGGGCAGGACGGAAGTCATTGCGGGGATCGGCCACGATCACGAACGTCTCTCGGCCGTCCACCGCCTCTTCGCCGGCGTTTGTGAAATTGTAGGCGTTGATGATGTCGAGCACGAAAGCGCGGCCTTCCTCTCGCCTCCTTTCCTTCTGAGCCAGGCGTCGGGTACGATCCTGATCGTTCTCGTTCTTGTACTTGCCCATAAACTTGTCCAGCTTCTCCTGCTCTTTCTTCTCCTCGCCGGCGCTCAAGGGTTTATCGCCTTTCAGGATGCGGCGGGAATATGGCTCGCCGTAGATGACGGTGACGTCGTTGGTATAGATTTCCCGGAATTTGGGCTCGCCTTTCTTGTCAAGCAGTCGAAGCACCTCGCGCTCCTGGTAGGTGTAATCTCGCGCCAGCTTGAAGTCCTCCTGATCGAGATTCAGGCTTCGCCGAACAATTTCTTTCGCGTCGCTTTTCCGTGGAAGGTTTTGATGGGGGGCTGGAGGCGCAACGGGCCGGAACTGTTGCCCGAGCAAACCGGCGCAAGCTGCCACCCAAAGCACCATCGCCAGCCCGACTTTTCTCTCGCGGCTCCACTCGGCGATCCATTTCTCAGTCATCAGCTTTCGGCCGGAACTAACTCCTTGGCGCGCCGGCTGTCAAAAATATACGCCCGTTTGCGTTTAGCGGAGCAGTCTTTCTTCTGATCCGGAAATTATCACTAAGTCCTTTGTTTTCAGCTCGGCTTTCGGAGCTTCGCGACGCCCATTTTCTTGCTTTGCGGGTGTCGAAAAGCGACCTGAACGACTGTTAAGCCTTCCATTTGATCTCGAAGGGCGTCTGGAGAAACCTCGCCAAGCTTGCCACTTCCGCTTCGATTCGCGCGCGATTGGACTTCGACAATTTTTCGAACGGCTCGGCGGTAAAGACGGTGTTTTTCTTCCCACGAGCTGTAGCCCAAGTCCCGATGACCCTGCCATCGAGGAGGATCGCGGGTGAGATCCACCATTGGTCTCGAAAGACCCGCTTGTAGTAGCGTGCCTCCACCAGATGTTGCTTTTCGAAATGACCCAACATGTAGGCGTCAAAGCTCGGCAGCAGGCGCAGCACGCCGCACTCCGGGTCTCGATTCCCCAGCGCTTTCGCATCTTCACGAAGCATGAAGCCCCGCATGCCTGGGATATCCACGACAATGAAATCCTTTTCGAGCGAATGCCAAATCGGCCGGACCTCACTCGCGGGCAGCCCTGACCATTTGGAAAAGTCCCGTGAGTCAGCCGGACCATAGGCGCTCAAGTAGCGACGGATGAGAATTCGGAGGGCTTCCTGTTCGCCGACTGGTTTCTGTCCGCCCAGCCAGCGATCGGTGCGGATCAGTGCAACTTCCGGACCTCGATTGGGGCCGTAACAGACCAATCCCTCGGTCATGGGCAGCCGCATCACGCCCCACGAGCTCTGCTCGAACCAAGGCCGCGATTTTTTCCCGGCGATTCCCAGGGCCAAAACTTGCCTCGTCAACTCTTTGCGGGTCATGGGTCCACCGCAAAGCATTTCGATGACCGCCTCCCCAACCGCGCGGGCTTCGTTTTCGCTGACTCCATACCGCGCCATGATCTGAAGCGCTTGGCGGACGCGGCTCGTCCGGAGCGCGGCGATGTAGATGGGGAAATCCTTGGCGGCGACCAGGTGCAGTGTCCCTCGCATCAAGGCTGTCTTGACCAGGGTCCGGCTTTCCCAGAGCGCGGAGTGGATGGCGGGACGCGTCAGCTCGTGGTTGCGGGCCCACAGTGCGATTTCAGCCGCCGACATGACCTGAGCTTGAATGCCGCACACGTCGTGGCAAATGGCGCTTGGTTCCGCCGGAGCTTTCCCAGCAAGGTGATGACGCGCCAGCCGAAAAGCCGAGACTTCGAGTCCGCTCTCAACCCTTTTACCCTTCACGATTCCAGATTCCCCCGTTCATTTCCCTTTGGGGAGCGCATTCAATTGCCAGAGGATAAAGCTTTGCTCGTCGGTCTGCTCGTCAATGGTCTTCGACAGCGGCCTGCCGCCCGAGTGTCCCGACTCGGTATCGTAGAGCAGCAGCACTGGCCCGCCGCGGCGGGTTTCCGCTTGAAGCAGCGCCGCCATCTTGCGGGCGTGGAGGGGCGCCACGCGCGTATCCGAATCTCCGGTGACGAAGAGCACGGCCGGGTATCTCGTCCCTGGCTTGACATTCTGATACGGTGAGTAGGCGAGAAGGGATTTGAATTGCTCGGGGTTGTCCGAGGAGCCGTATTCGGGAATCCAGAAAGGCGCGACGAGGAACTTGTGGTAGCGGATCATATCCAGGAGAGGGTAACGGCAGACTACGGCCTTAAATAGATCGGGTCGCTGGGTCAGCGCCGCGCCCACCAGCAGCCCGCCGTTGCTCGTCCCGGTAACGGCGAGGTGCGATGGCCGGGTATAATCGTTTTGGATGAGCCATTCAGCCGCGGCGATAAAATCGTCGAAGACGTTCTGCTTTTTTTCGAGCATGCCGTCGTGGTGCCAAGCTTCGCCAAACTCGCCGCCGCCGCGAAGATTGGGCAAGGCGAAGACCCCGCCTCGTTCAGCCCAAAAGGCGACGACGGAGGAGAAAGAGGGTGTTTCACTGAGATCGAAACCGCCGTAGCCGGTCAGCAGCGTCGGGTTCGAACCATCCCGTTTTAGCCCCCTCGCGTAAACCAAGAACATCGGCACTTTTGTCTTGTCCTTCGATTCGTACCACACTTGTTCAACCTCGAACCGGCTCCTGTCAAAGGGCACTTTCTGGCTCGCCCAAACGCTCGCGCAGCCTTCGGACGCGTCGTAACGGTAAACGGTGAAAGGAATGTGGAACGAAGTGAAGCCGTAGAAGACTTCGTCGCTCGACCAGCGGCCGGAAATGCCCGCCACCGTGCCGGCAGAAGGGAACTCGACGTCGCGAAGAAACCTGCCCTCGGCGCTGAAGACCTTGAGGCGGGAGCTTGCGTCGCGGAGGTAATCTACGAGAATCTTTCGGCCCGCGACTACGGCGTCTTCAATCGCCGAGTCCGTTTCCGGTATGACCTCCTGCCAGTGCTCGGAAGCCGGGTTGCTAAGGTCAACCGACACGACTCGGCCCTTCGGCGCTTTCCAGTTTGTATGGAGGAAGAGATGGCTGCCGCCGATGGAGCCCGTAAAGCGTGCGCTGATGTCTTTGACCACTGGGAGGAGCGGCGCGTGTTTGGCCAGGTCCTGGACGTAAATTTCGGTCTTGTCCGCCGCGGCACCATAAAGCACCTGGACGAGCAGATATTGGCCGTCTTCGGAGAGCGAGCAGATCATGATTTTCTCGGGGCCGTAGCCCTTTCCGAAGAGCTCCTGGTCGGAGGCGGGATCGGAGCCGAGCGGGTGGTAGAAAAGGCGAGGCCCTTCAGCCGTCTGCCGGCAGTAATAGAGTGCGGTTTTGTTGGGCGTCAGGGAAACGCTCTCATAGCGGGCTTCGGGCAGCACGTCGGCGAGTTCTTTCCGGTCGCCCACGTTCATCAGGTGGACGGACACCTCGTCTATGCCGCCCCGCCGAACGCCGTAAGCCACCAGGTTTCCATCCGCGGAGATGGACTCGAGCTGAACCGTAGTGGTGTGGTTCGGACTCATGGGGTGGGGGTCGAGCAGGATTTGGTCCTCACCTTCGAAACCCTGGCGCACCCAAATGACGAACAGGTCCTGATTGGGGCGGCGACGGTAGAAAAAGTATCGGCCGCCGCGCTCTTGTGGGGTGCTCAGCGTATCCACTTTCTCGAGCTCGGTCAGGCGCTTGCGGATGGCGTCGCGGCCTTGTATTGGGTCGAGGAGCGACCGCGTGTAACGGTTCTCTCCGTCAATCCAAGCTCGCGTCTCAGGGCTCGTCTGGTCCTCGAGCCAGCGGTAAGGGTCGGCGATGGTGATTCCATGGATGACTTCGTTGATGTCTTCCTTTCGGGCCTTTGGAGGAGCGGTTTGCGAGACTTGAGACATCAGCAAGGAGAGGCCTGTTACCAAGAGTCCGAGGCCTGATAGGCATATTAGCCAAAACGGGCGGAGGCCAAAGCGGATTCGGTGTGGTCTTGCCATGCTGCCGTCACACGGTCTGGTGTATATATCGGGGAACCCTTTTAACATGAAAGCCGTCAGAACATGGGTACGATTTGAAGGGTCTGGAGAGGGCTTCTGCTTCGCTTGGAAGGCTTGGAGCAACGAGGGCTTGCCTCTTATGATTCTGTGGCTGAGTAACCTCGGGCCTAAATGTAACTTGATGAAAACAAACACACTAGCTTGTTTTGTATGCTCCTCGCACCTCGCCGCTTTGTGCGAGTTTACTTGACTCAGGGTGCGGCGGGAATTAGGATAGGCGACGGCGGATTCTCGCCTCGCCTGAGTAGCGCCGAAACACAATATGGCAGAAGTCCAACGCCTTCTAGCGTTTATAAAAAAGTACTCGGGTCGGTTTGTGGCCGCGATTTTTCTGATGGCCATCGTGGGAGCTTCGGAAGGCCTCACGGCGTTGCTCATTGTTCCTGTATTCGACCGCCTGTTCGTTGACGCCGGCAGCGGTCCAATTCTGCTCTTCAGGTGGCCTTTTGGCGGCCATCAGATCTACTTACAAGATTTTCTGCCTCAATGGCTCCACAACGTCTGGACGGTGGTTGCCGTTTTCGCAATTGCGATCACGCTGATCAAGGGTGCGGCGGAGTTTTTCGGAACATATTTCATAAATTTCGTCGGCCTTTCGGTGGTCCGCGACCTGCGGAACCTGCTCTACACGCGCGTGGTTGACCAGTCGATGGCGTTTTTCGGACGCAACCCAACGGGCAAGTTGATGTCCATGATCACGAACGACACGGATAAGGTTCAAACCGCGGTTTCGCGAGCCTCCGCCGATTTGTTGCGCGAGGTCTTCACGCTCTTGGGGCTGCTCGCGGTAGTGGTTTACCTGGACTGGCGGCTGTCGCTCGCCGCGCTGGCGCTTGTGCCCTTTATCATTTTCCCGTCTTCGCGGATTGGCGATTACATCCGGCACTCGAGCCGGCGCAGTCAAGACAAGATGGCCGAGCTGAACCATATTTTGCAGGAGACTTTCAGCGGCATTCGCATCGTTAAAGCCTTCGTGATGGAAACTTTCGAGATCGGCAAATTCAAGGCGGCCACGCAGCGCCTGCTCAAGACCAACCTCCGGATCGTGCGCGCCGATGCTTTGACGGGTCCGCTGATGGAACTGCTGGGCGCGGCGACGATTGTCGGGCTGCTGCTTTACGCGCGCAATCAGATCCTTCATCACGTGCAGACGACCGGGAGCTTTGTGGCCTTCCTCTACGCGCTCATCAAAATGTATGAGCCCATCAAGCGGCTGACGGGCATCAACAATCAATTCCAGCAAGCCGTGGGGGCATCCGAGCAGGTCTTCCGCTATCTCGACGTTTCAAGCGAAGTCGCCGACCGGCCGGACGCCATCGAGCTCCGGCCGTTCGAGAAAGAAATTGTTTTCGAGCATGTGGATTTCAGTTACGAAGCCGGCGTGCCGCTCCTGCGCGACGTCAACCTGCGCATCGCTAGGGGGGAAGTGGTGGCTCTGGTGGGTTCGAGCGGGGCGGGGAAGTCCACGCTCGCGAACCTCATCCCGCGCTTCTTCGACGTCACGGGTGGGCGCGTTCTGATTGACGGCCACAACGTTCGCGACGTCACGCTGAAATCCCTCCGGGCGCAGATCGGCATGGTCACCCAGGAGACGATCCTATTTAATGACACCGTATCCAATAACATCTGTTATGGAAGGACGATCCGGGATACGGCTGCAATGGAGGAGGCCGCGCGCACGGCGCTGGCACACGAATTCATCACCGAGATGCCCGAGGGATACGAGACGGTGATCGGGGAGCGCGGGCAGCGCCTCTCCGGCGGCCAGCGGCAGCGTATTGCCATTGCCCGGGCGCTGCTCAAGAACCCGCCGCTGCTCATCCTCGACGAAGCGACTTCGGAACTCGACACTGAGTCGGAGCTGCTGGTGCAGCGGGCGCTCGCAAACTTGATGGTGGGCAGGACGGTCCTCGTGATCGCGCACCGACTTTCGACCGTCCGGCGCGCCGACCGCATCGTGGTGCTCGACCGCGGCACGATCTCGGAAATTGGGACGCATCAGGACCTGGTCACGCGCGGCGGCATCTACCAGCGGCTCCACGAACTTCAGTTCGTGGACGCAGAGCCTTAAGGGGCAAGGCAGAAATTGGAAGTCAGAAGCCAGAATTCAGAAGCCAGAATGAAGATGTCCGTTGTCAGTTGCCGCTCGACAGGCTCACGGCCCTCCCTTCGACTCCGCCCTTCGAGTCCCTCAGGGCCCTGAGCGGAGTCGAAGGGCTCAGGGACTCGCCGTGACGGGAGCATGGTCGAACTGTGAGCGAAGTCGAAGGGCGACGGACGACGAAAAACCGACGTCGGACAAGGGACAACGGACCAATGACCACGGACGAAGTCATATGATTCGGAGCATGACCGGTTACAGCAACGTGCGCGTGGAAGAGGAAGGGTTCTCTCTCTCCCTCAGCGTGAAGAGCACGAATCATCGCTTCCTCGACCTTCAAGTGCGCCTCCCGCCGGGAACGGAGGCACTCGATCCGGCCTTGCGGCGGGTTGTGAAGGAGCATGTGGCGCGGGGCCATCTGGAGTTGGTTGTCGGCCTCGAACTCCGCGGCCGCGCGGGCGCGGCGGTTGACCGCGAGCTGCTCCGAGCCTACCTCCAGGCTTTCGACCAGGCGCGGGAAGAGTTTGGGCTTACGGCGGAGCCGGACCTGACCGCCCTGCTTCGCGCTCCCGGCGTCATCACGATGGGGAACGGCGAGATTTCCGGAACCGAGGAAGCCCGGATCAAAGAAACTCTGGAGCAAACGGCAGCGGATGCTCTTTGCCAACTGAACAAGATGCGGGACGAGGAAGGCCGGGCGCTCGACCGCGACCTGAAAACCCGGCTGGCGCGGCTCGCGACTTTGCGGGACGCGATCGCGCAACACGCCTCAAACCTCCCCGGGCTTTATCAACGGCGCTTGGAGGGCCGGCTCCGAGCCTTGGTCGAAGAAGCGCCGGGCGGGGCCGCGCTCGACCCAGGGCGGCTGGCTCAGGAAGTAGCTCTCCTCGCCTCGCGCTCGGACATCTCCGAAGAGCTCGAGCGTTTCCGGAGCCATCTCGAGCAAGCCGCGCATCTGATGGGAGAAGCGGGCGAGGTGGGCAAGAAGCTGGATTTCCTCCTGCAAGAGATGAATCGCGAAGCCAATACGCTGCTTTCTAAGACGACAGACGTGCCGGAAGTCGGCGTCGAAATCGCGCGGCAGGCTATCGAGATGAAATCCGAGATTGAGAAGATACGCGAGCAGGCGCAAAACATCGAATGAATGTGGGGGCCAAGGAGAAGGGAGCGCGCCCCGCGCGCGCGGGGTCGATCGTAATCGTCTCCGCTCCCTCGGGTTCTGGAAAATCCACTTTGATCCGGCGCCTGCGAGCGTCCGACCCGGCGCTCCAGTTCTCGATATCTTACACGACGCGGCCACCGCGCCCGGGTGAGAGGAATGGCCGGGAGTACTTTTTTGTTTCCGCCGCGCGCTTCCGGAAAATGGCGGCGTCCGGCCAATTCGCGGAGTGGGCGCAAGTCTACGGCCATTTCTACGGCACCTTGAAGCGGCAGTTGCACGCCGCTCAAGCGCAAGGCAAAGACCTCTTGCTCGACATAGACGTGCAGGGCCACCGGCAGGTGCGACGCCGGGTGCCGGACGCGGTCAGTGTTTTTCTTCTGCCGCCGTCGTATCAGGAGCTCGAGCGGCGGCTGCGGCGGCGCCATTCGGACGCCCCGGAGGCCATCGCTAGGCGGCTGGCCATTGCCCGACGTGAGCTCGGGCACTGGCACGAGTATGATTACCTGGTCGTCAACGACAGGCTGCCGGAGGCGGTTCGGGCTTTGAGGGCCATCGTCATGGCCACGCGCTTTCGGCGGACGGCTCAGCGCGTGGTGGCTCAAGGGATCACAAAAACTTTTGGAGGGAAGAAGGCATGAATCTGCCCCAGGGGATTGAGAGCAAGTTTCGATTCATCCTGGTCGCGGCCAAGCGGGCGCGACAATTACAGGCCGGCGCGAAGCCGCTGATTCAAACCCCCTCAAAGAAAGTGACCAAGATCGCCATGCAAGAAGTCGAGGCCGGGCTCGTTCCCGTTGAAGTCCCGGAAGACGAAGCGGAAAATGACGGCAGGAAATCCAAGGGTTCGAAGTAAGGTGTATCATCAAGGGTGCGCCGCCGAGACCGGGAACCTCGGGGCCGGAACTTCTCAGAACGGTGGTTGAAACCATGCGCGTCGCTATTGGAGTGGCGGGCGGGATTGCGGCTTACAAAGCGGCGGAGCTGGTCCGCGTGCTTCAGGAGCGCGAGCTTGACGTGCAGGTAGTGATGACCCGGGCGGCGCGCGAGTTTGTGACGCCGCTGACCTTCGCCGCGCTTTCGGGCCACAAGGTCATCACCGAGATGTTCGGCGGGCCCGGCGCGGAACCTAACCTCGAAAGCGCCATCGAACACATCGCGGTGGCGCAGGCGATTGACGCGCTGGTCATCGCTCCGGCGACCGCCAACGTCCTCGCCAAGATCGCGCACGGCGAAGCCGACGATTTCTTGACGACGCTGTGTCTCGCCACGAAAGCCCCCATCGTTCTCGCGCCGGCGATGAACATCAACATGTGGGAAAACTCCGCGACTCAGGAGAACTTGAAGACTCTTCGCGAGCGGGGGTTTCGTATCGTCGAGCCCGGCGAAGGCCATTTAGCGTGCGGCATGACTGGCCCCGGACGTCTGGCCGAGGTCGAGGACATCGCCCGCGCGATCTTCGACGTCCTCGAACTGAAGAACGACCTGGCCGGCGAAACGGTTTTGGTGACCGCCGGGCCGACCGAAGAGCCACTCGATGCGGTGAGGTTTCTGAGCAACCGCTCTTCGGGGCGGATGGGCTACGCACTGGCCAAGGCGAGTCGCGACCGGGGAGCGCGCGTGATTCTGGTGAGCGGGCCGGCGGCGATCGAGCCGCCCGCGGGTGTGACTCTCGAGCGTGTCGGCACCGCGGAAGAGATGGCCCGTGCCGTCTTCCATCATCTCGACGCTTCGACCATTGTCTTGATGGCCGCGGCCGTGGCGGACTTCCGCCCCGCCGAGGTTCGCAGCCAAAAAATCAAGAAGCAGACCGTGGCCCGATCGCTTGAGCTAGTCCCCACCATCGATATTCTGGCGGAGGTTTCACGCCGCCGGAGGGGACAGTTGCTCGTCGGCTTCGCAGCCGAGACTGAAAACCTGATGGAGAACGCGCGCGCGAAACTGGAGGCGAAAGGTCTCGATCTGGTGGTGGCGAACGACCTCACCGAGGCGGGCGCGGGCTTCGGGAGCGAGACCAACATCGTGACGCTCGTCTTCCCCGGAGGCCGCGCCGAGAAGCTCGAAAAGATGGACAAGTTGGACGCGGCTCGGCGGATTCTGGACGAAGTCGTCCGGATGAAGAAGCTTCCATCGCCGGCGATGAGCACATCCTGGGCGCGGGGCGAAAGCCGGTGAACCGGGCTCAGGTCCGCGAAGACATGCCTAGCGACAGCAGCCTCCACGAAAAAATCGCAGCCTACCTGGAGTTTCAAGAAGAATTGGGTGTCGAGGGATTTTACCGCCGGCGGGCAGGGTCCGTGCCGAGAACCCGGACGCGTTCGCCTCGCGACAGCCGGCCGCTTTCCGCCGGCGCTGTCGAGGGTGCGGCGGGGAAAGGTTCCCCAGTCGAGCCGCCGCTCGCCCCAACCTCTTTGCCCATCCCCGCGAGTTCGGTGGCGCAGTCGTTGAGCCTGTTCGAGGCGCCGGCGCCAAAACGCGGTCCGGAAACCCTCGACGAAATTCGAACCGACTTGGGCGATTGTCAGAGGTGCAAGCTGGCCGCGGGCCGAAAGCACATTGTCTTTGGCCAAGGCTCGCCTAAAGCCCAATTGGTTTTCGTCGGCGAAGGGCCCGGGGCCGATGAAGACGAGCAAGGCTTGCCGTTCGTCGGGCGCGCCGGACAGCTCCTGAACCGGATGATTCAGCTCGTCGGGATGAAGCGCGAAGAGGTTTACATCTGCAACGTCGTCAAGTGCCGTCCGCCGGGCAACCGCCCGCCAGAGAAAGACGAAGTGGATGCGTGCTCGCCGTTTCTCTTTCGCCAGATCGAAGCCATTCGGCCCAAGCTCGTGTGCTGCCTGGGCGCGCCGGCCATGCGCACCGTGCTCGGAATCACCGAAGGGATTTCGAAGGTTCGCGGCCAGTTCCGGGACTACGGCGTCGCCAAGGCCTTTGTGACTTTTCACCCCGCCTACATCCTCAGAAATCCCCGCGACGAAAAAATTCTTCGGGAAGATTTCGAAAGCATCCGCCGGTTCCTGAGCAAGTAGCACGCATTCTCAACCGGGAAATTGGCATCCTAATCGTGGTGTTTGTGCCCCTGGATATGCTGCTCCAGCCCAACGCCCCACCGCGCTGGTTGATTATGATAATTCTGGTTGGTGTCGGGTTTATACTTATGGTGGTGGGAATTTGGATTGAGGCGAGTGGAAAATGAATGCGATCCCTTGGCTCGTATTTGGCGCGGCCTGTGCGGCGATGGTCTTCCTCGGCTTCTACGAAAAGGCCAAAGCGCGGAAAAGAGCAGAACGAGAGTCAACCCAGTCCCGAAGAGCCGGCGAATAGTTCGTGACTTCCTTCCAGCCGTTGCGCATTTAAGCCCCTCTGAAAATGTTCGCGAACGCCGAAGGACTGCAAGGCGCCGGTACTTCGAACATGTCAACTGCCCCGCCGATTCGGGACATATTGAGCGTGCCTTTCTTGGAGTGCGAACGTGGCGCGCCCATGAGAATCGCCGCACAAAAGCTACTGCAAGATCTATTCGATAAAACGCCGCAACTAAAGTAAGACGACTCTGTAGCTTCAAGTACCGTTTGTCCAAACTCTCGGGACAACATATAATCATATGTTTCCGCCACGCACGACGGACCGGCTGTGGGGGCTGGCGCGAAGTATGGCGTGTTGTGAATCATGCTTTGCGGCCCCGCCGCGCGGGATCGGCGAGCAAGCACAGGGCGGCAAGTCACTTGGGCGTGAAAAACGGCGAATCTCGATTCACGCGGGCTCCATCCTTTGACCCATCAGGCGAAGGGAGTGGCGGGATTCGTGCCGAGGCTCAGGCAGCAACGGCCTGGCCGGACGCCGCAGTCGCTTCAGCCTCGAACCCGCCGGAGATGCAGGGCATCCCCGTAATGGAAGTGCGCGGCGCGCGCGTTCACAACCTCAAAAACATTAATTGCGAGATTCCGCATTACAAGCTCACGGTCGTGACTGGCGTATCGGGCTCGGGGAAATCGAGTTTGGCCTTCGACACGGTCTATGCCGAGGGCCAGCGGCGCTACGTGGAGTCCTTATCGGCCTACGCGCGCCAGTTCCTGGAGCGCATGGAGAAGCCCGATGTGGACGAAGTGGCGGGCATCGCGCCCGCCGTCGCCATCCGACAGAAAAACGCCACGCGCAATCCGCGCTCCACCGTGGCGACGACCACCGAGATTCACGATTACTTGCGATTGCTTTTCGCGCGCGTGGGTGTGACCTATTGTCCGAACTGCAACCTGCCTGTCCGCAAGGACAACGTGGACGAAATTGCCGATCGCGTTCTCGTGAACGAAGCGGGCCGACGTTTCGTTGTGCTCTTCGAGGTTCACCCGAGCGTTGAAGGAACGACTGCGCCGCCGGAGGCTCGGCGCCTCGCCGAAGAGCTGCCTGCAGGCAGGGTGAAGGAGGAACGGCCGGCGCGGAAAAAAGCTTCTCCCCCGTCGTCGCCTAGCGATGCGCTCAAGGATCGCCTGTTTTCGCTCCGCCAAGTCGGCTTCAACCGGCTTTATCAGGGCGGCCGGGTCTTCGAGTTTTCGACTCCCGAATCACTTCTGGATGTTGACTTTTCCCGGCCCGTATTTACTCTGGTGGACCGGCTCGCGGTTTCTCCTGAGGTTCGCCAGCGGCTGATTGAATCCATCGAGCTTTGCTATCGCGAGACGGGCGAGGCCATCCTGGAGTTCGTGGCCGAGGGCGCAGGCGCAAAGCCCGAGCGCTGGGCCTTTAACGAACGCTTCGAGTGCAAGCGCTGCGGCAAGGCCGTTGAAGAGCCCGAGCCCCGCCTTTTCTCTTTCAACAATCCCTACGGCGCCTGCCCGCGCTGTCAAGGTTTTGGCAACACGATTGATTTTGACCTCGACCGGATCATTGCGGACAAAAGCAAAAGTCTGGTCAGCGGCGCTGTCGAGCCCTGGACGAAGCCTCGCTACCGGGGGTGGCAGAATGAAATGAAACGAGCCGCGCGCTCGCGCGGCGTTTCGCTCCACACCCCTTATCACCTCCTCGACGCCGAGGATCGGCGCTGGCTGGTCGAAGGCGACGACAGATTCCCCGGCATTCGCGGTTTTTTCCAGCACCTGGAGAGAAAAAAATACAAGCTGCACGTGCGCGTCTTCCTCAGCCGCTACCGGGCCTATACCCTTTGCTCCGTCTGCCAGGGCGGACGCTTGCGTCCCGAAGCCCTATGGGTGCGCGTCGCGGGGAAGTCCATCGCCGAAGTGCTGCGTATGTCCGTCGAAGAAGCCTTCCGGTTTTTCAACGAGCTGCCTCTGAAGCCGGAGGAAATGGCGGTGGCCGAAAAAATACTGGAAGAGATCCGTTCCCGGCTGAAATTCCTTTACAAAGTCGGACTGGAGTATTTGACGCTCGACCGCCTGGCGTCCACGCTCGCGGGCGGCGAAGCGCAGCGCATCCAATTGGCGACCGCCCTGGGCTCGAACCTCGTGGGCGCCCTTTACGTTCTGGACGAGCCCTCCATCGGTCTTCACCCGCGCGACACTTCGCGCCTTATCGAAATCCTGAAAAACCTCCGGGACATCGGGAACACGGTTCTCGTCGTCGAACACGATGAGGAGATGATGCGCGAGGCGGACCGGATTCTGGACCTTGGCCCGGGCGCGGGCGAACATGGCGGGCAGGTTGTTTACTCGGGCGGCTGGGAGGGGCTGATCGCCGAGCCGCGCTCTCTGACAGGGAGGTATCTGGCCGGCGAGCTCGAAATCCCGGTGCCCGCCAAGCGCCGGCGGCCGGGGAAAGCCTGGCTGCGCATCCGCGGCGCCCGCCAGCACAATTTGAGATCCATTGACGTGGACATCCCGCTCGGCCTGATGGTAGCGGTCAGCGGCGTCTCGGGTTCGGGGAAGTCCACGCTGGTGCACGACGTCCTGGCGAATGCCCTCCTTTCCCGGCGCGGAGTGGCGGCGCCGCGCGCTGACTTCGACCGTATTGAGGGCGACGAGGCGCTGGACTCGGTGGTTCTGGTGGACCAGTCGCCGCTTGGCCGCACGCCGCGCTCGAACCCCGTAACTTACATCAAAGCCTTCGACGCCGTGCGGGAACTCTTTGCCTCCACGGCGGAAGCCCGGAAGCGCGCCTACATGCCCGGACATTTTTCCTTCAACATTCCGGGTGGCCGTTGCGAGGCCTGCCAGGGCGACGGCACGGTCACGGTGGAAATGCAATTCCTGGCGGACGTTGAGCTGGTCTGCGAAGAGTGCCGAGGGCGCCGCTTCCGGCCGGCGATCCTCGAAGTCCTCTACAAGGGAAAGTCCATCTACGACGTCCTGCGAATGACGGTCCGCGAAGCTCTCAGCTTTTTCGCCGGCCGCCCTAGAATCATTTCGAAGTTGCGAGTCCTCGACGAGGTGGGCCTCGGCTATCTCCGGCTCGGGCAATCGGCCACGACGCTTTCGGGCGGGGAAGCGCAGCGGGTGCGGCTGGCGGCGCATCTGGCCGGAGAAGCGACCGAGCGCGCGCTTTTCATCTTCGACGAGCCGACCACGGGGCTCCATTTCGACGACATTCACAAGCTCTTGACGGCCTTTCGGAAATTGATCGAGTCCGGCGGCACCGTGCTGATCATCGAGCACAACCTCGAGGTCCTGAAGACTGCCGATTGGTTGATAGACCTGGGGCCCGAGGGTGGGAACGCCGGGGGCATGGTCGTCCACGCCGGCCCGCCGGAAGAAGTGGTGAAGAGCCCCCACTCGCACACGGGCCGATACCTTGCCCCCTACCTGGCGCGAAACGGAGGAGCCCGTGGCTCGAAGGCGCGTTCCGGCTGAGCGCCCGGCGAATTTCCGCCCGTTCTTTTTGCGGGGTCTGGGAATCGCCCTCTTGCCCCCGTTCGTGCTCGCGATCGCGCTGCCTCCTCTCGGCGCGCAAACGGAAACTCCGCCCGCCCCACGCCCCCCCGTGGCCGACATTCCATCGCTGCTTCAGGCTGCCGAGCAGGCGCTCGACCGCAAGGATTACGTCGCGGCGGTGCCGCCGCTGAAAAAAGCGGCGAAAGCCCAGCCGGACAACGCGGCGGTCTGGTTCAACTTGGGTTACGCGTATTCTGAACTGGGCCATTATTCGGATGCGGTAACGGCGTATCAAAAAGCGCTCGAGCTTCAGCCCGACCTCTTTGACGCGCGGCTCAATCTCGCTGCCGCCCTCCTGAAGCTCGACCGCTACCCGGAAGCGCAGGGCGAGCTGGCGAAGGCGGTCAAACTGAAGCCAGACGACCCGCGCGCGCATTTTCAACTGGGCCGCGCGCTGGCCCTCGAGAAAAACTTTGACGGCGCGGAAAAGGAGTTCGAGGAAGCGGCGCGCGTGGACCCGAAGCTCGCCGCCGCCCACTTCGAGCTCGGAGAGATTCGCCTTGGCGAGAAGCGGTTCGAGGAGGCGAATGCGGAGTTCGAAAAGGCGCTCGCGCTCGAGCCGAAATCCTCCCAGAGCCAATTGGGCCTGGCGTTGGCTCTCGAAGGCCTCGGGAAGCCGGAGGAAGCCGCCGCGCGCTATGCCGCGTATCTTACCGCGAACCCCGGCGACCTCGATCGGCGCATGCGCCTGGCTCAGATTGACATGGGGCTCGGAAACAACCAGGAAGCTCGCGAGCAGTTGGAAATCGTGTACGCGAAAAATCCGAAGTTACCCGGCGTCGCGGCTATGCTCGGCGATGTGGACGCTCTTCTGAAACGCTTGCGCGAGGCGGAGCGATTTTACCGGGAAGCGCTCGGGGCCACGCCCGATGTTTCCGACCTGCCCGGCCGTCAGGCAGGCCTCCACCGCGCGCTCGCCCAGACTTTGCTCGACGAAGAAAAGTTTCCCGATGCCGAAACGGAATTCCGCGCGGCGCTGAAGCTGGACGCGAAGAATTACGAAGCCTTCAAGGGCCTGGCGACATCGCTGTATCTTGAGAAGCGCTACGCCGAGGCCGTCCCAATGTTCGAAACCGAGTCTCGGCAGCCCGGCGCCCCCGCCCTGACGTTCTTCGTTCTCGCCTCTTGTTACGACCATCTGCACATTCTTCCCAGGGCCCTTGCCGCCTATGAAAAATTCCTCGACCTCTCGAACGGCAAGAACCCCGATCCAGAGTGGCAGGCGCGGCAGCGGGTCAAACTCCTGCGGCGGGAGCTCCGGAAATGACTATAATTATATGCATGCGGCTGGGCAGGAGGCGAAGCATTGCCGTTGGCCTGACGCTGGGGGCGGCGGCCCTGGTCGTCCCGCATCTCCTTGGTTCCCGCCGGCAGACCGACGGGGAACTGTCCTCCCGCATCGAGAGGGAAAAAAACCCCGTCAAAAAGGCCAAGTTTGAAATCCGACTGGGACGCCTCAAACTCAACTACGCCGTCGAGGCGTGCGTGAAAGACGACCACCCCCGCTGCCAGGAACTCTTGGGCTCCTTCCTGACGCTCATGAAAAGCTCCTGGGACAGGCTCGAGGCGACGGGCCGGGTCGCTCGGAAGCAGGCGGACGGATTTAAGGAACTCGATATCGCTCTTCGAGAGGGCGGCCGCCAGCTTGAAGACATAAAACAGCGAGTGCCTTATCAGGACATGGCCCAGATTGATTCGGTCGAAAAAGAAACGGACCAGCTCCGGGCAAAAGTCTTGCGCGTGCTCTTCCCGGCGTTGGATGAGCCAGAAGGAGGGAGCCGGCGGCGAAAGCCAGGCCACGGGAAGCCGGCTCCGGGAGCGGCGCCATGAAATGCCGCTGGCTCCTCGCGCTTTCGATGCTGGCGGCCTTTGTGGCGCCGGTTGCGGCGCATCCGCAAAAGCACGCAACGCTCTCCGATGAGGAAGAAAACAAGCTCCGCGACGCGCAGGATCCCGGGGAGCGAATCGGCATTTATCTCGAACTCGAGCAGGTCCGCTTGAGCAAATTCGAATCGGGCCGCGCCGCCGCCAACGACCCGAAATACGATTACGAGTCGTATTTCAGCGCGCTGCTCACCCAGTACATCGAGCTGAATGACGAGATGAAAGACTGGATCGAGGGCCAGTACGAGCTCGGGGGCGACATGCGTCGCGGCCTGAAGGCGCTGCTCGAGCAGGGGCCAAGACAGCTCGAACAATTGCGCGCGGCCCAGCAGAATCCCGACCGGTATTTCTCCTCCTACGCTTCGTCGCTCCAGGAGGCGATTGACGACCTTACCGACGCGCTCGACGGCGCGAGCAAAGCCATGAACGCGCAGATCAAGAGGTTCGGCGAGCTGAAACGCGAGCAGAAGCTCGAAGCTCAGGAGAGCAAGGAGCGCGCCAAAGAAGAAAAGAAGCGCGGGAAGGAAGAAAAGAAATTGCGCAAACGGGAGCATAAGAAAGGCATCCCGGGGGCCGAAGACGACGACAATCATTGACCGGCGGCCTGAATATCTTTCCCGTCATTCCTGAATGGATCAACGCCCACAGCTCGAGCTCAGCGGATTGAACCCGGAGCCAGGGCCCTCGCCCCCGCTCGAGCCGGCCTTCGAGCGCGCGTTCCGGCGCCTGGGCTTGAAGCGCCCCGCGCCGACCTTCCGCGTGACCTTTCACCCCTTTCCGGGCATGCGCAGCGCCATCCGGCTGCGCGGTGATTTGATCACGGCGCGCGTTGCAGATGTTCTTCGCGCGGCGCCGCCGCTGGTGCTCGACGCGGTCGCGGAAATCCTGGTGGCTCGGCTCTTTGGCCGCACGCCCTCTCGCGAAGCCCGCGCCGTTTACCTCCGTCACGTTTTGTCGCCCTCGGTCCGCCCGGGCATCGATTTGGCCCGGCGCCGCCGCACTCGCCCCCGCTGGCGCTCCCGCCCAGGCCGCTTCTTCGATTTGCATGTGATTTTCGCTCGCCTGAACCGGCGTTATTTCCAGGGGAAGATTGAAGTCGTGGGCCTGGGCTGGAGCGCGCGCGCTTCGCGCACCATCCTCGGGCACTACGACCCGGGCCTCGGAACCATCACCCTCAACTGCCGGCTCGACTCGCCGCACGTTCCGCGCTACGTCGTGGAATACCTGGTGATTCATGAGATGCTTCACACGCAGTTCCCCGTTCGACCGAACGGCTACCGGCGCGTCATCCATTCGCGCGAATTCCGCAATGCGGAGAAACAGTTCCCGGAGTATCCCCGGGCCATCCGCTGGCTGAAGGCGCATTCCATCGCGGGGGCTCGATAACCGTTTTGCTCCGTCCCGAAATCCTCATGAGGTGAGGCCGATGGCGCAATTCGCCGATAGACGATTCCTCATTCTGCTGATCACATTGATCGTGGCCTCGCCCGCCGCCGCGGAACCGCTGCCCTTGAGCGTGCGCTCTCCCGATGGCCGGTTGGCGGTTTTTTTTGAGCTCAAATCGAACCCCCAGCCGTATCTCGCGGGCGTCCGAGCCTATTACCGCGTCACGTACATGGGAAAGACCCTGCTCAAGGACTCGCCGCTGGGCCTAGATTTTTTGGGCGCTCCGCCTCTCGAAAGCGGCTTGGTTCTGATGGGCTCGAATCGGGAGGCTCACGACTCGGTCTGGACAGATGAATTCGGCACGGAGCGCGAGGTGCGCGACCACTACAACCAGCTCACCGTCCCGCTTCGCGAGCGCGGGGCGAGCGGGCGGCGTCTGGATTTGATTTTCCGCGCTTACGACGGCGCCGTGGCCTTCCGCTACCGCCTGCCCGAGCAGGACGGCTTCCGCGAGTTCACGCTCTCATCGGAGGACACGGGGTTTTATTTCGCAGGCCCGGCGCAAGTCTTCGCGCTCGACCTCGGCGGCTTCACGACGCCCTACGAATCGGAATTCCGCCCTGAGGCACTCGACGCGATCAAGCCCACGTCCACGATCGGCCTGCCGCTACTCGTTCACACCTCCGCTGGTCCCTGGTTGGCGCTGACCGAAGCCGACTTGGATGATTTCGCCGGCATGTACGTCTCCACGGCCCGCGGAGTGCCCAACGCGCTCGCGGGCAAGCTCTCGCCGCTCCCCGAGCGCTCGGACAGCGCGGTGATCGGCGCGACGCCCAAGGACAGCCCGTGGCGCGTGCTTCTGGTCGCCGAAGATCCCGTGGGGCTCATCCAGGCGAGCCCGGTGATTGTCAGTCTGAACCCGCCTTCGAAAATCTCCGACACCTCGTGGATCAAGCCGGGGAAATCGGCCTGGGACTGGTGGTCGGGAAGCTATGCCTCGGGCGTGGATTTCAAGCCCGGCATGAACACCGCCACCATGGAGCACTACGTTGATTTTGCGGCCGCGGCTCATCTCCAGTACATGCTGATTGATGCGGGCTGGTCGCCCGGAGACGACATCCTCCACCCCGTCGCCGCCATTGACATGCCGGGGATCCTCGCCCACGCCCGCGATAAAGGCGTGCGCGTTTTGCTCTGGCTCCACTGGACCGCGGTAAAGAAGCAAATGGACGAAGCCTTTCCGCTCTACGAAAGCTGGGGCGTGGCGGGCGTCAAAGTGGATTTCATGAACCGCGACGATCAGGAGATGGTGAATTTTTATAAGCGCGTGCTCGAGAAGGCGGCTGAGCACCATCTGGTGGTGGACTTCCACGGCGCCTTCAAGCCCACCGGCCTCCGCCGCACCTACCCGAACCAACTCACGCGCGAAGGCGTGATGGGCATGGAGTACAGCAAATGGAGCACGCGCGTGACCCCCGTTCACGACGTCACGCTGCCCTTCACGCGTTTCCTGGCCGGACCCGCCGATTACACTCCCGGCTGTTTCCACAACGCCACGCACGCCGAGTTCAAGCCGGAGCACGTTCAGCCGATGTGCCAGGGCACGCGCGCGCATCAGCTCGCCATGTACGTTGATTTCTTCAGCCCCCTCGCCATGCTCTCCGATTACCCGGAGGACTACGTCGGGCAGCCAGGCCTCGAGTTCCTGGAAAAAGTGCCGACGGTCTGGGATGAGACGCGTGCGCTGGCCGGTGAGCCGGGGAAATTCGTGGTCATCGCCCGGCGCAAAGGCGACACTTGGTACGTGGGCGCCATGACCAACTGGGACTCGCGGGACCTTGATGTGCCGCTTGGCTTCCTCGGAGCGGGCAGCTACGACGCCCAAATCTTCGCCGACGGCCCGCAAGCAGAGACCGACGCGACCAGTCTTGACGTCCGCACGGAGCGTCTTGAAGCTAGGGGCAGGCTCAGCCTTCACTTGGCGTCGGGGGGTGGATACGCGGCGATTATTACCCCCGCGAAATAAGTGCTAAAGTGAATTGCGGCGCTCTAGCAGGCTTCGCCTCGCGTGGGCGTTACATTTGCGCCCCGCGGCCGCGCAAAACCCGCCCGGGCTTCGCGCCCGTATGTGGGCCGTTGTCAATTACCACCACGCCGTTCACGATGACGTAGGGAATCCCCGCAGGATATTGTGACGGGTCTTCAAACGTTGCTTTGTCGCTGACCGTATTGGGGTCGAAGATCGTAATGTCGGCCGCGAGTCCAGGGCGAAGGAGGCCGCGGTCGGTAATGCCCGTGATTTGCGCTGCGAGCGACGTCATCTTGCGGACCGCGTCCGGCAACGTCAGCACGTGCCGCTCGCGCACGTAAACGCCCAGGACGCGCGGGAACGTGCCGTAAAAGCGCGGGTGCGGCTTGCCGAGAAAAGTCATTTCGGGCGAAGCGGCGATGCCGTCCGAGCCCACGCCGACCCAGGGTTGCTTCATCGCGAATTCCACGTCCGCTTCGCTCATGCTGAAATAGATCGCGTCCGCAGATCCGCCTTCGGAGATCAGCAGGTCGCACAAGGCGTCGAGCGGGTCTTCGCCCATTATGCGTGCGATTTCGTCCATGCGCTTGCCTTCGTACTTCTTGTTCTCGGGCTTTTGGAGCGCCGCGACCAGGACGCCGTGCCAGCCGCCCGTGCCTTTGACTTCGTTATCGCCCCAACCCGGCAAGCCCGTCTCGATGTCTTTACGGATCCGGGCGCGCACTTCGGGCTTTTTCAACTCCTCGACCCTTTGATCGAGCGTGCCTTCGAGCAACTTGGGCGGCAGGCACTGCTCGAGCCCGGTCATGGCGGCGATGTATGGATACTGATTGGCCGTAATGTCCACGCCGCGGTCGCGAGCTTCTTGGATGACTCGCACTTGCTCCGGCATGTGGCCCCAGTTAGGTTTCGCGTCCATCTTGAAGTGGAGCACGTGCACGGGCAGCCCGGCCTTTTCGCCGATCTCGATGGCTTCGGCCAGCGCCCGCTGCTCTTCCGCTCCTTCGCCACGGATGTGGCTGGTGTAGATTCCGCCGTAGCGCGCCGCGACCTTCGCTAGCGCGATCAAATCGTCCGTAGTCTCAAACATGTTGGGCGCGTATATCAGTCCGGACGCGAGTCCGATAGCGCCGTCGCGCATCGCCTGGTCCACGAGCTGCTCCATCTTTTCCATCTCTCCTTGGCTCGGCCGGCGATTGATGTTTCCGAGGACGTCCATCCAGACCTGCCCGCTCCCAACGTAGGAAGCGATGTTGACGGAGATCCCTTGGCGCTCGAGCCGCGCGAAATACTCGCGGAAGGTCGTCCAATCGCGCTGGAGGCCGTAGGGCCGTATCTGGCGCTCGAGCGCCTCGGCGCCCGCGCCGAAGACTGGCGCGGCGGACTCCGATTCCCCGAGGATTTCGGTGGTGACGCCTTGGCGAATTTTACTCTCCGCCCGGCCGTCCACGAGCAGCGTGTAGTCGCTGTGGCTGTGGAGGTCAATGAAACCCGGCGCGACGACGAGGCCTGTCGCATCAATCACGCGCTTCGCCGTGGGATTCACCAGGCGGCCGACGGCCACGATCTTTCCGTCCCGCACCGCCACCGCCCCGCTCGCCCACGGGCTGCCGCTGCCGTCAAGAATGTGGCCATTCACGATGACGAGGTCGTATTCCGGCTCTGCGGGACGCGCGCCGAAAGTGGTCTGCTGATTGATGGACGTGGAGGTCGCGGCCACGAGGGCGGCCGCCCCGAGGAATCGAAGCAATGCATTCTTCGGCTGGGTCCTGGTTAGCATGGAAAGTATCCTCCGCTATGACGCTGTCACCCCTTCTCCCGCGACTGCGGGATCAGGGCCGGCTCTTCGCTTGTCATTCTGATCCCGCTGGGCGGGAGAAGAATCCCTTTCATTCTTCCCGCAGGGTAAACTGCGCGAAGGGCCTGCCCTGAGCTCCGCGAAGGGATCTGCTCTGCGACAAATCAACAACAAAGCGGATTCTTCGTCGTCCCGATGAAGTGAATCGGGACTCCTCAGAATGACCTCGTCAAGGGATTTTTCATCTACCTGCAAAGGGTATCGCTCGCTCCAAAGGAAGGATATATACTGCCGATCCTGGAGCCAGAGTCAAGCATGCCTTATTGCCCGGACTGTAAGTCGGAGTATGAGGAAGGCGTGGCGAAGTGTGCGACCTGCGGGACGGTGCTCTTGCCGGGCAGTGTTCCGCAAGACCACGTGAAGCTCGGGGAAATCGCAACCGTCTGCGTGCGGAGGTTTCGCGGACCGACCGCAGTGATGGAAGCCGAACTCGCGCGCAACGTCCTCGAGGAGGAAGGCATCCCCTGTGTCTTGCCGGGTGAGGTGATGGCGGAGGTCCTGCCCGGCGTGGACATCGTGCAGCTTCTGGTTCGAGAAGAAGATGCCGACACAGCCACCGAAATCCTGAAAGACTTCTTTGACTCCCCGCATCCGCTCCCTTCTGAGGACCCATCAGTTTGACCGCGACCTGGCCGCCCGCCATTCTGATTGGCGGGAGGGCCTGGCCTTGGTCTGCCTTTCGAGCCGAGCCATGGCGCGATGCACGGCCTTGGCATCCTCGGCGTCTTTTTCGGAAGGCAGGGCGTCGAGGTATTTCCGGTAGGCGTCGAGGGCCTTCCGCTTCAGCCCAATCTTCTCGTACACTTTGCCCAAACCGAGGTAGGCGTCCGCGTAAGTCGGATCGGCGTCCGCGGCCTCTTTGAACCGGCTCAGCGCCGCGCGGTAATCTCGCTTGCGCAAGTAGAAATTCCCGACCTCCACCGATTTCGCCGGGCCGGGC
>QHZN01000020.1 GCA_003225365.1 Acidobacteriota bacterium
GGCGATCACGGGATCATTCGCCAAATCGGGGTTGTCCACAAGTTGCGAGCCCAATCCAAGAACACCTGAAAATTGCGTATAATTCGCTCGACCGGTAAGCTGGACGAAGCCTCGCCCTTTGAAATCCGCGCCGTCGGTGGGTCCCTGGTTGCCGAGGTCGTCGCGGTTGTCATAAAGGTCGAAGGGCGCTCCGCCCGGACTGGTGTTGAATCTGGAGATGCCTTCATCGATGGGCAGAAAGCTGCCGGTCTCGGCGCGAATCGTTCCCAGCGCCATCAGCACCATGCTCTTGTCGGCCAGCGCGGCGTCCAGCAGCGCCCTCAGGACAAACGGCAGGTGAAATTGAATATTCACTTTTACCGGAGGGCTGGCCTGAAACATCTGCCCAACCATATCGGTGGAAACGTTTGAGGTGACAGAAGGCATTTTCAAAGCCGCGCGGGTGTTCGGCCCCACGACCCCGTCCGTCTGCAAGCCCACGCTTTGCTGGAAGGCGCGCACCGCCTTGTCAGTGCCTCCGCCGAATTGGCCGTCCACGCCACCGGGATCGAAGCTGTACTGCTGAAGTAACTGCTGCAAGGAGGTAACTTGCGGGCCAGAGGAGCCTAATTTCAAAGATGCCATCTGTCACCTCCTTCGTCGAAGAACCAAAGCCCCATTCGGCTTCTGCGGTGCCGGTTCGATTCCCAGGCTTGGCCACCGACCGAGCGCTAAAGCTTTTCCATCCAAGGCCCTCATTAAAGACTTTCGCTTGTCTGACGCGAAAGCTCCTCGCTCAAGTGGGACAAACGCTTCCAGCCTATGGGCCGAGGGTATTAGGAGCCCACGAAATGGCTGATCACTGCGCATTTGAGAGCACAGAAATGAAACCGTATGGTAATCGCGCCGATTCCCGGAAAATCTGGCCCTACGAGCTGGCCATCGGAATTTCATAAAACCGGGGTACCTACCAGCACACAAATTTCCTGGGGAATTATACGGGCGGGTACACTAATCAACGAGTGAGTTATTGTCAAGTAAAAAGTTAACGTGGGTTGAATTCACTCATATCGTCAATTCCCATGCAGTTGACGCCTATGAGTGAGACTCGTGGGAGCGGTTCTAACCGCCTTGGTTTCGAGCAAAGACAAGAACTGAGTTTGCCGGAATGAATAAGGAAGCCGAGGCGGGCAGACCGTGCATGGGGATGGCGTCGGCCCAGACGGAGCCTCCATTGCCCGCCATCAGCGGATTCACCCAGTTGTCATAAACATCGCTATTGAAAACCTCGAGCCACCGCCCGGAGCCCGGGAAGCCAATTCGATAGCCCCAAAAGGTTTGCTCCCGTAGGGAAACGACGACCACAACGTCCCGCCCGACTCCTTCGCCCCAGCGTTGGAAGGCCAGGACTCGGTCCATATTGTTGACGTATTGGACGTGCGCCTTATCCCCGCGCAGCCCAGGCTGGCGCCAGCGAACCTGGATCAACTCCGTAGTGAAACGCAGATGATCGGCCATCGCCTTGTCGGCGCCTTCCACGCCCTGCCACCAGATCAGATTGCCGGACACCGGATTGTCGCTGAATGGTTTATCCTCAAGGAACTCCTGCCCCATGAACAGCATCGGAATTCCGGGAGCGGTCAGAAGAAGTCCCGTCGCCACGCGGCTGCGGCTGCGGGCGTACCAGGAACGAGGGTTCGAGGGATCGGCCAATCGTGGAATGCGCGGACCTTCTCCTACCTTTACGATGTCGTGGTTCTCAACACATTGAACGGCGCGCCAGCGCGGAAGCAGACTCTCGGACTCAATAGCTCCTCGAACGCTTTCCAGATCCACGTATGCATTCGAGCCGCCCGAAGCCCGAGCGATCGCCCCACGCACGGCCTCGCGCAATCCATCCTCCCATGTAGCATCGAAACCGGCACCCCCTTCGCCCGGCGTCTTCACCACCCACGGATTCACCGGCCAGTACTCAGCAATTTGAATTGCCTCGGGTTTACTATTGCGTAGATTGTTGGTGATTTCCTGACATGTTTCCCAGCCTCCGTAGCGGTCCATGACGCTGACTTCGTCGAACCGAAAACCGTCGATTCGATATTCCTCGGAGTAGAACTGAGCGTTATAGGTCAAGAACTGCTTCACGTTATTGTTCCAATAGGCGAAGACCAGGCCCCCGGCCCACCCTTGATCCGTAAAGTAGAGGCTGTCGTTGTTATTCCCGCGGGGCATCTGGTCAAAAAAATACAGGCTTTGATCATCGAAGGCCCCGCCGGCATGGTTGTACACCACGTCGAGAAACACCGCGATGCCCCAAACATGCGCCAGGTCCACTAAGGCGCGGAGCTGGTTGTCACTGTACCGAAAGATGTCCTTACTGGGGTAAAGGGCCTGGCCTTTGGCCGTGAGCAACCCATTGACCGTGCCGAAATACGTTTCGAGCTTCGCCGGATCGTCCACGGCGTAATCGTTTTCCGGGCTGAAGTAATCCACGCCGTTATAGCCCAGGCTGAACTCCGTCGGAAACTCCACAACGGGCATGAGCTGCAGCGCGTTTACTCCCAGAGATGACAAGTATGGCAGGCGCTCCGCTACATCCAGGAACTTTCCTTCGGAATTGCCGGGCGCAATTCGAAACGTGCCGACATGCAACTGATAAAGTATCAGGTCCGGGAAGGCAGGCGCCCGGAATCCGGTGTTGTGCCAGGGGAAGGAATTCGGATCTCGCACGATGCAGTAGGAATTGGGAAAAGGCGGTTGGAAGGTAAGAACGCGCGCATGTGGGTCGCGCTTGAGCCCTTCCTTGCCGGGGCCTTGCACGTGAAACAGATACCGGGCTCCGTCCGCTGCGCCAGCTAGGAACCCAGCCCAGGTTTCATCGCCAAGAGGCTGTAAGAGAAAGGCGCCGTCCACCACCCAATTGCAGAAATCTCCCACAGCATAGACCGCTTGTGCTCGTGGAGCCCAAACACGCAAGGTGACTCCGCCAGGCACTTCTGTGGCACCGAGAGGCGTCGTCGCTGGCGAAAACGGTAAAGGCAACATGTGAAATTATCTCCCCTTCTCTCCGCAATCTACCGAGTCAAGTACCCCAGCCGGTTGAAGTGCGCTGGCTCGAGGAATCCTTAGCATGAACACGCGCAGTTGAGGAAGTTCCGGTGATCTTGGGGGTTGAGCTTTCGCGTGCCCAAATCAGTTAAAAGGCGTCCGCCGACGATAGGATCTCCCTGTTCGCCTGGAACTAAGGAGCACTCGAAATTGCTGCCTTTGGACTAGGCGCTTCAAAACCGGATTTCAGGTGCTCGGTCAGAATTTGCTTCTGCCTGTTAACTTCGCGGACGGTGTCCAAGGCGCCGTTCCGCATCCCGGATCCGCCGCTGGCCATGGCTCCGATGAGCAAGTATGACCAGAAGCCACTGTAGCTCATTCCCGTGGCCGTCGAAAGCTGATCCCCGGCGTGTTGGATCCTAGGGGGCAGGTTATGCCGGGGAGCTGTGAGGCTGCATTATACCTGTAGTTCTGTACAACGCCGATGGGCAGGGTCAGTGAGGTGCGCCGGCCGATCGTGAAGACGACCCGTGTAACTTATCCCCGCTGGCCGGAGCGGTGATGTAAAATCCCCTTCGCAAGCCAGATCGCGAGCGCTTCCGTGCCCTTGCTGCCGGGCCGTCATAAGAGTCTTTTGTGCGGCCTGCGAAAAGGCGAAGCGCGTCGAGGGGGGAGTCATGATTCAGAAAAAATGGAAGGGTTACTGGGTGGGATTGGTTGCGATTTGCATGGGGTTGGCTTTCGGCGTCCCTGTGGCGCGCGCACAGGGTGAAGGAAGGACGAGCGCGTCCAAGACCGAGTCGGGGGCCTCTGCTGATTCCTTGCGGGATCTGCGCCTCGAAATCGAACAACTCCGAACGGTGCTCAAAGAAACTCGTGAAGAAGCAGCCCAATCCCGTTTCGCAGTCGCGGGCCTGAGGAAAGAGCTTCAGGCGGCAAAGGAGCAATTGGATGCGTTGCGCCAGGGGCTTGATACCGCACAAAGGGCTGGTGCGGGGTCTACGGGAATCTCTGCGGAAAGTCAGGCCAGTTCTCCCCCACCAACCGCCGCGCAGAAAAATGGAACAATGGAGGAGCGAGTCACTAAGCTTGAAGAAGACCAGACTTTGCTTAGGTCGGAAGTCAGTGACCAATCCCAAACCAAAGTGGAGAGTGCGGGCAAGTACAGGGTCCGGCTCTCGGGCATTGCGCTGCTGAATGTTTTCGACAATCGGGGCAGGGCGGACAACCAAGACGTGCCGAGCCTCGCCCTAGCCAGGCGGCTGCTCGATCCGGCAGGCGATTTCGGGGCCACCGCTCGCCAGACCGAACTGGGCCTGGAAGTATTCGGACCGCACGCCGCAGGTGCCCAATCCAGCGGGCAGCTCCAGTTCGATTTCTTCGGCGGATTTCCTCAGACACTCAACGGCACGACGACGGGATTGGTTCGAATGAGGACTGCAACGTTCCGCCTGGACTGGTCGCACACCGCGGTGGTGATGGGACAAGAAGCTCCGTTCCTTTCCCCTCACTCCCCGACGTCATTCGCGTCTTTGGGCACGCCGAGCTTCGCCTACGCGGGAAACCTTTGGACCTGGGCGCCTGAGATCCATATCGAGAGGCGCATTGACGTTGGTGAAAAATCCGGAATCCGCGTCGAGGGCGGCATCCTCGATCCGGTCTCTGGTGAGCCGCCCGATTCCCAGTTTTACAGGACACCCCAGTCCGGTGAGAGTTCTCGTCAGCCAGCCTACGCAACCCGGCTCGCGTGGGAAGGTCAATCGTTTCATCAACCCATCTCCATCGGCGTGGGAGCATATTACAGCCGTCAGCAGTACGGATTGAGCAGGAATGTTGACGCCTGGGCAGGGACGGCGGATTGGTCGGTTCCCATCGGGCAATGGTTTGCGGTGACTGGAGAGTTTTACCGCGGGCGAGCACTGGGCGGACTGGGTGGAGGAATCGGGCGGAGCGTGCTCTTCAGCGGCCCTGCGAACGACCCTGCAAGTGCGGTGGTTGGATTGAATACTGCGGGTGGGTGGGGGCAATTGAAATTCAAGCCAATCGAAAAACTGGAATTCAACGCTGCTTACGGGGAGGATAATCCCTACGCGTCGGATCTCCGTCGGTTCCCATACGCCCAGGGCTACGCTAACCCTTCCTTGGCCCGCAACCAAAGCGAGTTCGTCAATGCGATTTACCGTCCACGCTCCGACCTGCTTTTTTCGATCGAGTATCGGAAATTGAAGACGCGCGACATTTTCGGGCAACTCAACAGTGCGGATCATATAAACCTGGGGGCTGGAATTCTCTTCTAAGGGAGTTGGGAAGGGCCGAATGAGTTGGCGGCTCAATGCGGGGTTGCTGTTGGCAACGCTAAGCGCTGCAACCACGGCTAATGGCCAGGCGGGGGGATTCCTGATCCAGGGTCGCGTCACCGTTGTGGGCCGCACCCCGCCTTCCCGGTCAAAAGACAACTCGAGTGTGGTTGTTTGGCTGAAGCTACTTGACGATTCCATGCGGACAAGCGCCGCGCCCGTGTCTTACAACCGCTCGGCTCGCCTTCAACTGGTTCAAAAAGGCAAGCGGTTTGAGCCTCACCTTCTGATCGTTCCCGTCGGCTCCACAGTGGACTTCCCGAATCACGACCCATTTTTTCACAATGTCTTTTCATTGTTCGAAGGCAAGCGATTTGATTTGGGCCTTTACGAATCCGGCGCGACTCGCTCGGTCCGCTTCGATCGCTTGGGCATTTGTTATATTTTCTGCAACATTCATGCTGAAATGAGCGCGGTGGTACTTGTCGTAAATACGCCCTACTTCGCCATTTCCGATCGCCAGGGAGAAATCCGGATTCCCAACGTTCCTCCGGGGCGATATCTACTCAAGGTTTGGGACGAACGGTCGTTGCCCAGATTGTTGGACGGCTTGACCCGCGAAGTCACGATTTCGCAGGATTCCATGTCGCTTGGCGATATTCGAGTTGATGAAAAGGGGTTCGTCCAAGCGCCCCACAAGAACCTTTACGGCCAGGACTATGTGCCCCCCGCGCCCCAGGGATCGGTTTACGACCATCGCTGAGGTTCCGTTATTTCCATGGCCGGCTTAAATTTGCTCTTTAACTCCTTGTTTTTTACCCAACCTTAAAAGGCGCGCCGTCTTCATTATTGCGTCGAAATCGTCGGTTGAGCGCTTCGAGCATGCCTCAACCGCTCATTGAGCCGCAACTCAGAAACCGAAGACTTCCAAAAAAATGACAGACCTGCGACGATTCCTCTACGGGCCATGCGCGTTAATGGGTGTCCGTGACCTGCGCGTTAATCGGAAGGCGGGCGCAGGAGTCCGAGCTGTCGGCAACATTGACGTCGTGTTCGGCGGAGGAACACGATAAAATTCCTGCCGTTGTAGCTGGGTGCGGATGGCCTGATATACACTGAAGAGCCGCAAGGAACAGCCAAATTGGGCTGGAAACGCACCGGGCGGGCACGGCGCCTTCGCTTGCGGAAGCGACCAACGGCGAGCCAATGGAAAAGATTCTAATCGTGGAGGACGACCGCCAGGTTCAAAAAGCCCTTAGGCGCCTTTTTGAGTCAGAGGGTTATTCGGTCGAGATCGCTGCCGACGGCGCTTCGGGCCTCGAGGCATTCCGCTCTGCGCCGCCTGCCCTTGTGATCCTCGACCTCAAGCTGCCGAAAATGAGCGGTCGTGAGCTCTGCCGCGAGATCAAGAAGTCAACGCCATCACTCCCCATCATCGTACTCAGCGCTTTGGCAGATGAGGCGGATAAAGTCCTGCTTCTCGAACTTGGCGCCGACGATTATGTAACCAAGCCTTTCAGCCCCAAGGAATTGATGGCGCGTGTCGGCGCAGTTCGGCGGAGGTTTGCCCAGCCTGCAGTGCCGGACACATACTCATTTGACGATGTAGTCGCCGACTTCTCGAAAATGGAAGTCACCCGCGCCGGAAAACCAGTGACGATGACGCCGCAGGAGTTCAAAATCCTGAAGTATTTCGCCAGAAATCCGGAGCGCGTCATCCCTCGCAAAGAACTTCTCAACGAGGTTTGGGGCTACGAATGCTATCCCACCACTCGAACCGTGGACACCCACATCCTAAACTTGCGCCACAAACTCGAGAAAAATCCGGCCAACCCGGTCCATTTGCGGACTGTCCACAGTGCCGGCTACAAATTCATTCCTTAGCGTGAGCGCTGGTAGTCCTCCAATGCCCGTGGTTGGTATAGAATGAGACTGCCAAAGGCCAGACGATGCGCCGGTTTCGGTTACGAACCAAGTTCCTCTTCTCGCTGCTGGCGATCACGGTGGGTCTGACGGGCGGAACGCTCCTCACCGTCCGCAACCGCGTCAGCCAGCAGTTACGTGGAGAAATCCTCGACAGCCTGCGCAATTCCGTCAGAACATTCCAGGACTTGCAGCGCCAGCGGGAGACGACGCTTGAACGCTCGGCTCGACTCTTGGCCAACCTCCCCAGTCTCAAAGCACTGATGACAACGCGGGACAAACTGACCATCCAGGACGCCTCGAGCGATTTTTGGCGGTTGGGAGGGAGCGACTTATTCCTGTTGGCGGATCGCGAGGGGGATATAGCCGCCCTGCATACTAACAGCCCGGACTTTAACCGGGAGACTGGGCAACGGCTCCTTCATCTGTCTCTGGTTAATTACCGGTCCAGGGACTGGTGGTACGGAGGCGGGCACCTCTACGAAGTTTTTTTTCAGCCCATTTACTTTGGCTCGCCTACGGAGGTCAGTTCTCTGGGGACGCTCGCAGTGGGATATGAAATCGAGGACCGGATGGCGAGAGAGGTCGGCCGGATCGCCGGCAGTGAAGTGGCTTTCATTTATGACAAAAATGTCGTAACCAGCACGCTTTCGATCGGTCAAGAAACCGAGCTCGCTCGTCAGGGCTTCCGTGATATCGGCAGCGGGGTTGCGGCCCCAGCAGACGTTGACCTGAGAGGAGAACACTTCCTCGCGGAGTCCATTGTTCTGGCCTCAGGCACGGCTCCGAGGGTCCGCCTGAGCGTCCTAAAGTCCTTTGACCGAGAGACCTTATTCCTGCAAAAATTGAATCGCGTGCTGCTAGGGCTTGGCCTGGCCGCGGTGCTGGTGGGCAGCGCGCTCGTCTATTTTCTATCGCATACTTTCACCCGCCCTCTGGCCAGCCTGGCTGCAAGCGTGCGTGCGATGGAGCGAGGCGACTTCACGCATCCTCTCGATTTCCGCGGCGACGACGAGGTCGCCCAAGTCTCGAGCGCCCTCGATCGCATGCGCAAGAGCCTCAAGGCCGCCCAAGACGAACTTTTGCAAGCCGAACGATTGGCGACCATTGGGCGGATGGCGAGCACGGTCTCGCACGAACTGCGCCATCCTTTGACCACCATCCTGGCCTATGCGGAATTCCTTTCGGAAGGCAAGCTGGACGAGGGCCAGCGCCAGGACCTCTACCGCGAGATTCGCGTCGCGGTGGACCAGATGACGGACCTTATCGCATCGCTTCTGGAACTCGCGCGCCTTCGCGAGACCCTCCGGCCGGTTCGCGCGGATATTGGGGAAATCATTCGCAGCGCCATGCGCGCCGTGCAAGCCCGCCGCGAGTTTTCGCAAGTTCAAATCACGCTCTCGGGCGATTCACCTGCGGAGGGATGGTTTGATGCGAAAAAGCTCGAACGCGTGTTTCACAATCTGCTGGTCAATGCCTGCGAAGCGGTCCCGCACGATTCGGGGAGAGTCGAAGTCCAGGTCAAAAAGATTCCCGAAGGTGTGCGGGTGCGAGTCGCCGACAATGGCCCGGGTATTCCGGAGGAAATCCGCAGCCGACTTTTCGAGCCGTTCGTAAGTCACGGGAAGGAAAATGGAACCGGGCTGGGGCTTTCTGTGGTTCAGAAAATTGTTCAGGATCACGGCGGCGACGTTGCACTCGAGACCGCGACAACCCAGGGCGCGGCGATCGTCGTAACCTTTCCCGCCACTCTGAATGAGGCGAAGCCGGCGAGCCTCGGAGAGGCTCTCTGACAGCCTGGGGCCCCAATTTTCCCTTCCGCGAACAACCCTGTGCAAAAACTTTACACTGGCCAGACACCCCCGCGAGTTTCGCCGCCCTACCTTATGCTGCCCGCGAAGGAGAAGCGATCTCCTCATTTTCCGACATCAAGTTGCGCCGCGAGAAGCGGTGGCTGGTGGTCACATTCTCGCAATATGCCAACACCCGACGCCGCGGTCTCCCGAAACTCCTCAGTCCGCATCGCGTTGATTTGCTGGCGCATCAAATTCGCAGGCGGATTCGAGAGGGCACATTCAGGCAGCTCGAGCCGCTTTTGGCGGCGCGGGGTCTTCTTGGCATGGTAATCTATCGCTGCTTGACTCAGGAACTCTTCGGAGGCAATGCCGCCGGAAATTTCGTCCGCGGAAAGTTAGTGGACCGCGGACCGACATCTCGCTTCAAGGGATGGCTGGGGTTAACCGAGATGCATGCGAGGGTTACAGGCGAGAGAAGGGAGCATGCCGAGGCGGGAGAGCGACGGCCCAGTGGGAATTCGCCCCGTCGCACTCGGGCGGGTAAGCAGCGGTGACGAGGTAATTGAGAAAGTCAGTCAATCCGGCGAACGAGCGGTGACCGGCGGCCCGTGGATGTTGTATTGGGGCGCCAAGGGGATGATCAGGAATTCCTCGCCGCCGGCATCGGGGAGTCAGCCATGAACATCGCGGAACTTTTCATCCGCCGCCCGGTGATGACCACGCTGGTCACGGCGGCGATTCTCCTGTTTGGCATTATTGCCTATCGGCAGTTGCCGGTGAGCGACCTGCCGAATGTGGACTACCCCACCATCCAGGTGGCCGCCGCGCTGCCCGGCGCCAACCCCGACACCATGGCTTCCGCAGTAGCGACGCCCCTCGAACGGCAATTCTCCACCATTGCGGGCCTCGATTCGATGAGCTCGGTGAATACGCAGGGCTTCACTTCCATCACCCTTCAGTTCACGCTGAGCCGCAACATTGATGCCGCCGCGCAGGACGTCCAAGCCTCGATCGCCGCCGTCCTGGGGCAGCTCCCAAGCGACATGCCCAGCCCTCCCGTATATCAGAAGGTGAATCCCGCCGACCAGCCGATCATTTATATGGCGGTGGGCTCGAAGACCCTTCCGCTCTCAACCGTGGACCACTATGCGGACACGGTGATGGCGCAGCGCATTTCCACCATCAGCGGCGTGGCGCAGGTGCAGGTATTCGGCGAACAGAAATACGCGGTGCGCGCCAGGTTGAACCCCAAGGCCCTGGCGGCGCGGGGCATCGGCATTGACGAGGTAACGTCTGCTATCCAGCGCGCCAACGTCAATCTCCCCACGGGCCTGCTGACCGGCGCCAACAAGGCATTTTCCGTCCAGGCCACCGGCCAGCTCCTGGAATCGGCGGCTTACCGTCCTTTGATTGTCGCCTATCGCAACGGCTCGCCGGTGCGGCTGAAAGAGCTGGGCAACGTCATCGACAGCGTGCAGAACGATAAGGTCGTGATGTGGGAGAACGGCACGCAGGCCGAGGTTCTGGCCATCCGGAAGCAGCCGGGCACGAACACCGTCCAGGTAGTGGACAACATCCGCAAGCTGCTGCCAAGCTTTCGGTCGCAGATCCCCGCTGGGATTGACATGAACATCGGCTACGACCGGTCCGAAACAATTCGTGCTTCGGTCCAGGACGTGAAGTTTACGCTCTACCTCACCATCGCGCTCGTCGTGATGGTGATCTTCCTCTTCCTGCGCAATCTTTCGGCAACCATCATTCCCAGCCTCGCGCTTCCAATGTCGATCATCGGTACGTTCGCCATCATGTACCTGCTGGGCTATACGGTGGACAACCTCTCGCTCATGGCTCTGACGCTTTCTGTCGGCTTCGTGGTGGATGACGCCATCGTGATGCTGGAAAATATTGTCCGCCACATGGAAAAGGGCGAAAGCGTGATGGAGGCGGCGCTCAACGGCTCGAAGGAAATCAGCTTCACTATTCTCTCCATGACGCTTTCGCTGGCGGCAGTGTTTATTCCGGTGCTCTTTTTGGGAGGAATTCTCGGCCGCCTGCTGCACGAATTTGCGGTGGCCATCGCCACGGCTGTGCTGGTTTCCGGGTTTGTATCGCTCACACTCACGCCGATGCTGTGCAGCCGGTTTGTGCGGCCTCCCGCATCCGAGAGACACGGCAGGCTCTACATGGCTACGGAGCGCCTCTTCCAGGGCATGCTGAAGGGCTACGACTGGAGCTTGCGGGGAGTCCTGCGGCATCGTTTCGCCACCCTGCTGGCTTCCTTCGCTGTGTTGGCAGCGACTCTGTACCTCTTCTTCCAAATCCCCAAGGGGTTCCTCTCCAGCGAAGACTCGGGCCTGGTCGTTGGTTTCACGCAGGCGCAACAGGGCATTTCCGTTGACTCCATGCGGAAGCACCAAATCGCCGTGACCAACCTGGTGATCAAAGACCCAAATGTGGCGAACACTTTCTCGCTGGCGGGCGCCGGGTTTGCCGGCTTTGCGGGGAACACCGGCATTTTCTTCTGCCATTTGAAAAATTACGAGGACCGGCAGCTCGCACCTTTGCCGCCGGCTGAAGGCGTCCTGGCGGTCCCCGGAATGATGGGGTTGTACCGCGCGGCGGTTCGAATCTGGCCGAGACATATGAGCACGGACGAGGTGATTAACGAATTGCGTCCCCAGCTCTTCAGCGTTCCGGGGATCGTCGCCTTCATGCAGAATCCGCCACCCATCCAGATTGGCGGCCAATTGACTAAGAGCCCATACCAATACAGCTTGCAGGGCGCGGACACCGCAGAATTGTATCGTGAGTCGTACAACCTGATGGCGAAGATGGCCGAGGTCCCCGGCGTACGCGATGTGAACACGGACTTGCAGATTGCGAACCCGCAGGTGAACGTGGAAATCGATCGCGACAAGGCGTCGTCGTTGGGCGTCACCGCGTTTCAATTGGAAGACGCGCTGGCCTCGGCGTACGGTGACCGGCAGATTTCCACCATTTACCGGCCGGAGAACGAATACAAAGTGATCGTCGAGCTAGAGCCGCAATACCAACGCGACCCGAATGTGCTCTCCATGCTCTACATTCGGTCATCGCAAGGGCAACTGGTCCCGCTCAGCTCCGTCGCGAAGTTCACTCAGAGCTTGGCGCCGCTAGCCGTTAACCACACCGGGCAGCTTCCCTCTGTAACGCTGAGTTTCGGGTTGGCGCCCGGCGTGGCCCTGGGCGACGCGGTGAAGAAGGTGGAAGATCTCGCCCGCCGGACCCTGCCCGCCACCGTCGCCGGCAGCTTCCAGGGCGAGGCTCAGGCTTACCAAGCTTCGCTGGTGGGCCTCGGCGTCCTGCTGGTCCTTACGATCTTCTTGATTTATGCCCTTCTGGGTATCCTCTATGAGAGTTTTATCCATCCTCTGACGATCCTTTCCGGGTTGCCTTCCGCCGGCCTGGGCGCCATCGCCACTTTGATGCTGTTCAAGGCGCCGCTGAATCTCTACGGCTTTGTGGGCATCATGATGTTGATTGGCATTGTGAAGAAAAACGCCATCATGATGATCGACTTTGCGCTGGAGGCGGAGAGAAAAGAAGGAAAGAGCACGCGCGACGCGATCTATGAAGGCTGCCTCATCCGCTTCCGTCCCATCATGATGACCACCATGGCGGCGCTCATGGGCACGCTGCCTATCGCCATGGGGCTCAGCTCCAGCGCCGAAACCCGCAGGCCGCTGGGGCTGGCAGTAGTGGGCGGCCTGGTGGTTTCCCAACTCATCACGCTTTACATCACACCCGTCTATTACACCTACCTCGATCAGTTCCAGAACTTTGTTGGACGGCTGTTCGGCCGGCGTCGTAGACTACAAGGGACGGCGATCGAAAGGCCTGAACCCGGGCGTGAACCGGAGCTGGCCGGCGCCACGCCACACCGCGCCGGGCAAGTGGATCCCATCGAACCTTGAACTTGCGCGGGCGCGCCAGACTCGACAGCCGGAGCCCGTAGCTTATGCAGATTCAAAACTTGTAAATCCTTGCCTGCAAGCGAAAGCTAAGTCTGGCATAGAAACCTGGCTTGCGCTTTCACGGCCCCAGCACGGGGACACGCCCTGGGCGGCGCCATGCGTCTGTTGGTTCTTGACGGCGACTTCGCGTCCATGCGAAAGGTTCCCGTCTTCTGCATCAACTACAAACGGAGTTATGGGCTCCTTTGAGACTGGCCCTTTCACTTCTCGACGAAAGGTTCCGACGTTACGGAGGAACAATTTGGACTTGTTCCTCGAGCCTTTTTTTCTCGGCCGCCGCCGAACTCTGTGACTCGCGGAATTGAACAGCCTTCCCGATCTGGCCCACCCGCAGGTAGGCTCGCGCCAAATCTCGATGGGATTCGAGCGCCGTGGGATCGATCCGGACGGCCCTTTCCAGAAAGGGAATCGCTTCCGCAGCCCTCTCCAGACCTAACAAGGAGTATCCGAGCCAGTAGTTCAAGTCCTCGGAATCAGCAGATTCCTTGATCAGGTCTTCCAATATAGGACGGGAATGTTCGTAGTCACCGCCTGCGGTCAGGGAGATTGCGAAACCTTGTCGGTAATATGAACTGTCGGGGGAAAATTTCAAAGCTTCTTTCCACTCCTTGGCGGCTTCGGCGTACTTTCTATGGTTAAATTGGATTTTCGCGAGCAACTCGTGGACCTCGCCGGAAGGTGGAAGTTGCGCGAGGCGGGAGAAGGCCTGCTTGGCCAGCTCATTGTAGGCGCGCGTTCGCCAATAATATGACCTCATGGTGTTTTCACCACGAGAGGCGGATACCAGTTCCTGAAACCGTCCAGCCCAAAAATCGCATTCCAGGTTGAGGCGGTGGTCTTGTTGGTCATTGGGTCGTGGGGAGGGGAGGCTGTCCGCGGATTGGCTCACAACCGGAGTGCCGCAATCCAGTGGCGGGAGGCTCGCCTCCCTTTGGTTTTCTATCTCCGCCCAGCTTGTGTGATCCGTTTTCCGATAGATGTCGGCTAACGCCGCGTGCACACCCCGGAGCCCAGGCACCTTCTTCAGGGCCTCCCTGTAAAAATAAAACGCCCCCTTGTACTCGTCGCCCTTGGCGTGGGATTCGGCTAATAAGACCAACCAGTAGGCCGAGTCAGGCGCAAGTTTTTCGAGCTGTTCGAAATTATCCCGGGCAAGCCCTTCGTAACTGAGCCCCAATCCGTTCCATGCCTTGGGGTTTTCGCCGTCAAGTTCGGTCAGCTTTTCAAACTGTTCGGCTGCAGGTCCGAACCGGCCAAGGGACAAGTTTGCATCGCCAAGCAGCAGACGGCCGTCGCGGTTCTCCGGCTGCCTTCGGACCACGCTTCGCAGAGGCTCGACTGCTTTTGCAGGATCTTTAAGTCCTAGGTAAGCCGCCCCCAGAAAAAGCCGCGCTGGCACGTCGGAGGGCTTCAGCTTCAGAACCATCCGGAACTGGGTCACGGCTTCCCGCTCGTGCCCAGACATATGCAGAGCCAGCCCAAGGTCCATCAAAGGGCCTGGACTGTCAGGCAAGGCTTTAACGAGGTCTCTGTAAATGGGTATGGCTTCCTCAAAGCGGCCCGCCGCCATCAGCTCTTTGCCGCGTTTGGATTTTGCGGCCAAGTCATTCGCTTGACCAGGGGGCGTTGCGGCGCCAAGAGTAAGGCAGGCGGCAAGTGTCAAGAGGAGCTTCATGGGATGGGTTTAACACTTGATTGGCGGCCTTGACAAGATGCCTTCGTCGGACGGCGGGTCGTCGAGCCACTCGGAGCGCAAAAAATGAAACGGGCGTAAGCCCAAGGGCTCACGCCCGTAACAAACCTACCAGACCCCGCTTGAAATTCCGCAGCTAAAGCTCAGAATGCCAACCGCAGTCCAAGCTCAATTGTGCGGTGGCCAGACGCACTCGTGGCTTGCATAAAGGGCGCACCGCACGGCTGGCCAGGGCCGCTCCAACAGTAATTCGAGCCACCCCATTCATCGGTACTCCAATTCCAAGTGGGGTGGTTGAAAACGTTTATTGACTCAGCCCGGAACTGCAAGTCGTAGCGCTCACTCAGTTTGAAATGGCGGAACAAGCTTTGGTCCAGGTTCCAGTGTCCGGGGCCGTAAACAGCAATGTTTCGGCCTGTGGTCCCGAAGCGGTGGTTCCTTTCCACGCCGTCCGGATCCCTGACTGTGGGTACCACTCCAAAGGACGAGGGATCGTACCAGAAGCAGCCCGTTTGCGGCCCGAGGCACCCCACTTTATGGAGTGGTGCCACCTGATCTAACGTTTGATGGTTGCCTTCGCTCTTGAAATTGGGAATACCAAAAATAGTGGTCGGCGGTCCCGAGAGCGCGCTCCAAACGCCGTTTGCCTGCCATCCTCCGAAGATCGCTCTTCCGATCGCGTTGCCACTGGCGAAGCGGTGACCCGCCCCCGCCGGAATATCATAGACGTAGGCGATCCTGAAAATCTGCCGCCGGTCTATGTCCGCCATACCCCGGTTCCGATCCCGGTAGCTTGGGCCGGCAAAGAGCGGAGGATTCCAAAACCCTCCGCTCCATGCGTCGGTATCGTAGGACTCGTTGATGGACTTCGAGTAGGTATATGCGGTTTTAATGTAAAGCCCCTTGGAGTAATGCCGGTCGAGGGTTACCTGCAAGGCGTTGTAATGGGATTCGAGATACCCCTGCAACTGGTAGGTGGCCGCCGTACGCCCAAACGCGGCGGTCAGGGGCGGCTCCTGATCTATGTCGGAGGAGTTCCTATCAAGAATTCCCCAGCCGTGGGCCAAGTGATTGCCGACGTAACCCACTCCCAAAAGCATGTCTCCTGGCAGCCTCCGCTCGACTGTGAAGTTCCATGTATTGACCCGGCCCCGTTTCAGCAACCCGGCCCCGACGAACCGCAAGGCAACGTTTGAAGGCGCGTCTATCACTCCGGTACTGAGTCCGGCGGGAGGGAGGGGTTCCATAGCCGGGTTGATTCCGGTCGCAAAAGTTCCGAGCCCCTGGAAACTACACAGAGCATTCATGCCGAGTTGGCAGGAAGCGAGGGAATTGAAGGCAGGATCATTCGAATTGTAAACGTTATCCGTCGCGATGACGGCTGGGTATGCGCCGCGGGTCTCTCTTAAGATGGGGAAGGTCTCGTTGGTACTGCCGAAACCGGCCCGCAGCACAGTCTTCGCGTTCAGTTCCCAAGCGAAGCCAACCCGAGGCTCGAGAAGGTCCTTTTGGGTTGTGACGCCCAGATTCTTCGGATTCCCGCCCAGTCCGCCCAGCAAGACTTTATTCGTCGTAGCATCATACTGCTCAATGCCCTTGCCAAGGCTATCTCGACCAAAGACGGGATAATATTCATAGCGCAAGCCCAGGTTCAGCGTCAGTTTAGGCTTCAGTTTCCAGTTATCCAGGAAGTGGAAGCCGTACCACCAGTCTTTGCCGTTGGCCTTTTGGAATTGGATTGAGCGGCCGGCCTCATCGAAGATGCCAAGCAAAAACTGAGCGAAATCGTTCGCGGCCTGCGGG
Source organism: Acidobacteriota bacterium (assembly GCA_003225365.1). Lineage (GTDB taxonomy): Bacteria > Acidobacteriota > Terriglobia > UBA7540 > UBA7540 > Gp13-AA74. The sequence goes on from QHZN01000020.1 coordinate 16,550, forward strand.
GAGGCCGACACATCGGTTTGAATCGGTTTGCCTAAGGAATCCTTGAGATTTACAAAAGTTGCGCCTCCCACGTTAAAGTTGATGCCGCCTCGAGGTCCAAATCCATCTTCGGGCTGCCAATGGTTCAAGTGATTGTGAATGAAATCAATTCCGAAGCGTAGCGTGTGGGGACCATGCGTCCAACTGAAGTTCTGGGCGAGGGTCACGGTCCAATCATTCCGGTAGTACGGCATCCAGCCGAAATTCGGACTTCCTAGAGCGTCGAAGCCACTCACAGTGATCGTCGGAGCGCCGCTGTAACGGATGTCCTGGCCGCCCCCCAGAGAGTCGTTCGTCCCGGGTATCTTCAAGACGTCCGTCCCGATGTTTTTCCCGAAATCCTGCGGATATCCCCTCTGGCTCATACGCGAGAACCCGTAGGATCCGTCCGCCACGAAGGTCGGGGAGAGGTTCCAGGTATGCCCGACCGTCGCGGTCTGGACGAAGACGTTCGTGCTGCCCCATTGGTCCGCTGGACAGGGTCCGCCAATCGTTGCGTTGAACCCGCAATGGTTAAATGTGTGAGTCGCCATGTTGCTATACTTGACCCAGACGAAATGCCGGTCGGTTCGGTTCCAGTCCACTTTGAAGTCGTAATTGTTCCGGTTAAACAAGACAGGCGCGTTCATGAAAAAGTTATGGGTGACGTTTCCGGTTATGGGATCGGTGATCCAGAGGCCGTTCCCGACGTTGGACCTTGGCCAGAGCGGCAAAATGGTCTGTGCAGTCCCATTGGGGTCGAAACGGTCCGAGGGCAAAACGTTCAGCGCGCCTGTCGTCGTAGCGGTGGTCCCAAGCGCAAAAACGGCGCGGCCAGTACCGTCGGGGTTTCCTGTGCTGGGGTCAAACACCATCCCTTGCTGCAACTGAACGGACGGGCCAATAACGCCGTGACCGTCCGTTGTTGGCACCATAACTGGACCAATCACGTTTCCCTTCGAGTCCACCTGATTGACAGGCAGCTTCAAGAAACTCGAAAAGTCCCCGTCACGCATCGCATCGCCTGGAACCGAATAGAACGCGTCAGGGGTATTGCGCTGGAATACCCCGTCCCAGTTGGCGAAGAAAAATAGTTTGTCCTTCTTAATCGGGCCGCCCAGATTGCCACCCATATCATTCAGGATGTCCTTGGGCTTGCTTCTCGCCGTGAGCCCATTTGCCCTCCACTTGCAGTTCACATCGAAAGCCTCGCAGGAATCGAAATGCTGATTGTGGTTATACCAGAACAGAACACCATGGAGGTTGTTTGTCCCGGATTTGCTGATCACATCCACGGCGGCTGAACCTGCCATGCCCTTTTCGGGATCATAGCTGTTCGTTGTGACCCTGACTTCCTGAATGCTTTCCAGGGGCGGGATATATAGAGCGGCCCCGCCGGGCTTCCAGAGGAAGATACTCTGCGCGCCGTCAATGCGGGTCGAGTTGAACGCCGGATCCATCCCGTTTATTGGGATGGCGATGGCCCGCTCCGGTGTATCGGCAACCGCCCCCGTGAACCCGTAATTATCCACGGCTCCTGGAGTGAGAAGCACGAGGGACTGGAAGTTCCGATACAACCCTGTGGGCAAGTTCTCGATAGGGACGGTGCCGAGACTCGTGCTGACCTCGGCCTTGGTGGTCTGAAGCACGGCGGCGCTGGACGAGACCGTCACTTCCTGGTTGACCTGACCGACTTCCATCTTGAAGTCAATGCGGACGACCGCGCCCACCCCGACATCGACGCCCGTC
>QHZN01000313.1 GCA_003225365.1 Acidobacteriota bacterium
CCTCGCCCGTGACGACTCTGACGCCGCGCACTCACGGTACAACGCGCTGATCCGGCGACTCGTGAGCTTCGAACGGGCGGCGGAATGCGCGAGATAGCCGACTCGGATCGCATCCGCCGCTTCATGGCTCACCTTGGCTTAGAGGACGACGCCGAGACCCGAGTGTACTTCACAGGAGGGGCGACCGCCGTCCTGCTCGACTGGCGCCAGAGCACGATTGACGTCGACATCCTCATTGTTCCCGAGAACGATCGCTTGCTTCGGGCGATCCCGCGGCTGAAGGAAGAGCTCCGAATCAACGTCGAGCTGACCTCGCCCCAAGACTTCATTCCGGTGCCGCCGGGCTGGGAAAGCCGGAGCCTGTTCATCGGCAGCGAGGGCAAGATCGCATTCTATCAGACCTCGCTGGTTGAGGGGTTGCGCCGAACTGTGGAGTGGTTTCGAAGCTATTTGACAATCTGAAATCGGACCTGCGGCCCGTCAGCACCGGCGCGCGGCACCAACCCCACCTCTGTTGGAAACACAGCGAGCATCTCATACTCCCCTGCGGGAACATACCTTCCCTGAGTATCCCGTTGGTCCCATCGTTCATTGAAAACCCGGGATTCGCCTGGGCTCAGAGTCAAGCTCGTAAATGCCTGGGTGAAGGCTCGCCCCTGTGACCACTGCCACATGAGCTTCCCCTGGCGTGTGACAAGAACATCAAACATCTGTCCGGTGGGAAACTGGAATGTGACCGCAGCCGACGCCGGGTTGCTTACCGTCAGCGTAATCTCGACGGGCTCTCTCGCAGTGTAAACAGGTTTGTTCAGGCGCAGCTCAATCCGGACCCCTTGGTCCCCGGTGTGAGCCGTGGGACCTGCCGCGGCGGGGGTCACGCATAGACCCGCAATCAGGAACACCACGTTGGTCGCTCTCATATGCGGCAGGAAGCTACACATAGAACACGACGCAAATCACAGTGCGCAGGTTCCCAGAGTTTCGCGTTCCATTAAGGCGAGATCGTCACGGTGGCCGTGGTGAGCGTTCCTGGGGACACTGCAAAGGGGGCGGCAGTCGTCCCCTTTTTGGTCGTCGTCGAGGCGCTAGCGCAGTAACTACCCACGGGGACGGCGTTGAAGGAGGCAACCCCCAGTGGCGGTGCTGTGGTTGGGGGTGGGCCGAAGCTCGTTTGAGCGGTTTGCACCTCCTGCGTGAGCCCGAGGCAGGATGCTGTACCTACCCACAGCACTACATCAGCCCCGCCGACCCCCAGCATCGTCACATTGTCCTGGACGGTGATTTGAACTTGCCCGTAGTTGTTGGGCACCAGCGCTCCCAGGGCGGCCGCAGCGTTCACCACCCCCCATCCGAATTGAGGGTCGAACGCTGATGAACCCAGATGTGTCGCCGTCCGCTCAATCTGCGAGCGTACCTGGGCAGGCGAAAGACCTGGACTCAAGGCGAGGATCAGGGCGGCGACCCCCGCGACATGAGGCGCCGCCATTGAGGTGCCCGACATGAGGCTGTAACCGCCCCCTGGTACAGTGGAGTAAATATCTACACCAGGGGCGATGACTGAGAGGTGAGTCCCGTATGTGCTGAACGCGGCGCGGCCGTTCGTAGGGGTGCTGGCACCGACGGCCATCACGCCAGGGTAGCCAGCAGGGAATAACACGGTGGACTTGCCATCGTTACCCGAGGAAGCGACCACCAATACGTTGTTTTGAAGTGCATAGTCGAAGGCATCTTTGAGTTGTTGGGCGTATCCTGGGCCGCCCAGACTCAGGTTCTCCACCACCCGCAGCGACGGGTTGGAGATGGCGAAAGTTACCCCGAAGACGACCCCGCAGGAGATGTCCGAATTCGCGCATGATCCGGAAGCGTTGCAAACCTTTATCGGCAGGATCCCGGCCGTCCAGTTGACGCCGGCGATGCCGGTCCCGTTATTCCCGATGGCGGCGGCGATCCCGGCCACATGCGTTCCGTGCGATGGCGGAGGGAGCGTGTCTGTGGTGCAGTTGGTCCCAGCTAAGACCTTGCCGCCGAAATCAGGATGCGTGCTATCAATGCCGGAATCTACCACTCCCACAACCGTGTTGGGACTCCCCATAGTAATGTCCCACGCAGTTGGAGCGTTGATATTCTGTGGACCCCATTGTTTGGAAGAAAAGAATGGATCGTCCGGTGTGCGGAAGAGTTGGTAGATGTAATTTGGCTCTGCATACCGCACGCCCGCCATTCCCTGAAGATTTCGAATCGTGTCGACGATGGAAGTCGGCTGTCGAAGACGGACGGTGACGGAGTTCAACTCCCTGATCTCCCTGGCGACCGTCCCGTCAATGGCAGCAACGATGCGATGGGCATCGGCCGTCGGCAGGACGCCGATCACGATTTGCTGAGGCACGTGATCGGCGAGACCGGCGTCTGAGGAAGGCAGCGGCGGTGGTCCGGTCGGGACCCCCTGACCAGGACCCGGGACTCCAACCAGCCTCGCGCCCGATGTACAACCTACCACCAACAACGCGCCGATGAGAAGCGGCGTCCAGGTTGCCAGTTGACGCGTCCCCTTCATCTCCCCTCCCCTACTGCATGGTCGTGAGTTTGAATGGGCCATTCAGAGAACCGGTGGGCAGGTTGAATACGCTGGCGGAATTTGACGACTGATTGGCCACGGCGACCGCACGGGAGACGTTGGTCACGTAAACAGTCTGGGCCTGCGCTGCGTAGATATCCCACTGGTACACCTTCCCTGCCTGCAAAGCGGTGGACGTTCCGATAGATCCATAGCTGATGGTGGTGGTGTCGACGATCACGCCAGGAAGACTAGGATCCACCCCAGTTGTCCTCCACGAGAACGTCGGGTCGTTAACGCCCCAGACGTAGATAGCGTAGCCCTGGTGATCACCCACCAACACGGTAGGTGTCCAGGTGAACGTCGGCGCCGGCGTGGTGGATAGACCAGTGATGTTATTTGCCGGGCTGGTCAGGTTCAGGTTGAAGGCGGGAAGCGGCGTGACGGACACGGCCGTGCTCGGCGGGCTCTCACCGCCGGCATTGAACGCGGAGACCTGGTAGTAGACAGCAAGGCCCGGGGCCAGCGAGGGATCCGCGTCTTGATAGATGTTGGTGCTCCGTTCGGCTACTTGAACGAAGGGCCCTGTGGCGGAGAAGCTCCGGTAGATCTTGTAGCTGGCGCCAGGGATCGCGGTCCACGACGCCTGCACGAAGAGCGTGGCGTTGGAGGGCGCGGTCAGAAGGTTAATGGACTGGCCGTCGACGGAGAGGATCGA
>QHZN01000314.1 GCA_003225365.1 Acidobacteriota bacterium
AACGGAGCTTCATGTGAAAATCCCAAAAGCGATGAGACGGAGGCGAACCCAGAAACCCGCAGCGGCCTATCGCAGGCTCTGCGTCGGGCTCAGGAACAAGGATCTAGAATCGGGATTCCCTCCTGCTGGGCCGCCGTGAGAAGGACTTGGTCCGAACACACAAAAACCGGCACGTCGATTCCCATGGAGTTCTTCAACGCCGAATATCCAGCCAACTGAACGGCATCGAAGGCACGGAGGGCATAGCGATCCACGAGCGCAGACGCAATGTCCAGCACGAAGTCCGTGACCATCTGGGTCACAAACCTTGCCTCCAAATGGCGCTTAAATGCCTCCAGCAATTGAGTTGCGACAAGCGCTGGAATTTCTCCGTTCCGTTCGCGCCTGCGTACAGCAGACCGCAACTCGACTTGGCTTAGGGCCAGAACGGCCAGCCGGTTTTCGCTGGAACGGGCCGCCAGCGCCAACATACGCTCCGTCCCGGGCCCACGGACGTAGAGCTTCACCAAGGCGCTGGTCTCCAGGTAGTAGAAGGCCAACGATCAGCGCCTCTCACGGAGAATGGTGGTGGACAACGGCTCGCCGGGAATCTCCACAGGACGAAATTCCAGGTCCGAATTGTCGCCCCGTCCCAGAGCCGCTTTGACCTCCGGCATCAGTCGGTTCAGCCGAATTGTGGTCACCGGAAATTGCGGAGACCTGGGATTGGGCACCTTACCGACGACGACGAATTTTCTTTTGATCACCGAATCAAGTGCGTTGCGTTGCTCGATCTCCGTAGATGCGAATTTCTCGAGCGGCAGAATCTCGTCCCGGAATTTCTTCAACGGAACAAAGCTCCAACCGGGCCTGGACTCCGCGCGATCCAGAGCCTTCAAGAGGTCAACTTCCGCAGGATGCAGATTAGAAACACCTTCAGAGACTTCGGGGGGGTGGGCAGGGGGAATACTTGGTTTCCTCCGGGAGACTTCCGCGTTCATTTGTTTTTGTTCTTCCGCCACAAAACGGATTTCGATTGCCCCTGACCCTGGCGACCAACTGTCCGGCGACGCGTTCCAGCGTACCTTTGGACCTCTCTTCTTTTGCAAAAGGATAGTTTTAGTTTGAAGATCTCGGGAAACGGCGTAACCGAGGTTGCGCAGAATCTCCCGTATTGAGGTATCGAGTTGCCGTGCAATTTCCAAGTTCAAGTCTTTGACTTTCATTTCTATCCTCCTCCATAGCTTCGTCTAATATAGACCAAACCGCGATATATAATATATGGCCGAAATTTCGACTGTCAAGCAAAATCTTGCCGTCCGCTTCCGCTATCTCTCTTGCGGGGTCAAGACGCCCAGGTACGGTGGCCTATGGAAGGCTTGTCTGTTCCAGGCGGAAACCTACGGGGAACTTCCCCACCGTAATGGGCAACCGGCCCTGGAAGGGAATTTCGCCGAAGATGGCGCGCACCATGGCCGCCTCCGCGTCGGGATAAAACTCATAAGCCAGGATGTAGCTCGGAAGCTCCGGAAGGTAGTCGAGCAGATAGGGACTCCCAAACAGCGCGAAGACAAAAGGCCCATTGTGCTTGGCGAGGTCGCGCAAGAGTCCTTCCTGGATCTCGTTTAGCCCGATGGCCCCCTTGTAGGAGGCGATCCGGATGGAGCAGGAGACGACCACGAACCGATAATTCGCGGCAATGCGGCGGATCAAGCCGGCCTCAGGGCCGGGGGTGGTGGGCGTGACGATGGCAAAAAGAGTGCGGGCGTGCCGCTTCTCAAACTCCTGGCGGAAGGTCAGGCCGGCGTTTGGCGCGTTTTCCCGGTCGCCCGCGTCCACGAAGTTCACCAGCAAAACGTCTTCGTCATCGCGGAGCTTGAGCGGCAGCGATTTTTTGTCGTCTTTCACCAGCGTCATTGCGTGCTCGATGATCTCCCGCGATTTTTGCTCGGCAGCGGGGCTTCCCACCGCAGTATCAATTTGATTGAAGGGCTCGACGCGCCGCGCGTTCAGGCCCAGCCAAGCCTTGGCCGTGAGGATGCGCCGGACGGATTCATTCAACCGGTCCTCGCTGATTTCGCCCTTCTGGACGGCGGAGAGGAGTGCCGCGAAGGCCTTGGGGACGTCCAGGGGCTCGAGCGCCACGTCCGCCCCCGCCTTGATAGCTAGAATCACCGCTTGCTCGGCCCCAAAATTCTCAGTGATGGCGTGCATCGGCAGCGCGTCGGTGAAGATGAGGCCCTGGAACCCCAGCTCTTTGCGAAGCAGGCCGGTGGTGATGGCCGGCGAGAGAGAAGCGGGCAGGCCCGGCGTCTCTTCGAGCTGAGGCAGCTCGATGTGCGCCGTCATAACGGCGCCGACGCCGCCCTCAATCGCCGCCTTGAAGGGCGGCAGCTCAATGGCGCCTAGGCGCGACCGGTCGAAATTGACGATCGGCAATTCCAGGTGGGAATCCACGCTCGTGTCACCGTGGCCGGGAAAATGCTTGGCCGTGGCGATGATTCCGGCGTCTTCGGTGCCTTTGATATACGCCTGCCCAAACTTGCCGACCGCGGAGGGGTCCTCGCCAAACGAGCGGATGTTGATGATGGGATTCTGGGGGTTGTTGTTGACGTCCACGACCGGATAAAAATTTACTCCGATACCGATCGCCTTGGCTTCGCGCGCGCACAGGTTGCCGGCTTCGTAGGCGTACTGGGTGTTTCCTGTGGCGCCGATCGCCATGGCGCGCGGGAAGCGTGTGGCGCCGGTGAATTGAAATCCCCCGCCCCCTTCCAAGTCGGCCGTGATCAGCAGCGGCACTTTGGCGGCGTCCTGCATGCGGCTGATGAGGAGATAGGCGGTTGCCGGGTCGCCCCCTTCGATATGGTAGCCGCCCACGTGGTAGCTCTGGATGTTGGCACTGATCTTCTGGAATTCGCCGCCCTGGAGGTTCATGAACGCCGCGGGCGACACAGCGAAGAGCACTTGGCCGACCCTTTCCTCGAGGGTCATCCGTGAAAGCGTTTTGTCCACCCAATTCTGCTGCTCCGAGGTGAGCTTGAATTGCCCCTGAGCCGTCATCGGGAGAAACGTTGCCAGGATCAAACCGAGACATCGGGTCGCTATTGTCAATGGTCCTGCCTCCTGAACAATTCGTCCTTAGTCCGTTGTCCCTTGTCCGTCGTCGGCTTTAAGCGGTCCGCCGTCAGCACTCCCAATCAGGCTGATGAAAAACACGGCGAAATGTCATGCTGAGCGCAGCGAAGCATCTCGCACTGGTTTGAAATCAATAAGAGGGATTCTTCGCTTTGCTCAGAATGACAACGTAAGACAATTTTTCATCAGCCTGCTATATCTCCATTCTCGATCCTTTACCCTTTAACTTTTACCCTTCACTCTTCATACTTCACCCTTCAACGTTTACCCATCATTTGGAGTTAGACCGTCCGGGTCACGATATGGAGTGACCGCGGCTTGTCCGGGTCGAGACCCTTGACCTCGGCGAGGAAAGCGGCGAAGAGCTGCCCGGGAATTATATACGGGATGGGCGAGTAAATTTCCGGGATCTCGCCGGGCACACGGACGCTCCGTGTTGCCCGCGGCAGGCGGGCGCCCTCGGAGGAGAAGACCAGCGTCTCTGCGCGCAGTTCGTCGAGGCGTTCCGCCAGGCGCGCCAAATCGCGGAAAGTCCTTCCGGGCGGCATCAACAGGATCACGGGGAAATCGCGCTCGATGAGAGCGATGGGCCCGTGCCGGAAGTCCGCCGAGGAAAACCGCTCGGCGACCACGTAACAGGTCTCCATGAGTTTCAGCGCCAATTCAAAGGCGTTCGCATAATTGATTCCGCGCGCCACCACAGTACACACGCGCATATAGCGATAACGCTCGACCAGTTCGCGCAGCTCCTCTTCGAGCCTCAAAGCCTGCTTGGCGCGGCCGGGGATCTCGCTGATGCTTTCCAGCGTCACGTGCGACCCGAGCGCCGCCGTCAACAGGTAAAGCACCATCAACTGGCCCGTATAAGTCTTGGTGGCGGCGACCGAGCGTTGCCGGCCGGCTCGCACCAGGAAAACGTCGTCCGCGAGGCTCGCCATCGTCGAGCGCGCCTCGTTCGTGATGGCGAGCGTGTAGGCGCCCCGCCGCCGGGCGGAGCGGAGAACCATGTTGATGTCGGTCCCCTCACCCGACTGCGAGATCCCGACCACCAGCGCCTGCCGAAAATCCAGGCGAGCGTGATAGAGGGTATGAACGGAGGGCGCGGCGAGCGACACCGGGATTCCGGTGGCGATTTCCAGGAGGTAGCGGCCGAAAGTCGCGGCGTTGTCCGAAGTTCCGCGTGCCACCAGCACAATCAGCCGAAAGTTCCGGTGGCGCGACAAGCGGCGGAAATCTGCGGCGTGTTCGCGCTCCGCCCGGAACGTGCGCTCGAGCGCGCGCGGCTGCTCGAAAATTTCATCCATCATCAACGACATGGGCGGGCTATTGTAGCGCAGCCGTGGACATTTGACCCCCAAGGATCCCCCGAGGGTAGGGGCGATTCATGAATCGCCCCTACGTTAAGACCCGTCCGCGAGTTCGCGGGCGAGCGCCACTGCGCCTTCGACCGCGGGGCGCCGAAGCAGGACCACACGCGCTCGGGGAGCGTGGCCGCGGAGGAAATGCGAGAAAGTTCGGCGGACTCGCGCACTCGAAGTGAATACGCCTCCGGCGCAAACCACAGCAAATTCGCGCCGCTTCCAGCCGAGCCGCTCGACGAGCGCAATCGCTAGTTCGCTGAGGTCGTGCCCCGCAAGGTCGCACAAATATCGCGCCACCAAGTCTCCCTGGCGAGCCGCTTCGAGCACGAAAGGAAAAAGGCTTGCGATCTTTTGCGGAGTTAACGGCTTGAGAACGATCTTGGTGATGTCTCGAAGGCGGAGGGCGCGGCAAATCTTGCGGCCCAGAACTGTCCGCTGGCCTCGGCCGTCGTGGTCGCGGAGCGCCGCCACAACGGCTTGGCGGCCCAGGTCGTAGCCCGAACCGACGTCGTCGTAGAGCGTCCCCCATCCGCCCGAGCGGTAGGCTCTTCCGTGCTCGTCTTCGGCATAGCCGATGGAGCCCGTGCCCGAAATAATGACGATCCCGGGCGCGCGGCCGATTGCGGCCGCTAAAGCAATGGCGGCGTCGGAAGTCAGTAGGTGCCGCCGCGCAGGGATCGCTTTCTTCAGCCACTTGAGCAAGCGGCGGTGAACGGGCGGCCGGTCCACGCCGGCCAGACCCACGACCACGGCGTGTAGAGGCGGCTTGACGCCGCGAATTTTCGGACGAAGGCTCTGGAGGGGAAAAGCCGCCACTGCCGCCAACCGCGCCGCGCGCAGGATTTCCCGCTCCGACAATTCGAATCCGACTTTCAGGGGGTTCGCCGGACCCGCCGTCCCGCGGCCAAGAATCTTCCCACTCGCATCTCGAAATAACGCCCGCGTTCGCGTCCCGCCGGCATCAATGCCAAGGAAACAGCGCATATCCGACGAGTATGCCTAAGGATGAGCGTTCTTCCAATAAGAAGCTGTCAGGTCGAGAAACGCCCGGGAGCAAACATTCAGTAGGAGGTCGGTTTGGTGTTGTCGCGGCGGACTGCAACCCCCGTTAGTTGCATATAGCGCGCCGTTACAGCAAACTCACCAGTCACCTACATTACTCGCTTGACGCCACTCTATCCTGAAGCGTACTCTTTTATAAGGTTTTCCCTTATCCGGGTTATGCCAGCCGAGTACCGGATGAGAGCAACCTCTGCTTGTAACAGGAGCCTGCGATGGAACTGAAGGGGAGGGGGCGGCGCGCCACTGTGTCTCTCTTGGCTGTGCCGGTTTGCTATTGTCTGGCGGCCCGCTTGGCCGAGGCGCAGACGGAGACTCCCTCTCCGCAGGCGCCCCCTCCCTCTGCGCAGAGTGGAAAGCAAAACAAACAGACTCCCTATCCCACGCAACTAAATCTCGAGCTCCATGCGACTCCCGAGGATGCCAAGCGCATTCTCTCCTCCGTCGACGGCCTCCTCAATTTCAGCAGCGAGCACAGCGGGCTACCGGTCCACAGCCACGTTCAGGGCCAACTGATCGACCGCAAAGGAGTAAAGGAGAAGAAAGAAACCGAGCTCAGCAAAGCGGACGTCATGGCGCGGCTGGAGCGCTCCGCCCTGGTCTTGAAGAAGCTGGGGCTCGTCCCGCGCGACTTGGACCTTCGCTCCTTTATGCTCGACACGACTAATGACCCGCTGGCGGGCTTCTACGACCCCGCCACGAAGATCTTTTACATGCTCGACTGGGTCCCCGTTGAGGCGCAGCTACCTGTCATGGCACACGAGCTTACCCACGCACTGCAAGACCAGTACGTCGGGCTCGAGAAGTGGATGAAGATTGCCGCGGCCGGCGGC
>QHZN01000143.1 GCA_003225365.1 Acidobacteriota bacterium
GGACCTTGCAACCGGGATGAGGTACTACGCCTTCTACGGGCAGGATACCTGGCATGCCACGAACCGCCTCACCTTGATTTACGGTTTGCGTTACGAGATCCAGCCTGGGGCCACGGAACGGTTCAACCGCTGGAGCCTTTTCGACCTTAACCTGACGAGCCCGCTGGCGCAGCCGACGGGCCTGCCTCTAAAAGGCGGTTTTGTCTATGCCAATAGCAGCAACCGGCGGCTTTGGGAGACCGACTTCAACAACTTTGCTCCACGGCTGGGCTTTGCTTACAAGCTGACAGACAAGTTGGTTATGCGCGGCGGCTTTGGCATCTTCACGATGCCTGCCCAAGCCTTAATCAGTTTCGACAGTCCCGGCCAAGACGAGGGTTTTTCTACTTCCACGTCCTGGGTCTCGAGCGTGGGAGGTGGAGGTCTGGTCCCACAGGACCTCGTTTCAAATCCTTTCCCCAATGGAAAAAACCAGCCCACCGGCACGGCAGGGGGCGCTGGAACCGCACTTGGTCAATCCCTCGGGCAAATCTGGCTCAAGGGTCCTCACCCTACCGGGTACCAGCAGAACTTCAGTTTGAATCTCCAATACGAGCTGTCACCCAGCCGCGTCCTTGAGGTTGGGTATGCCGGATTCCGTGCGCGCAAAATCCTATACGGAAACCCCAGCCTCAACATGGACCAACTTCCGGGTAGTTTTCTTAGCATGGGATCGGCTTTGGATGCGCAAGTCGCGAATCCGTTTGCCGGCCTTATTACCTCAGGAAACTTGTCTGGTTCGACGGTCCCGATGAACCAGCTCCTTCGACCGTACCCGCAGTACGCGGATATCGAGCCGGCCCGTTCGTTGCCGGGCGCCAAAGCTAACTTCGATTCTCTTGGTATCCGGTTCAGCCAGCAGTTTAAGAGCGGACTGACCTTGCTGTCATCTTACCAGTGGTCAAAGACCCTCGACGATGCTTCGGAAGACCAGGGCTGGTCTATCTGGAACGGCCAGTGGCGTGATTACTACAACCGGAGAATTGAGTATTCGATCAGCTCCCATGACGTCCCGCAGAGCTTCGTCACCAGCCTCGTCTATGACCTCCCGGTTGGCAAGGGCAAGAAATTCGGCAGCAACATGGGCGGAATCGCGAATAGCGTTGTCGGCGGGTGGCAAGTCGCCTCCGTCTTGACGTTCCACAGTGGCCTTCCTTTGCTCACCGGCGCCCCGGGCAATAGCCTGGGAGCGTACGGCTTCGGAAGGTCAGCCTATAACCTGGTCAACGCCAAACTGCTGAAAATCTCATCGAAATCTCCGATGCCCGATGGCGGCATCCAGTGGTTCAACGGTTGCACGAAGTTTCTTGACGGAAGTACGGCAGGTTGCGTTGGCAATGAGTTGGCTGCCTGGACCCAGCCCGGCGACCGTGAAATCGGCAGCGCGCCCCGTTACGTTACTCAGCTTCGGGGTGACGCTACTCGGAACACGGATTTGAGTTTGGCCAAGTACTTCCAGCTTTCGGAGCGGTTCAAGTTGCAATTTCGGGCCGACTTCTTGAACGCCTGGAATACGCCGTCGTTTGGAGGACCGGACGCCTTTGTGTCCGACGGCAGCTTCGGGCAGATGTTTGGCACCTCAAACGGTCCAAGGAACATCCAGATGGCTCTGAAAATATTATTCTGACCGTCTTGGGGCGGCCCGGGAGAGCATCAACCCTACTCCCGGAGCAGATCCGGGAACCTGTCCCACATGTGTCGGTTCGAAGGACCGAGATGGGGCGGAGGTGTTCGGACGGAGGAGCGGTTTCGTAACTTCCGTGACTTTATGCCGGCCCCTTCGTTAACACCGCCCGTTTCGAGAGGCGGACGCGCACCGAGTATTCAGAAGTTTTGCGACGTTTCAATTTCCTGGCTTCGAAGCGACGGTGCCCTCTCCTAGACGGGCCAGGCGGTTATTGCCAAGCCTGGTGGACAAGAGTCGCCCGGTGTTAAGCTTCGACGGTAGGACGCTCGAATGAAAGCTAGTAGGCAAAACTTTCTTGAGGTGTTGTTAGGCCCCCTGGGACCCTTGTTATTGGGAGGTGTCTTATTCTTCGTGCCGGTTTCCGTTTCGGCTGAGACAGATGACATTGCCGCGAAGTCCCACCGCGCCAAGCAAGCGATGTTGGAAGATCATTTTGATGAAGCATCGGCCTTGTACGCCAAATTGGTACAGGCGGCTCCAAACAACCCAGGGTTCCGCCTTAATTGGGGATTGGCGTTGCACTCGGGAGGACGTTTCCGGGAGGCGGTCGAGCAGTTCCGAATCTACCTGAAGGCGCAGCCGGACTACGCGCCCGCCTGGCTTCTACTGGGGCTTGACTGTATGAAGCTCGACGAACCGGCTCGTGCCGTCCCAGCCCTCGAGCACGCCAGCCGGGCGGAGCCAACGAACAAACTCGCGCACGTTGAGCTGGCTCAAGCCTTATTAGCCGTCAATCGCCCAGAGAAAGCTCTCGAAAACCTTCAAAAGGCCAAAGAATTGGACCCTGAAGACCCTGAGACGTGGCAGGCTTTAGGCCTGGCTTACAACGCCCTCTCGCGGCGAGCCTTTGACCAGCTTGAAAAGGTCTCCCCACAATCCGCTTATCATGACACACTTCTGGGGCGTTCCCTCGCCGAGAGAAACCAGTTCTTGATGGCCTTTAGTCTGTTCAAGCATGCGCACGACAAGGATCCAGAACTGCGCGCTGCCTACGAAGGCATGGCGGAGGTCTATCAAAAGACAGGCCATCCTGAATGGGCAGCGGAAATCAACGAGCGGATGAAGAATTTGCCGCCGCCGGACTGTTTGCACAAGAACCTGGAGTGCGAATTTCAGGCCGGGCGGTACGAAGAGCTGGCCCAAACGGCCAATTTCGGAAAATCTCCCCAGGTGTATTATTGGGCCGCCTCCGCCTACACGATGCTTTCCCTTCAAGCCTTTGACCGCCTTGGCAGGATGCCGACCTCCGCTCCAATTCATGACCTGATGGCGGAAGCCTATCGCATTCAGGGGAAATACGCGATGGCCGTTGAGGAATGGCGAGAAGCGCTGAAGCTGGCGCCACATGATCGGCGGCAGAAAGAAGGTTTGGCGCGAGCTCTCTGGTTGAACAAGGACTATCAAGAAGCTCGCGATCTTTTGGAGGGGCTTATCCGTGACGATCCGGAATCGCCTCAATTGAATTACGAACTGGGCGACACCATTTTGCGCATCGGCAGCCCCGAAGGGGCCATTCCTTACCTGGAGAAGGCCGTGACATTTTCGCCGCAGAACAAAGCCGCCCATGATTCTCTGGGGACCGCATACACGCGAATCGATCAGACCGATAAGGCCATTCAGCATTTCCGGGCCGCGCTCGGCCTTGACGAGGAGGGGACTGTTGACTACCAGTTAGCGCAAGCCTACAAGAAGATTGGCCGCAACGATTTGGCCCAGGAATACATTCAAAGATTTGAAGTTGCATCCAGAGCCGCGCACGCGCGCAAACCTCAAAATATTGAGGATTATCAGATCACGGCTCCATGAGCGTCGCGCGAGCCTTGGCGAGTTGGCATCCGTTGCTACGTCAGTCGAGGATGAGAGCGCAGAAGCGCCCGAATATATCCGAGGTAGCCTCGAATACCTGAAGCGCATCCGTTTCTAGCCCGAAGTTCCTGGTTGCAAAAAACGTCCGTATCCTAATGGCCATATCTTTCCCCAAAGTGAATGCCGTAATTGTTGGTTCAGGTGCCGGAGGGGCTGTGGTTGTTAAGGAGCTTAGTCAGGCGGGGCTGAGGGTCGTCATGCTCGAGCGCGGCAAACACTATCTCCCTGAAGATGCCAGGCACGATGTTCTCCGCAGTCAGTACTATAACTCTGGGCCATTAGGTTATGGCCCCGACATCAAATCCAACCCTCGCACATTTAGGTTGACTCCCGACGAGCCCGCGCGACTGGTATACGCCAACGAGGGCCAGTATGGCGCGCCGTACGGCAGCACTGCAGCTGCGGTAGGTGGAGGGACGGTGGCGTACGGGTGCATGTCCTGGCGATTTGTGGCCAAAGACTTCCGGATGAAGACTCTTTACGGTGTTCCGGAAGGGACTACGTTGGAGGACTGGCCGATCAGCTACGAAGACCTGGAGCCGTTCTATTCGAAAGCGGAATGGGAGATTGGGATATCGGGGCAGGCGGGGGCGAATCCATTTGACCCGCCGCGATCGAAGCCCTATCCGCTGCCGCCGCTGCCGATGGACCGGGTGGGAGAGGCGTTTGCGCGGGGGGCTCGGAAGCTGGGCTTACACCCGTTCCCTTTGCCGCTGGCGATTCTGAGCCAGCCTTACGACGGGCGTCCGGAGTGCATTCGGTGTCTGTACTGCGAGCGATTCCAGTGTGAGGTTAATGCCAAGTCGGGGATGCACGCGACGATGATCCCGAAGGCGCTGGCGACGGGGAACTGCGAGTTGCGGGCCGAGTGCATGGCACGGGAGGTGGTGGTGGACGAGCGGGGGCGGGCGCGCGGGGTGATCTATTTCGGGCCGGACAAGAAACTTTACGAGCAGCCGGCCGACCTGGTGATTATCTCCTGCTCGGCGACGGAGAGCGCGCGGCTGCTGCTAAATTCAAAGTCCCGGCTATTCCCGACCGGCCTCGCCAATCGGCACGACCAAGTCGGGCGAAGTGTCATGCACCACACTGGGGGTGGCGGCGCTATCGGATTCTTCGTCGAAGATACATTCGAGCCCTATGGGCCGGGTTTCACCGCGGGGCTGGCTGATTATGTTCATGGCAACGGCGCGGTGCTCGGTGGCGGCGTAATTACGACGAATTCCGAATACCGGCAGCCGTTAGCCTTCGCACGGACGTGCGGTTGGCATTTCGGCCCCAGGCCTTGGGGTAAAGCCGCCAAGGCATTCGTTCGCAAGTATTTTCGGCGCGCTGTTTCCATAGGATCGCCTGGACAAGGCATGCCCACTGAATCGAACCGCGTGGACCTTGACCCCACGGTCCGCGACGCTTGGGGTTTACCCGTCGTCCGCACCACACACCGTGTCCACCCCCTCGACATTCAATCGTCTTTTTTCCTGACCAACCGATGTATTGAGATCCTTCGCGCCGCTGGCGCCATCGAAGAGCTGTTGCCTAAACCGCTAACAGGCGAGGATCTCGGACGCGCGATCAAAAGCAATCAACGCGGCGGGCTCGGCGAGCACCAAGTGGGGGGCTGTCGGATGGGAAAAGACCCCAGGGGCTCCGTCCTGAACCAGTATTGCCAGGCCCACGACGTGGACAATCTTTTCGTCGTAGACGGAAGCTGCTTTCCGACCATCGGAGGATTCAACCCTGCCTTGACCATTCAAGCCAACGCCTTCCGAGTTTCGGAATTTATCCTCCGGCAATGGAAGGGCGGGTCTTTCAAGCTTCCCGGATAAGGGGATCTTTTCGCCCGTGGACGCGGTTCTTGGTAAGGACAGGTTCCGGGCGGGCTCCATCGCCTTCCTAATATCCTTAAAAACCAGTTGTCGTGACGCGGATGTTTTTTTTTGGCGAAAGACAACCCAATCGGCAGGGATGCGCCTTGCTCAAACGAATTCGTACTTGGCCGGGACAGCCACGGGCGGAACCGCCATTGCCAGCTTATAGTCCAGAGTCTTAGGCTGGAGGTCCTGCTTCGAGTCCATGATCATGTCCCAAGTGATTTCCATGCCCGAGTAAGCCGCTTCCCGCCCCATGATGCAGGTCAGGGTGCTTTCGGCTACCGTCATCCCGTCATTCACGTAGGGAATGTCGCCGCGAATGCTGTTCACCAGCCGGACGTGCTCCTGAACGTACGGATCCAGACCTTTGGAGCCCATGTCGATGCCATCGCTCGCCCCCTTGGCGCCCACCACCGTATTCCACACTTTTCGATAACAGCCTTTGGGAAACTGCCGGCAAGCGCTATACAGGTGAATGCCGTTGGGGTAAACGAAATCAGCCGTCAGGTGGTCGTAAATATTCCCATAGAGCTCCTCCCGAGGACGCCACGCCACGCCGCCCGACGCAACCACGCTACGAGGATGAGTACCCATTACCCAGTTGCAGAAATCAATGGTGTGAATGTGTTGCTCGACCATCTGGTCTCCACAAATCCATACGAAGGAGTACCAGTTCCGATGCTGCCACTCCATGTCGCCCCACGCCGGGTCACGATGGTCCACATGCAAGACCGGTCCGCTGAGGTAGTTCGCGCTGAGGCCTACCACCTCTCCAATGACGCCATCACGGATCTTCTGAACGGTTTCGATATATTCCTTTTGAGAACGTCGCTGCGTGCCGGCGACGACCGTCAACTTCGACTCCGCGGCTTTTTTCACCGCGGCGATGAACCGCCGTGCCCCAACAGGATCCGTGGCGATAGGCTTTTCGGTGAAGATATGCTTCGCGCTGTCAACAGCGGCCTCGAACTGCTCGGGCCGGTGGCCTGGAGGGGTACACAACAACACCACATCGATGTCGGAGGCGATGACCTTCCTGTACGCGTCAAAGCTGCTGAAGCAGTGTTCTGGATCGACGATGACGCGCTTACGCACCGAGTCCACCAGCTCCGCCAAGGGTTTGCCAGTGAATTCGGCCGCATGCTTCGGGCTCGCGTCCATCAAGAATTGGGGATCACGCAGGTTGGCCAGGGACTTTTGGAGTTTGTCCTCGAATATATCTCCCATGCTCACGAGTTCTACGTACGCGTCAGCCGTAAGCAGGTCGATGGCTGCCTCAGTGCCGCGTCCGCCGCAGCCGACCAAACCGGCGCGCAGGCGCTCCTTTCCCGCGCCATGCGCCAGTTCGGGCTTCATGATGTTCGATGCTGATGCTGCCGCTCCAGCCGCTAATGTTCTGCTGAGGAATGATCGACGGGTGCAAGCAGTGAGTCCGTTTCGCGTCATATGTCACCTCGGAAAACTTTTCCATGCCTGATTTTGTGGCGGGATTGAATCCTGGCGCCCCTCACTCATTGCGGTTCGAATTCCCCTCTTCCGGCTCATACCTTCAAGAACAGCTTCCTCCGGTACATCCAGAAAAGGACCAGCCAATAGCAGAACAGCACGGCTGCGCCCTCTATCAGAGGCTGGAGGCCCATGCCAAGGAAATCAAAGAAATTCGCTCCCAGGTGGATGCGGAATGTTGTCGTAATGAAATTCTCCAGGAAATGCGCGATGCAGTAAGCGGCGATGGAATTCATTCCGATCACGACCAGCGGGAACGCCCACTTGCGATGACGCTTGACATCGATCACCCAACTGAACCCGGCCAGGAACAGGAAGCACAGGCCGCCGCTGAACAGCGTCCAACTAGGGGTCCAGACGCGCTTCACCACCGGACAGATTTGGGCGTAATGGAGCAGCAGCCCGGCCGCAACACCGATCACGCCAGCCATCAGCAGGCGCTTCATGGGAATTCTAGGCGCAGCGGCGCGCAGCCACCGGCCCGCCACCAATCCCAAGATCATGGTGCCCAGCGTGGGAATAAAGCTGAGGGTCAAGTATCCGCCAGAGTTGTACAAAAAAGCGTCCTCGCGGGGGAACAGGTTCAGGAACCACTGGTCAAACCTGTTTCCGAGATTGTAATTCTTGTTCCAGTGTGCCGCGAATCCAGTGAAATTGTGCTGGGCGTTCCACGCCGCTGATACGCCGACCGACTGCCAATCGAACCCGGCCCCGGGCAACGGGTAGAGCGCCCAGGCTAGCCAGTAGCCACTCAGAATGACTCCCAGTGCCGCCCACGCCCACTTGGGCGGACGAAAGCCGAGCAGGAACAAGAACGGGTAACCGAATCCGATCTGCGAGAGCGTGTCTTCGAACGTGAAATAGGTTTGGGAATGGTCCATGGACCTTAGGAAAACGCCGAGCGCGACCAGCACCAGTGAGCGCCACAGAGCGTGCGCGAAGAGCTTCCAGAACTTCCCGCCCTTGGCGAGACGGCTGGCGATTGAATAGGGCAGCGCCACACCGACAAGGAAGGAAAATGAAGGCTGAATGGTGTCGTGCAATGAGCACCCGAACCACTCGGAGTGCGTCTGATTCCAGGCCAGCACTTTCCAGAATAAGCTCGTGGGGAAGGCTCCCGAGACGCGCGCAAACTGCAGCACTTCGGCCATCATCAGCAGCATCACGAAGCCGCGATAGACGTCTACGGCAACGTTGCGCTGCACTGGCTCGGAACGGGGAGTGAATCCGCCTATCACCGACGGCGAAGATTCCACTACAGTGGCCACAAGTCACCTCCCAACGCGCGATCGTACTGACGAAGAAGTTTGGAAGACCCCAAACCAGCCGGATTTTCCGCGACGGAAACCCGGGCGGTGGACCTCTCGGCCGCCGCCACTCAAAAGGGACTGTATAACATTGTAGCCCTAACGGCAACGCCGGATAGATTTCGATCCACGCGGCAGAGTTTAAAATTTCCTTCCGCATAGCTCGTTTATTGCATTCTGCTCCCAATGTCCGGTTCGAGGACCCGAACTGCGCGCATCCCCCCTGCGGACCGGGCTATGCGGACTCGCCGCGGCCTTCTCCGCCCGGTCGGGGTTTCGCTCGTCCATCGGGGCCATCCCCGATTACTGGGAAGGCTCGCAAAGATGCGAAGCTCCGTTCGGAGAATGGTGCCGCCCTTACAAACTTCGATACTATGCCGTGATAGAATAGCCGGCATCCTGTGGCGGGGGGACTCATTGGACCACTCTCCTGCTCATGCACTTCGTTTCGGGGATTTTGAACTCGATGTCCGCGCCGGTGAGCTGCGCCAGGGCGAGCGCCGTATCCGCCTGCAAGAGCAACCTTTTCAGATTCTGTTGATGCTGCTGGAACATCCCGGCGAGGTGGTGACGCGGGAAGAGATTCGCAAGCGCCTGTGGCCGAACGACACGATTGTGGAGTTCGACCACAGCATCGGCACCGCCATCAAGAAGCTGCGGCAGGCGCTGGGCGATGAGGCCGAGAGTCCCCGCTACGTCGAAACGCTGCCCCGCCGCGGTTTCCGGCTGATAGTTTCCCTGCATGACCCGAGCGATTCGGCGGGGGGATCGTCGGAATCCGCCCCCGCCGTGATTCCGCTGGACAAGCCCGCTGGCGCCGCTCCCGAAGCCGCAACCGACTTCACGCATTCCGATCCCATCGGGCGCACCGTGTCGCACTACCGCATTCTCGAGCGATTGGCGGGCGGCGGCATGGGGATCGTGTACAAGGCGGAAGACACGAAGCTGCGCCGCAAAGTGGCGGTGAAGTTTTTGCCCACCGGCTTGGCCAAGAACCCCACCGCCTTGGCGCGTTTCGAGCGCGAAGCCCGCGCTGCCTCGGCGCTCAATCATCCGAACATCTGCACGATTTACGAGATCGAACAGGTGGATGGGCAGCCCTTCATTGCCATGGAGCTGATGGAAGGGCAGACGCTGAAGGACCTTCTGGTAGGGGTGCGCGGCGCCCGCGCTGCAGAATACGGCGAACGCGCCGCGCGCGAAGTGGGCGTGGACGAACACCGTTCGCCCCTACCTGTGGACACATTGCTCGAACTCGCCATTCAGATTGCCGACGCGCTCGACGCAGCGCACGCCGCCGGCATCATCCATCGCGACATTAAGCCCGCCAACATTTTTGTAACGAAGCGCGGCGATGCGAAGATTCTGGATTTTGGTTTGGCGAAATTGACACCGGCGACTGCGGGGATGCTTCGCTCCGCTCAGCATGAGATGCAGGGTGATGCGGGTCATGGCCGAGGCAGTGTCACCCTGAGCGACAGCGAAGGGTCCCTGGATTCACCCACGGAAACCATTGACCCGGAACATCTCACCGTCTCCGGCGCGGCGATGGGCACGGCGGCGTACATGTCGCCGGAACAGGCGCGCGGCGAAGACGTGGACGCGCGCACCGACCTCTTCAGCTTCGGTGCGGTGCTATACGAAATGGCGACGGGACAGCAGGCATTCGCAGGCGCAACTTCCGCCGAAATTCGGGAGGCAATTCTAACGCGCCAAGCAACTTCACCCCAGCGCTTGAATGCTGCCATTCTCCCTCGGCTCCAAACGATCATCGAAAAGGCGCTGGAAAAAGACCGCGCCATGCGTTGCCAATCTGCCGCCGAGATGCTCGCCGACCTGAAGCGCCTGAAACGCGATACAGACTCAGGCCGAGCGGCGAGTGCGGCTCGCGTTGCGGAAGTAAGTAAGGAGGTCGCGGCGGCAGTTCCCAGGCCGCGGCGTCTCTGGCTGGGCGTTTGGGCCGGTGCGGTCGTTCTGGTCGCCGTGGTTCTGACGTTGTGGTTGAGGGCTCCGGTGCCTCCACCAAAAGTCGCGCGTATCGTCCAGTTAACGAGCGACGGTCAGAGCAAGCCTTCTGCCCAACTCGCGTCGGATGGCTTCAGTCTCTACTTTCCTGAAGTGACGGGTGGGCATTATTCCCTCGCTGCTGTTTCCGTTAACGGCGGAGGAGTGGTGCCCATTCCGACGCCATTCACTGATGTCTCCTTGTTCAGCGGTTCGCCGGACGGGTCAGAGCTTCTAGTTTCCAACGGGCAGCTTGGTCAGGACGGGCCTATCTGGGTCCTGCCAGTGGCAGCCGGCTCTCCTCCTCGTCGTTTGGGTGACGCCGTGGGTCACGATGGAAGCTGGTCACCAGATGGACGAAAAATTGTCTTTATAAACGGTCCTGATTTATACCTGATCAACAGCGACGGGACAGGATCTCGGAAGCTGGTGAGTACAAAGCCCGACCTCGCGACTATAATATGGCGGCCGACTTGGTCCCCTGACGGCAGACGTTTGCGCTTCACCTCTTGGAAATACGGGCCCGCTGGGCTCTGGGAAGTTTCAGCGGCCGGCGCGGGTCTTCGTCCCTTGCTTCCCGGCTGGAATGAGGAGAGCACCGGGAGTTGGACATCTGACGGGAAGTATTTCATTTTCGCATCGCGTCGGGGACTTCCATCATTGCCGAGCGTGGAGGCCTCTCGCTCATTCAACTTGTGGGCGATTCGGGAAGATGCAGGCCCGTTCCAAAGAAGAACCAAGCGCGAACCCGTCCTGTTGACGGCCAGTCCACTAAACCTCTGGGGCCCTGTCCCTAGCCGGGACGGCAAGAGAATCTTCGCCCACGGTGTTCAGCCGCGTGGCGAGCTGGTCCGTTACGACACGCGCTCTCAACAGTTCCTGCCCTATCTGGGAGGGCTCTCCATTGACCAGGCATCCTTCTCGGCGAACGGGCAGTGGGTCGCTTACACAAGATACCCCCAGCGGGATCTCTGGCGGAGCAAAGTGGACGGGAGCCAGCAACTACAGCTCACTTCCTCTCCCCCCCTTGATGCCTTCATGCCGCGCTGGTCGCCTGACGCCAAGCGAATCGTTTTTTTCGGCCAAACGCCCCCAACGATGGGATTTCACATCTACGTCGTTCCGGCCGACGGCGGAAGTAGCCCTCAGCAACTCGCCCCAGCAGGGACAGACAGCGCTGACGCTAGTTGGTCTCCGGACGGAAACTCGCTGATGTTTGCCCGTGCGGGCGGCAGTGCGTCCAGAAACTCTGCCATCTACATACTGGATCTGCGAACGCAGCGAGTGTCCACTGTGCCCGGGTCAGAGGGTTTTTACACCCCTGGCTGGTCGCCCGACGGGCGATATATTGCCGCACAGCCGGTGCCGGATAAGCCGGATTGGAATAACTGGGTAACGCCTAGGCTGGTGCTCTTTGATTTCGCCACTCAAAAGTGGGTGGACTTGGCCAAAATGAACGACATAGGTTCCCTGAATTGGTCGAGGGATGGGAAGTACCTCTACTTTGTGAACTACGGAAGCGACCCGGCAATCTTTCGGGTGCGGATTACTGACCGTAAGACGGAGCAGGTGGTAAGTCTGAAGGATACCCGACTACTCGGAGGACTCGACAGTGGTTTCTGGTTGGCCCCGGACGATTCGCCACTGATACTGCGCGACACAGGCGTGGAAGAAATCTACGCCCTCGACTTGAAGTTGCCATAATTGGTTGCATTATTTTACGACATTCGGACAAACGCACCACGCGCGTGCGGGCCACAGCCGTCGTTAATTCACGGAAACGAAATTCCTCCATTGCTTGACTCGCCGGACCACGAGGCGCGCATGATCCCGGTGCGGGAGTGCGAATTCGCGCCCAGAAGTAGATGTCCGATTTCGTGAGCCATGGCCCGGCCCAGCAGAACCGCCAAGGTTGCGTTTGCGCCCTCGGCCATACTGATGACGCGGTCGTGGAAGATGCTGGTTGTGCAGGTTCCAACCGCGTCGCACTCGGGCGTAAAGCCCAGCGCTTCCTGCCATCTCGCCCGCGGTTCCACCATGGAGTTGGGCAGCAACCTCAGGACGAAATCGTTTGCTTTCCATGCTGACCGGCAATCGGGGTAGTGATCCAACTCGGCCTCGGAAGTCGAGCAGTCCACCCAGCGTGCCTCAAGCCCAGCTTGGGCGAGGATTGCCGCGGCCTATCCCTCGGCGGCGAGCAAGGCCGGGCGATTCATTCGGACGTAATCGTAGACGCGCAAGGTGATCGTGAAGGATTCGGATCCCCTTTTCGCGCGGTCTTTCGCTGCCGTCTTTCCAACGCCGCCAGCCCCTACCAGTGTTGCCAAGACTGCTGCCAAACCTAGAGTGCCTGCCCCATTGCGCATCGTCGCCTCCGCCGCGAGTTGCGCGACGAGGGCGACTCTGAGCCGGATCAGCGACGGGGTCGATGCACGGCGAATGGACTAGTTGTGAACTGGAGTTGAACCGCTAAGCGTTTGAAACGATAGGGGAAAGTAGTTCTTGTGGGTGTATTCAGACTGCCGGGTGGGTGCGAGCGCGTACACGAAGTTGTCCGAGCTGGGCAAGGGTGCGAAGGCTTAACCGGTTGAGCGACGCTGGCCACGTAGGAGGGGGGCCTCGTCGATGGCTTCGGCGCTCACGAGAAATTCCCTTGTCGGAAAACGTTGGCGGGATCGCTTCTCTCTTACGCATGCACCGCGCGAGCCGCCGCGGCTCCGCCGACATTCACTGGGGTAATCCTAGACCACAGCGGTGTCCCGCCCCTCGGCTCGATTCGTCCTAAGTCGCTGTCGGTTCGCCAGTTACTCCCGGGCTCAGGGTTCCGCTCGGGAATTTGGTTAGCCGTCCACTGGCCCACGGCTCGGGGCCAAACCGACCCAACCGTTGAAGATTGTTTTCGGGCGCAATCCGCGATCGAGTTGCGTGTATGGCTGTTTTGACCTGCCACCTGCAAACGCAGATTCTGCCCAAAGCCGCTCTAACCCCTCAATGCACCCGAGCCGCCGAAATTGCGACCTCTTGACCCGGCGCTTGTATGAGTTCTGCCTGTTGCGCCTGACTGGCCGCAGATGAATCGGGGTGACCTTGGAACCAGCAGCCTCGCGGTTCATCGAACGGCGGGGCGCAGATTCGCCGCATCTGCCTGGATCACCACGGAGGCACCTTCAAGTCCGGCGGACGAAGCTTCCACTCGAATTTCCCCAGGCTGTTTCAACGCCTGCACAATTGCCATGCACAGTCCGTTGAACGCGCTGCGACGTGCCTCCGTGGGCGAAGGCGGCTTATCCGGCTCATGGCAACTCGGGTCGCCGTTGCCGACGCCAATCAGTCGTCCTGGCCCCGCGATCTTGAAGCTCACCTCGTTCGACCCCGTGGGCGCTGCGCGGCCTTTCGCATCTACCAGCTCAACCCGAATCACCGTTACGTCCTCACCGTCGGCGGCAATCCGTTGCCGGTCCGGATGCAACACGAGCCTGGCGGGCGGTCCTGTTGTCTCGCGCTTATCGGTCAAGACCACCTGGCCATTCTTGGAGCCCCGCGCCTCTAGCCACCCAGGCGTGTACCTCACTTTCCACTCCGCGTGCGATGCGCGCTTCACCTGCTTCGTTCCCAAGCTCTCGCCGTTCAGGAAAAGTTCGACGCTGTCGAGATTCGCGTGGCACCACACGGCGATCTCTTGGCCTTCCTTGCCGCTCCAGTTCCAGTGCGGAAATAGATGCAGCACCGGCTTCGATCCCCACCACGCCTGGTAATAGAAAAAATTGTCTTTGGGGAAACCGCACGTGTCCATAATGCCGAAGTGTGAGCTGATGCAGGGCCAGCCATAAGGGGTCGGTTCGCCGCGATAGTCGAATCCGGTCCAGGCGAAGCCGCCGGACAGGAACGGGCGCGCATCGTAGACACTCCACCAGTGTTCAGCG
>QHZN01000081.1 GCA_003225365.1 Acidobacteriota bacterium
CGGGCCGAAACCCGTCAAGGCGCTGAAAGAGCTCGGCGTGCCGATTTCGATTACGGTTCCCGAGCCGAACACCTGGCGGGAAGTGCTGGCGGCGCTCGATACGAACCACGTCGAGCTCCGCGGCAAGCGCGTGGCCGTGCAGGAATACGGCATCCCAAACCAAGCCTTCCTGGCTGCTCTCGAAGAGCGCGGGGCAAACGTCCTGCGCGTTCCCGTCTACCGCTGGACGCTCCCGGACGACCTCGAGCCGCTGCGGGCCGCGGTCGCTGCGATTATCGGAGGGGGCGCACGCGTGGTGTTGTTCACCAATGCGGCTCAGGTTGAGAACCTGCTGGACGTGGCGGCGGGAATGGGCGTGAAAGACGCTCTCCTCGAAGCGCTCGGGCGGGCTGTGGTCGGGTCTATCGGTCCGACTTGCACTGAAGTCATGGCCGTCTGCGGCATCGTGCCGGATTTCGAACCCGCCGTCCACAAGATGGGGATGCTCGCGCACGAAGCGGCGCGCCGCGCGCACGAAATCCTGGAAATTAAATCACCATCGGCAGGCCGCGAGGTAACGCGCGTCCAAGGGTCAATGCGCGAAACCGCAAAACCCGAACGTCCACTCTGGCAAGACTCGCTTCTGATGAAGGCATGCCGCCGCGAGCCCGTCGAGCGGACTCCCATTTGGCTGATGCGCCAGGCGGGCCGCTACATGCAGGAATACCGCGAGCTTCGCGCCCGCGTGCCGTTTCTCGAGCTTTGCAAAAACGCGGACCTCGCCGCTGGAATCGCGGTGACCGCGGCGCACAAACTCGGTGTGGACGCTGGAATCATCTTTGCCGATCTTCTCCTTATCGCGGAGCCGCTTGGGTTCGAGCTTCTGCTTCGCGGCGGCTCCCTTCACCCTGGCGTCGTACCTCATCGAGGGCGGCGGATCGAAAGACTACGCGCGCACCAAAGCCTGGATGCACCGCGACCCCGGGGCGTGGCGCGCCTTGATGGAGCACCTGGCGCGCAATCTCGCGCGCCTCGTGAACGCCCAGATCGCCGCGGGAGTTCAAGCCGTTCAGGTGTTCGACACCTGGGTCGGGTGCCTCGGGCCGGAGGATTACCGCGCGGGCGCCCAGCCCTACACGCGGCAGATGCTCGAGGCGGTTACGCCCGGCGCACCCATCATCCATTTCGCCGTCGGCGCGGGCACGCTGCTTGAAGCCATGCGCGAGGCGGGCGGCGACGTGATTGGGCTAGACTGGCGCGTCGAACTCGACGAAGCCTGGGCGCGCCTGGGGCCCGGCGTCGGCGTCCAAGGCAACCTCGACCCGGCCGTGCTTTTCGCCGACCGCGCCACCATCCGCCGGCGCGTCGAGCGCATCCTTGCCCAAGCTGGGGGCCGCGCGGGGCACATCTTCAATCTCGGGCACGGCGTGCTGCCCGGCACGCCCTTTGAGAACGTCCTCGCATTGGTTGAAATGGTCAAGGAACTGGGTTCCCGCCCTTCGGCAGGCTCAGGGCGGGCTTTTCACGGGGACGACGTGAAGGTCGGCCGGTGACCGAAGTCAGGGGCCGCTCTTCCGCTATCGAGGCAGATTTGCGCTCCGCCGGGGTCCTGCTCATGGCGCATGGCGCGCCCGACCGGCTCGACGACATCCCCGAGTTTCTCCTGAACGTTCGCGGCGGGCGGCCGCTGCCGCAGGCGGCGGTCGAGGAGATCGTCCGCCGTTACGCCGCCATCGGAGGCTCGCCGCTTCTGGCCCGAACGCGCCGCCAGGCGGAAGCGCTCGCGCGACTCCTTGGTCTCCCCGTCTATGTCGGCATGCGGAACTGGAAGCCCTTTATCGCCGAGGCGCTCGAGCTCGTTCGGCGAGATGGCGTGAAGCGCCTGGTGGCGCTCTGCCTGGCTCCGCAGAATTCGAGCACCAGCATCGGGCTCTACCGGAAGTCGCTTGAGGCCGCGCGGTCGAGCGGTGCTCCCGAACTCGAAGTGGAGTTTATCGAAAGCTGGCACGACCATCCCGGCCTCATCGCCGCGTTTGGCAAACGGCTCAGCGAAGCCCGGGCGCGCACCTACTCGGAAGCGGGCGAACCCGTGCCCGTCGTCTTCACTGCGCATAGCGTCCCGGAGCGAACCGTCGCCGGCGGCGACCCCTACATCCGCCAAGTGCGGGAAACCGCAGCGCTGGTCGCACAAGCAGTGGGAATGGACGACTACCGCTTGGCGTATCAGAGCCAGGGGATGGCCGGCGAGCCGTGGATTGGCCCCACGGTCGAGTCCCAGATCAGCGAGCTCGCCGCCGAGGGCCGCAGGCACGTGCTTCTTGCGCCCATTGGCTTTGTCTCCGACCACGTCGAAATCCTCTACGACGTGGACATCGCGTTCCGCCGTTACGGGGAAGGGAAGGGCGTGAAGGTCCACCGCACGGAGTCGCTCAACGACAGCCCCTTATTCATTATGGCGCTCGCGGACATCGTGACCACGCGGCTGGCGGCAAAAGTCCAGTGAGCGCAAGAGGCCGGTCCAGCGCACCTCTGCGGGGAAGTGGCTTGACGAGTTCCAGCCCATCGCGGCGACGCATTGTGGTCGTAGGCGGCGGCATCTCCGGCCTGGCGGCGGCTTACACGCTTGCCCGCGCGCGGCAAGCGGGGGCGCCGATTGAAGAGTACCTCCTGGAAGGAAGCCCGCGCTGGGGCGGAGTGATCCGCACTGAGAAGTTCGACGGCTTCGTTATCGAAGGCGGCCCCGACAGCTTCCTCACGGAAAAACCGGAGGCCGCGGCGCTCTGCCGCGAATTGGGGCTCGCGAGCCATCTCCTCGGGTCAAACGACCGCGAGCGGCGAACCTACATCCTCCACCGCGGGCGGCTCGAGCCGCTTCCCGACGGCCTTTACATGCTCGTGCCCACGCGCCTCTGGCCGCTGGTGAGAACGCCGCTGCTGCCCGCCCGCTCGAAGCTCTCTGCACTGGCTGAGTTGTTCCGACGACCCTCGGGCGACCGCGCCGATGAGTCCGCAGCGAGTTTCGTCGGCCGCCACTTTGGTCCGGCGATGGTTCAGAATATCGCGGACCCGCTGCTTGCGGGAGTGTACGGTGGGGATTCCGAAAACTTGAGCGCGCCCGCCGTGCTCCCGCGCTTCTGGCGCATAGAGAAGGAAACCGGCAGCCTGACGCGTGGAGTTCTTCGCGCCCGCCGAGCACATCGCCGAGAGGCAGCGTCGGCGCCGCTGTTTACGACTCTCGATGGCGGCCTCGAGGAGCTGGTGCGGGCGCTTGTCGAGCGGCTCGAGCCTTCGCGCCTGCTCCTCGGTCAAAAAGTCGAAGTCCTGGAAACTGGCGCACGGCAGCCGAAGGGCCGGCCGAGATGGGTGGTCCGCGTGAGCGAGGGAGCGGCGATCGAGGCGGACGCCGTCGTCCTGGCTCTGCCCGCCTATGAGAGCGCGCGGCTCCTTGCGCGAGCCGACCCCGTGCTCGCGCAAAGGCTGGGCGAAATTCCGTACTCCTCGGCGGTGACCGTGGCGTTTGGGTTCGAGTCGAAGGACGTGAAACTGGCGCCCGGTCACGGGCTTCTCGTCCCGCGCCAAGAGCGGCGGCGGCTGCTCGCCGTGACCTTCGTTCACGCCAAGTTCCCGCGCCGCGCGCCTCCGGGAAAGCTCCTGCTCCGCTGCTTTCTCGGAGGGACTCGCGACCCGGAGATTATCGGCGCAAGCGACGAGGAAATCGTCGGCTGGGCGCGCAAGGAGCTGGCCGCGATTCTGGGCCTTCGCGCCACGCCGCTCTTTCACCGCTTGACGCGCTCCCCCCAAGCGATGGCGCAATACACGGTCGGCCACCTCGAGCGCCTCCGCGCCATCGAGGCTCGCGTCAAACAGCTCCCCGGTCTTTCACTTTCAGGAAATGCCTATTCGGGTATAGGAATATCCGATTGTATTCGCAGCGGGCAGGCGGCGGCCGCACGGGCGCTTTCGGTCTAGGGGCTGGAAGGATTTCCCGGCTTGAGCGAGGAGGGGACCGGGCCGGCCACCTGGATCAGAGGACTCACCCAGGCCTCCATGTCCGGTTCATGGGCCAGGAGTTCCTGAAGGGTCGTGTGGTTCAGGACGTGGTCCACCACTCTTTGTACGGCGCGCCAGAGGGAGCGGATGGAGCAATCGAGGGAGTTCGCGCAGACGTCCTCGACTCCGGCGTGATCTTGGCAGAAGGCGGGCTCGAAGAGCCGTCCCCCCAAGAGCGCCAGGACTTCCCCCACTCGGATTTCCCCGGCCGGCCGCGTTAGTTGGTAGCCGCCCGCCTGCCCGCGCGCGCTGGTCAGGATGCCGCTGCGGCGCAAGATCCTCAAGAGCTTTGCGGCGTAGAAGACCGAGATGCCCTCCTCGGCGCTGATTTCCGTGATGGTCAGGCTGCGGCCCGCCCGGGCGATGCGCAGCAGGCAGCGCAGTCCGTATTCTTCCTGGGAGGTAAGTTTCATATTCAGCCTCAAACCATCGCGCCGAACCTTACGGGCCGAGTGTTAAAAGTCAAAAGAGAGTGATAGAGTTCTCGACTCCCCTTGGCGAAGCCAGGCTCAGGCGCCTCTGCTCTTTCGCCGTTTGACTCTTGACTCCCAACCGCCCTTCTTACAAGAATCCCAACTGCAGCTTCGCCGCTTCCGACATGCGGTCCTTAGTCCACGGCGGATCCCAAACGACATCCACCTTGACTTCCGCCACCATGGGAAGCACGGTGATCTTGTCTTCGACTTCGCCGGGCAGGGTTCCCGCCGCCGGGCATCCCGGCGCCGTCAGCGTCATTTGCACAAAGACGCGGCCGCTCGGCTCCACGCGGGTGTCATAAATTAGTCCTAAATCGTATATATTCACAGGGATTTCTGGATCGTAACAGGATCGAAGCGCCTCGACGATCTTTTCCTGGAGCGCCTGTATTTCCTGCTCGCTCAGGTTCGCGGGCGCGGGAGGCGGCGCGCCAGGAGGGTTCGGGGGGGAGGGTATCTGGGTGCTCATCGAATTTCTCCTGGAGCTGCGTCGTCTTTTTCGGTCGTGACGGCCTCACCCTTGCCGAGCGCGCTCTGGAGCGTGTGCCAGGCCAGCGTCGCGCACTTCACGCGCGCCGGGAAGCCGGAAACGCCGGAGAAAACCGCCAGCTTGCCCAGGTTCTTGCCGTTTTCGAGGTTCTTGCCAGTCACCAGTCCATAAAAACGCTCGAAAAGGTTCGCCGCCTCGGCCAGTGTTTTGCCCTTAACGGTCTCCGTCAATACCGAGGCCGATGCGATCGAGATGGCGCAGCCGGAACCCTGAAAGCTCGCGTCGGCGATGCGGCCGCTCTCGAGCTTCACAAAGAGCGTCACACGGTCGCCGCACAGAGGGTTATAACCCTCGGCGCGGTGGTCGGATTCCGGCATCACCCGGAAATTGTGCGGGTGGCGGTTGTGGTCGAGAATCATTTCCTGATAGAGCTCGTGAAGGTCCGACATGGATTACCTCTTAACCCGCAACGCGCACATGAGCCACGTCCTGAGCCAGACGTGCCACCCATTCGCTCTGCTCGGCGGTCTCAGGAACCGGGCAACCACGGGCTGAGCTCACTCGTCTGATCGCCGAATTGGGCCCAAGACCTCCCACCACCAGAAGGCTCGCGACGATAATTGAAGACCGCCCGAGACCCTGCCGGCAATGCACCGCTACGTTTTCTCCTTCGGCCAATTTCTTCTCCAAGCTTCGAATGAAAGCCAGAGCCTCCGGGTAGGTAGGCGGAACACCCCGATCGGTAATCGGAAACGAAAGAAAAGTGATGCCCTGCTCACGACATCGCATCTCTACTGGGGTTAAGTTGAAAGCCCTCATCTCGTCCGGCGTTAGCAGTGAGACCACAAAGCATATACCAGACTCACGCCAGCCTTTCGCTTCATCTTCAAGCCAGTCTCCGCCGCGAGGCCGCGCGGAGATGGCAAGACGTCCGGCCCACGGGCCCTCAACCCAGTAAAGCATTGGAGTCATCTTCGCTCCCTTTAGTGAAGCACAGGCCAATACGCTATTCGCTTGCGGAGACGATTTCTCTTGGCAGCGAATCCACGTCAATTCCCCGGTCACGAAGGATTCGAATTCGATGGTGCCCATCCAGTACAGTCCCGTCGGCGCGTGCCTTTAGAGAATGCGTTCCACCGAGTAGAAGTGTCTCCTTAGATCTCTTCCGTCGAAAGTCTTCCCAGTTCGGCCAGCTTCACCGGGCTCAACGAAGCGCTTGAGTGAAGCGGCTTCAGCGGCGGGAATTTCGTCATGCTTTGAAATCCTTCGAATCAGGCGAACATCTCCTTGACCCTGTGAATGCCTCGAACCAGCGCATCCACTTCTTCGCGGGTGTTGTAAAACGCGAACGAGGCGCGGGTGGTGGCGGGGACGCCGAAGCGCTCCATGACGGGCTGCGCGCAGTGGTGGCCGGTGCGCACGGCGATGCCTTCCTGGTCGAGCAGCGTGCCCGCGTCGTGCGGGTGGACGCCCTCGATGACAAACGAGAGCACGCCCGCCTTCTCCCGCGCCGTGCCGATGATCCGGACGCCAGGAATTTTTTCGATTTGTTGGGTGGCGTAAGCCAGGAGCGCGCGCTCGTGCTCGGCGGGCCGCTCAAACCCCAGCTCCCGGAGGTAATCGAGCGCCGCGCCCAGCCCCACGACGTCGGCGATGTTGGGCGTCCCCGCTTCAAACTTGTACGGGATGTCGTTGTAAGTTGTTTTTTCGAACCTCACCGAGCGGATCATGTCCCCGCCGCCCTGATAAGGCGGCATGGCCTCGAGGAGTTCGGCCCGGCCCCAGAGCACGCCCACGCCGGTGGGGCCGAAAACTTTGTGGCTGGAGAAGGCGTAGAAGTCCGCGCCGAGCGTCTGAACGTCAATCTTCAGGTGGGGGGCGGCCTGCGCCCCGTCCACCACTACTACCGCGCCCACGCGCTTCGCCGCCTGGACAATGCGTGCGACGGGATTGACCGTGCCCAGGGCGTTCGAGACGTGCGCCACGGCGACGATGCGCGTCTCGGTACCGAGCCGCTTCTCGAATTCATCAAATATCAGCTCGCCTCGGTCGTTGATGGGCGCGACCGTTAGCCGCGCGCCCTTTTCTTCCGTCAACAATTGCCAGGGCACGATGTTCGAATGGTGCTCCATGGCGGTGATCAGGACTTCGTCGCCGGCGCGGAGATTTGCCCGGCCGAAGCTTGCCGCCACAAGATTGATGGCCTCGGTCGTTCCCCGCACGAAGACGATTTCGCGCGCCTCCCGCGCGTTCAGGAATCGTTGCGCCTTGACCCGCGCCGCCTCGTAGGCGCGCGTGGCGCGCTCGGAGAGTTCGTGAACGCCGCGATGGACGTTCGAGCAGAACTCCGTATAAAAGCTCATCAGCGCGTCCACCACGACGCGCGGCTTCTGGCTGGTCGCGGCGTTGTCGAGATACACCAGGGGCTTGCCGTGGACTTTCTCTTTGAGAATCGGGAAGTCCGCGCGGACTGCTTCAACATTAAATGCCGGTGATTTCACTTTCCGCCCGCTCGCCTTCGTGATGGGATGGACCGTGGTTGTCATGGGTTCGTTTCCGTCTGGAATTCCGAGTCTGGAGCTCAGGTTCCTTCTCCCTTCTTCGGATGTCATCGGCCGGCTCCATGACCTTTCAATATCGCCGCCACTGCGGCGCGCAGCTGCTCGGCGAGGTACCGCGTCTTCATCCGGCTGAGGATTTCGTTCGCGAAAGCCAGCGTCAGCATGGCGCGGGCGTCTCCAAGCGCGATGCCGCGCGAGCGCAGATAAAAGACCGCCTCCGAGTCCACCTGCCCCACCGTCGCGCCGTGCGTGCACTTCACGTCGTCGGCGTAAATTTCCAGTTGCGGTTTGGTGTTGATAACGGCGTCTTCCGAAAGCAGAAGATTTTTGTTCGACTGCTTGGCGTCGGTCTTCTGCGCGTCGGGGCGGACGATGATCCGGCCGTGGAAAACCCCGGTGGATTTCCCGTCGAGCACGCCCTTGTAAAGCTCGCGGCTGTTGCAATGTGGCTTGGCGTGGTCGAGCGTCGTGTAGTTGTCCACGTGCTGTTCGCCGGTTTCGACGTAAAGCCCGTTCAGCAAAGCGTCCGAGCCTTCCCCGTCCAAGACCACCGTCAGGTCCTCGCGATCGAGCCCGGCGCCGAGCGCAATCGAGAACATCGAGAGGTTGGATGAGCGCTCCTGGCGGGCTTGGAGCGCGGCGATGTGGAACGCTCGCGGCCCTTCCTGCTGCACCTTGACGTATTCCAGGTGGCTGTTCTCTTCCGCCACAATCTCGGTGACCGGGTTCGTGAAATAGACTCTTTCTCCCAGCCCGATGTAAACCTCCGCCAGCACCGCCTGACTCTCGCGCTCCGCGAGGATCAGGTTTCGGGGATGCGTCATCGTCGGCCGGTCGAAACCCGTCGAGACAAACAACGCCAAGATGGGTTCTTCAAGAACCACGCCACGCGGAACTCTTATGAACGCGCCGTCTTCAAAGAACGCCGTGTTGAGGGCTATGAAAGGCGCATCGGCAAACGTCGCGTGGCGACCCAAATGCTCTTCGAGGGCGCCGCTCTGGACCGCGCTGGCGAGACTTCCGGCCGTCACCCCGGACGGGAGGTTCGCCGTCGAAGAGAGCTCGGGCGAGAAACGGCTGTTAACAAATACCAGCCGCGAGCCGAGAAGGTCAGGGAACGGCCAGCGCGCGCGAGCCACCGACTCGGCTGTGGCCGGGAGGGCAGGCTCAAAGGTGGCGCTCGAAAGCGCTCCCAGGTTCGTATATTTCCAGGCTTCCAGGCGCGCGGTCGGAAAGCCCAATTCGCCGAAACGCTCGATCGCAGCTTGGCGCAATCCTTCGAGCCAAGCCGGATCGTTACCCCTGCTCTCCTTCCTCGGCTCTTCAAAAAGCGAGAGGTAAGCTTCAACTTGTTCGTTCGCGACGACCATAAGCAGGGTTTCTAAGACCGCTCCTTTACCGGAATATCGTCAATAGCTTCTTGTCTCAATCATTGGGAAAACCGTCTTGAGCCCTCAGGTCTGATCGATGGAATTCCGCATGGCCGGCGCGACTCATGCCTGGGCCGGTGTCCCCGCGCCCACGGATTCCCCAAGCCACCCGTAGCCTTTATGCTCGAGCTCCAGCGCCAGATCTTTCGACCCCGACTTGACGATGCGCCCTTCGTAAAGCACGTGGACGAAGTCGGGGACGATGAAATTGAGCAGGCGCTGGTAGTGCGTGACAACGATGATGGAGCGCTCGGGCGAACGTAAGGTGTTCACGCCCCTGGCGACGATTTGGAGAGCGTCGATGTCGAGGCCGGAGTCAGTCTCATCGAGAATCGCGAGTTTCGGCTCGAGCACGGCCATCTGGAAAATTTCGTTGCGCTTCTTTTCGCCGCCCGAAAAGCCTTCGTTGACGGCGCGGGAAAGCATGGCCTCGTCCATGTCGAGCAGCTTCACCTTCTCGCGAACCATGGCCATGAAATCCATGGGGTCGAGCTCTTCGAGTCCCTCCGATTTCCGCAAAGTGTTCAAAGCCGAGCGGAGGAAATAGACGTTGGACACCCCCGGGATTTCGACCGGGTACTGGAAGGCCATAAACACGCCTGCGCGGGCGCGGTCTTCCGGCGACATGGAGAGCAGGTCGCGGCCGTCGTAGCGAGCTTCACCCTGCGTCACAGCGTAAACGTCTCTGCCGGCGAGCACCTGGGCGAGCGTGGACTTCCCCGAGCCGTTCGGCCCCATGATGGCGTGCACCTCGCCGAGGCCTACCTTCAGGTCCACCCCCCGCAAGATTTCTTGCTTGCCAACATTTGCGTGCAGGTTCGTGATCTCGAGAAACATTCGGTTTTTGTCCTCAGTCTTCGTCCGTTGTCCGCTCACAACTGTCATTCTGAGCCCCTCGCTATCATGCTGAGCCCTTCGCTGTCATTCTGAGCGATGCGAAGAATCTCGCTCTGCCTGCTCAGGGTAAACTCCGCGAAGAATCTGCTTCTCAGTTCGCGAGGCGGAAGAACTTAGAGAACAAGTCTGCGCTACCCCTGCAAGGTTCACTTGTCTTTGCCTCGGACCGCGGCGTCCAGGCTCAGCGGGCCCGCGCCGCGCGCGGCCATGTATAAAAAGATGAAGCAATAGAGCACAGCCAGCTCGCCGTGGTTGACGATCGGGAAAAAGCCGTGCGGCGCGTGCCCTCGAAAGTACCCGACCGCCATCTCGCCGCTCAACAAAAACGCCACCGGGCGGGTGAACAGGCCGAGGGCGATTAAACTGCCGCCGAAAAATTCCAGGATCCCGGCCGCGAGCATCAAGGGATTCCCGAGCATTCGTTGCCCGCCCAACACGCCAAAAAGTTTCTGCGCGCCGTGGCAGGCGAATAGAAACCCGATCACCACGCGTGCAATGCCAAACGCGTATTCAGAAAGTTTGACCATGAAAATTCTCGTCCATGGGTAATTCTGAATTCATAATTCAGAATTAGCCCACGCTGCCTTCCAGGCTCACGCTCAACAGCTTTTGCGCCTCCACCGCGAATTCCATCGGCAGCTCGTGGAAGACTTTTTTGCAGAAGCCGTTGACGATCATGGAAACGGCGTCCTCCATGGCGAGGCCGCGCTGGCGGCAATAGAACATCTGGTCTTCGCCGATCTTCGACGTCGAAGCCTCGTGTTCGACCTGCGCCGTCGAGTTCTTCACCTCCAGGTACGGAAACGTGTGCGCGCCGCACTGGTCGCCGATGAGCAGGGAATCGCACTGGGAATAGTTTCGCGCGCCCCGGGCGTTTTTCAGAATCTTCACCATGCCGCGATACGTGTTCTGCCCGTGGCCGGCCGAGATGCCCTTCGACACGATGGTGCTGCGCGTGTTCTTTCCGATGTGGATCATCTTGGTGCCGGTGTCGGCCTGCTGGTAGTTGTTGGTGAGCGCCACGGAATAGAACTCGCCGATGGAGTTATCGCCCTGAAGAATGCAGCTCGGATACTTCCAGGTGATGGCCGAGCCCGTCTCGACCTGCGTCCAGGAGACTTTGGAGTTCACGCCCAGGCACTTGCCGCGCTTGGTGACGAAGTTGTAGATGCCGCCGCGCCCGCGCTTGTCGCCCGGGTACCAATTCTGGACCGTCGAATACTTGATGGTGGCGTTGTCGAGTGCGACCAGTTCGACCACCGCGGCGTGGAGCTGGTTCTGGTCGCGCATCGGCGCCGTACAACCTTCCAAGTAACTGACCGTGGCGCCTTCGTCCGCGACGATCAGTGTGCGCTCGAACTGGCCGGTTTCCTTGGCGTTGATGCGGAAGTAGGTCGAAAGCTCCATCGGGCAGCGCACGCCTTTGGGCACGTAAGCGAACGAGCCGTCGCTGAAAACCGCCGAATTCAGCGTGGCAAAGAAATTGTCCGTGTACGGAACGACCGAGCCCAGGTATTTCCGGACGAGCTCCGGGTGCTCCTGAACCGCCTCGGAAAAAGAGCCGAAGATGATGCCGAGTTCGCTGAGCTTCTTCTTGAACGTGGTCCCTACGGACACGCTGTCAAATACCGCGTCCACAGCCACGCCGGCCAGCGCTTCTCGCTCCCGCAGCGGAATGCCGAGCTTTTCGTAAGTCCTAAGGATTTCCGGGTCCACTTCATCCAGGCTCTTCGGCCTCGCGGCCTTCGGCGCGGAGTAGTAGTGGATGGCCTGGTAATCGATGGGTCCGTACTTGACATTCGACCACTTGGGCTCCTGCATGGTCAGCCAGTGGCGATAGGCCTTGAGCCGCCACTCGAGCAGCCACGCGGGCTCCTGCTTCTTCTCCGAAATCAACCGGATGACGTCCTCGTTCAGTCCCGCAGGGACCGTTTCCTGCTCGATAGCGGTGTAGAAGCCGTATTTGTACTCGCGCTCGGCTAACGTCCGAACGTCTTGAACTGGGGTCGGCATTGCTTCCTCCTCAAACTAGCTCCAAGTCAGGCGCCCCCGCTCCGTGCGTCTCGTCGAACGCTTTTTCACGCTTGGGTCGCGGAATGGAGACGGCATCGTATTCAATCCATACAAATCTGTCAAGATTCTAATTCGCCCAATTAGAGTTATTTGGTAGCCTCCAATTGGACCAACGGTGGCAAGCCCCCGCCAAGATCGGAGATCCTCACGGAACTTAGCGCTTGGGCTAGGACTTCGTTTACGCGGCTTAGAGGCTCACGCACCGTGCAATGCGGCGCCTGCTCGCACTCGCCCCGGACCGTGACGCACGAAGTGATGAAAATGGGGCCCTCGATGGCACGTATGACATCAAAGGCCGTCATGCTAGAAGCTTCTCGAGCCAGCGCATATCCTCCTTCCGCGCCATGGTGGGAGACGAGAAGCCCTTGCTTCACCAGCTTTTGTAGGACCTTCGCAAGAAGCTCCACGGGCATTCCGTGGGCTCGCGCTATCTCCTTGGCACTCGACGGCTTGCCGGTTTCGCCCTGAGACAAATGCCTCACCGCAATAAGTCCGTAGTCCGCCTTCTTGCTCAGTTTGACCATATACGACTATTTTAGTCGGATATAGGATAGTGCAACGGATCGCCCATGTCAACCACTTTCTACGGCCTTGGGGCAAGGAAGTTTTAAGAGGTGATTATTCGGTTCCGGGTTTATCCTGCCTCTGTCCGCCTGGAGGCAAAAGCGGCGGCATGTGCGGCGTTGCTCGCAAAGCCTTCGCGGGTTTGGTCCTCGCTGATCTGGCATAAGGTATTGCGAACTCCCTTACCTTTAGTGGTTATGGTTCCGAGGTCAGGCTGGCTCTCATGCGGAGACTCTTGGCTCAATCTAGGCGGCAAGCCGCGGGCGCGGGAGCAATTTGGATTGGAAGTCGAGTATTGTCTTGACAGCAGAGTGCTGGCTTGAGAGACTCCAGTTTAAGAAGCGAACTTGGATAGTCGGTGAAGGCTGTCGAGCGACAGAGAAGGCTTCGCCCTGCACTTCGGCAGGGCGCTGGAAAGTTCGTCGGGCGTTGCCAAGGTCGGAGGTTGGGCCTCTGGGCATAGTGGCAACGGGCATGATTGCAAGGTCACCCTCACTCCTTTTTTCTGCCCGGCAAGTTTCTTTCGGTAACGGACCTTCCGCTTGTCAATGCGTCAAGCTTGAGATGTGGCTCGAAGCGCGGGTGGTGACGAATCTTCGATAGGTCTTAATTGAGGAGGACAATATTATGAATTTGAATAGAATTGTGCGCCATCTTGCCGGCTTGCTGGGGGCAACCGCACTTGTGCTTTACCTGGTCTTTCCTCCCTTGAGCATGGCTCAGGCGTCGCTCACAACCGGCGCGATCACCGGCATCGTCACCGACCCAACCGGTGCAGTGATCCCCAAGGCGACCGTGATTGCAAGCAACGTGGACACGGGTGCCTCCCGATCAGCGACCACGGCCTCGAATGGCTCGTACACCATCCCGCTGCTCGACCCCGGGCAATACAAGGTGCAAGTCAAGGCCAGCGGATTCAAGTCTGAGCAGCAAGGGCCCGTAACGGTAGTGGTCTCGCAGTCACTCGACCTTAACTTCAAGCTGGAGCTCGGTCAGACGACCCAGGTAGTGGAGGTCACGGGTGCCGCTCCGCTGCTTCAGACGACCAATCCGAACATGACTTCGACCCTCGGGACGAAGCAGATTGAATCAATTCCGAACCCTGGAATGGACTTGAGTTACGAAGCCAACTTCGGCCCGGGTGCGATCATGAACACGACGGGCGGCTACGGAAACGTCGAGTACAACGGCTTACCGGCCGTCTCCAACAACTTCACCATTGACGGGTTGGATGCCAACGACCCGTTCCTGAACCTCAACAACTCTGGCGCCACCAACCTGCAATTGGGCCTCAGTTCCATGCAGGAGGTCTCGGTCAACACCACCTCTTATTCGGCGGACCAGGGGCGCCTGGGAGCGTCGCAGATCAACTTCCTGACCAAATCCGGGACGAACAACTTCCACGGCAATTTATGGGAGACCTGGAACGGCTCGAAGTGGAATGCTGCGGACTTCTTCGTCAACGCGCGCCAGTTTGAAAGCCCGCCGCCAAACAAGCCGCGCTCGAATGTCAACCAATTTGGCGGCTCGATCGGCGGCCCGATAATTCACAACAAGTTGTTTTTCTTCGGCGACTTCGAGGAGATCCGAATCGTCCTGCCGCTCCTTCAAAGTACTGTCGCCCCCACCACATCCTATGAGAACTACACGCTTTCACAGTTGGCCACGGGGGGCTGCGATTACGTTTTCGACTCGGGCGACTGCGCGGCGGGGATCACGCAAGCCCAGAATTTCATCCCCGATTTTCCAGTCGCCGGTCCACAACCCGCGGAAGTTCCTTTCTACCAGACCATGTTCGGCCTTTATGGCCAACATGGAGGAACCGCCGCAGCGATATTCGGCTGCCCATTCGACCAGAACGGGGCGCCGCTCGACGTGCCTTCGCCGGCTACGCCGAACGCCCCCGTCCCGAACGGGTCCGGCTGCGGGTTGAGCAGGACATTCTCTCAAGCTGTTTTGACCCACGATCAGTTCATTTTGGTCAAGGTGGATCAGAACGTGAACGACCGCAATAGCGTGTGGTATAAGTTTGCTCGAGAGCACGGGCTTCAAGCCTCCTACACAGATCCCGTGGACCCCATCTTCAATGCAGTCTCCGACCAGCCTCAGTACAACGGCGAAGTCGGCTGGACGCACACTTTCGGCCCGAGCGTGGTGAATGAATTTACACCTGGCGTCGTCTGGTACAGCGCCATTTTCAAGCCGGCCAACCTTCCCCAGACTCTCGCCAAGTTCCCGATCAGTTGTGGGATCGGACTGGACATCGCAGGCTGCGGCCCCTTCACGGCGCTGGGTGGCTTGAATATCATCTGGCCCCAGGGGCGGAGAGTGACCCAGTGGCAATTGATTGACAACCTCACCTGGTCGCACGGAACGCACACCTTTAAGTTCGGTGAGAACTTACGACGGGTGCTCGTCAGCGACCATGACTTTGGGATTCAGAGCATCCCCACGGCTTTACCTCTCGACGTGCCCGAGTTTAGCTTTGGAATTACGGGCTTTAACATTCAGTCTTTCCCCAAATCGTTCGTAGAGCCTTTCGGGCTCGTCAACTTTGATGTGTTCGCCCAAGACAGTTATCGGGCGACCTCGAAGTTGGTCCTCACCTATGACGTGAGAGCATCCTGGAATTCGGATCCCGTGGATCAGCGCAACCTGGTGGCGCGGGCAGCAGGCTCCTTCTACCAGTTTCCACACGACCCCAACCGGCCCTTGAACCAAGACATTCAAGCGGGCCTTTCGAAGGTCTTCCCCTCGACGCAGACGATCATCTGGCAGCCTCGCGTGGCGTTGGCGTACCAGATTACCCCGAAGACGGTCTTTCGCGGTGGGTTCGGTGTGTTCAGCGACATCTTTCCAGCCTCGCTCTCCGACTCGATGGCAGAGAATCCGCCTTACTACAACACGTTTAACGAGGGGGTTTTCGGCGGATTATTTGATGGGTTCGACGCCCTGCCGCCGAACGTGCCGAACAGTTCCATCGACCAGGCAGCGGCCAACAATGCCACTTTAATCTCCGGATTTTCGAGCGGGACGTTGTCCTGCGCCGCGACAAGCCCTCCGGCGAACTGCTTGCCGCCGGTCGCCCTGGCCCAAACAGAGCATTACATAAAATCCCCGTACTCGATGCAATGGAGTGCAGGCGTCCAACATCAGCTCTCGACCAACTTGACGTTGAACGTCCAATATGTGGGTACACGGGGCGTGCAAATTCCTTTCACCGTAGGCGCGAACGGTTTCCAGACCGTTTGTCCGGGCTGTTACTCGCCCTGGACCACGGATCCGCCTGACCAGCGGCTCGCGGGCGTAACGCAGTACCTCCAGGGAGCGAACAGCCATTACAACGCGCTCCAGACAACCGTTAACAAGCGCTTCAGTCATGGGCTTGACTTCCAATTCAACTACACTTGGTCGCATTGCCTGGACACTATCTCGAACGGCGGAATCTTTGGGTTCGGGAATCCTGGTAACGCATTGAACGCCATCCCCGGTGATCTGAGGAGAAACTACGGCCCCTGCGACTATGATTACCGGCACGCTTTCAACGGCTTTTACACGTACGCACTGCCGATGCATGCCCAAAGCCGTTTCCTGAATCAGGCGATCGGAGGATGGGAGATTTCCGGCTCCGTGATTTACCATGGGGGCCAGCCCTTTTCCATTGGTACGCCGACGTCCACAGCGAACGGCGGAAGCCTCATCAACACTTCCGGCCCTGTTTATCCCAATTTGATTACCGGCCAGCCGCTCTACGCGAAGACCCCAATCGGGAGCGACTGCATCAACAATCCGAGCAATTGTGTGACCCAGCCGGGGAACTTGCAATGGCTTAACCCCAATTCCTTTCTCGCCGTGGTGGACTCAACTACGGGCCTGTGCGTCCCTGCTACGTCGGACATCAGCGCGGCGATTGCCGGTGAAGATATCACCCCGGCTCTGTGTCAGCGCTGGGACATGCAGCGGAATTTCCTCCGTGGCCCGGCATTTGGCTGGAGCGACTTGTTCCTGACCAAACGCTTCAAGCTCACCGAGCGGGTGACGTTCCTGGTTTCGGGACAGGCGTATAACTTCCTGAACCATCCAAATTTTAAGAGCCCGGGAGGAGACGCGGGTATTCCAGGTCAAATAGGCACTCTGACTGGCTTCGGCAATATCAGCAGCACAGCCTCACCACCAACGGGGTTACTGGGCTCGTTCCTGGGCGGCGACACGGCGCCGCGCATGATCGCGCTCAAGGGCCAGATTCAATTCTAACGTCTCGGCAAGGTTGACAGCCTGCCCGAGCAACACATCCAAGGGCCCCGAAACCTCGGGGCCCTTTTTTTGTGCCGGGGTACACCCGGCGCTACTTCCAGGGGAATACGGCAGAGGCGGCTTTAAGCCGCCAGGTCTTTGGCCGGGGGAAAATGCCGTCGCGAAATGGCGGGATAAACGCGCCGCCGCATGGATGGCGGGGTGAACCGTTCGACTTCGCCAACGGCCCTCCCTTCGACTCCGCTCAGGGACAGTGAGAGATGTCGAACGGTGAGCACGTCGAAGGGACCGCCGCTACGACGACAAACTGAGCTGCTACCCATTTTCAGGTAGGATGTCAGTTTCCCGTAGCGGCGCTCTATGAGCGCCGAAGATGCCGTGGAATCAACACCGGCGGTCATAGACCGCCGCTACAGAAACTGACCCGCCACCCATTTTCTTGAAAATGGCTGGTTTCACGAAGTAAAATGGCTACAGGCGAAACGAATTGTGCGAATTGAGGTGAGCCATGAGCGCGCGAAGCGAGGGGCCATGCCGAGGCCGGGGTACGGGGAAGCGGAACTATCGCCACGACGGTCGGGGCGGGTTTCAGTCGCTACTGTTGCTGACCCTGGCTCTTGAAGCGATCGTTTTTTTCCTCGGCGCAGGGTGGCACACGGCGGCGCTACGTGCGCGGCCCGCAGTCCTATCCAATGAGGCGCAGCCGCCGGACTCGATCATTTTCGGGAAGCCCATTTCCGGAGTCATTAAGCTTGGCGAAACCCGCGCCTGGCGAACCGGAAGCCTGAGCGCCAACGGTCTCTATTCCGTCGAAGTCAGCCTCGACTCGCCCTCCAGGCTCACGCCGCCTGAGGCGCTCGAGCCGGGCAAAATCGCTTCTCCCATCACTTTCAACGTCGTCAAAGAAGAAATCTATCCGCCGCAGGCGCGCGTTGAAATGCGCTTCGAATCTCCCGGGAACCCGGAGATTTCCAAGAAGCTCCACGCAGGGGATCCCGCCAGCTATTTCGTTGTTCGCGCGGCGGAGCCGGGCGAGGCGATACTGACTCTGGCGGCGCCCGAGTCCCCGGCCGGCGAGCCCATCGCCTACCGTGTTGCGATTCGGCCCTTGAACGTCGGCGCCGGTGAGGAGGCTGAAATCGTTCCCAACACCGCCCGCGACTGGAAACACGCCTCGCCGATGGCCCTCGGGAAGGCGGTTTTCGGGACCTCCGACGACATCGAATACCTTTACAACACCGACGAGGGCAAGAACGGCTGGCAGTGGCTCACCTTCGAGTATCAGGACGCCAAACCCAAACTGGTTTTCTTCGAGCTTGACCTCCTCGATCGGGATGTCCCCTGCACGCTGAAGATCTTCCGCCAAGAACCCGGCGCCGAAGGGCCGCGCTTGGTGGAATACA
Source organism: Acidobacteriota bacterium (assembly GCA_003225365.1). Classification (GTDB taxonomy): domain Bacteria; phylum Acidobacteriota; class Terriglobia; order UBA7540; family UBA7540; genus Gp13-AA74. The sequence continues at coordinate 18,178 of QHZN01000081.1, forward strand.
CCCAGGGGAAGGACCCCACGGAAATCCGTCACGACGACCAATACGACGAGCTGGTCAACTTCAAGTTTCTGACCCGGGTCTTGACCCCCGGCCGCTACTATCTGAGCGTCAAGGCGAACCACCCGGTCTGGAGCCTGCGCACGACGCTCTTCGATCCGCCACCGTATTCCGACCCGCGGAAGGCCGTGGAAGTGGCGATGCGTTACATGGTGGACGTGGGTGATTCGTTCTTCTCGAACACGCCGCGCAAAGGTTCGGTCCGCACGCGCGCGGAAAACGTTACGGACGAAACGGAGCGCTGTATCACCTGCCACCCCGCACACTTCACGATGCTGAGCACGCTGACCGCGGTCCGCAACGGTTACACGGTCCGGAACGCTCCCCAGTTCAAGTTCATGATGGACAAGCTCTATAACGCCCCGGCGCCGCTTTACGGATTTCCCGACACTTACTGGCTGCGCTTCGAGCTGGCGCCGGCGAATGGCACCAGCCGTTTGGGGACGATGTTGCTCATGTATGAGGACCTGGTCAGCCATCGGCCAACCGAAACTCCTTCGCACACGGCGAACTACCTTCGCCTGGTTTATGACGCGCGAGATGTGCTGCCCCGCGCCGACACCGTCCACTACGTGGAGAAATTCCAGCCCACCAAGACGCGCAACTACGAGTTTGATGGGAACCGCCCGATTAGCGACTTTCGAGTGGCGACGGATTCTTGGTTCGTTCTCGACCACCTCAAGAGCCGCGACGCGGCGTATTCCGCAAGCGCCGCACACCTCGAAGGCTTGATAACTTCGACGGCGGCCAACGACCTCGAAGACATCGTCGAACAGACCAAGGGCATGGTCGCAATGATGGCGCGCGATCCGAGCCTCAAACCCAAGCTCGAGCCGCTGGTTGAGAAGAACATCCAGGAAATCCTCTCGCGCCAGCATGCGGACGGCGGTTGGGTGACGGCGGAATATATGTCCAACGAGCAATTCTTCGACGCGGCGGCTCGCGCTCCTTTCGAAAAGCCCTCCGACCCGAGCCTCCAGTTCATGACTGGAGAGGTGCTCTACACGCTGAAGCTCGCTGGCTTTGATATGAGCGACCCGCGCGCCCAGAGGGCCATTCATTGGCTGCTCGGATTGCAGCGAGATTTCGGCGGCTGGCTCGACAATAAGGGCGAGTTATTCCTCCAGCCCCACTTGGAAACGAAGTGGGCGGTTATGGGCCTTTCTGAGAATTATCCGGAGAACGGTCCGGCGCTTGCTCCGCCGCCCCCGCCGCCGGCGGTCCTGAAGGCCGGCCTCTCTCCCGAAGAAATTGGCAACCTGCCGCTCGTGCCTACGCTCGCCTGGCTTGACCAGGAATGGTACGACCGGCAGCCGTCTCATGTTGGACTGGTTCTGCCTTTGCTTACAAGCCCCGAGCCGTTGGTCCGCGAGTCGGCGGCCGCGGCCGTCGGCCGGATGGCGGTGGATGCGCCCGATCCGGCGCCGTTTGAGATTGCGGTGGATCCGCTCGTTCAGGCGCTCGGCGACCGAACGAAAATGGTGAGCCGCGCGGCGGCGTGGTCGCTGCGCCAACTTGGAAACGACGGCGTGGGCGTGGACAGAGTTGTAGCTGCGCTCGCCAGTCCCGACGACTACACCCGTCGCGGCGCCGCGCGCGTTTTCTATCAATACGCCTACCACATGACGGGGCGGGAGGACGCGGCCCGCGCGCTCCTCCGCAGCGTGGACGACCCCGATGTGCTGGTCCGCATCGAGTCGCTGAAGGCGCTGTGGCGGTGGTGGTATCGCACCGCGGACTTCGGGCTGCGGCGCGAAATCGAACAGGCCTTCCTCGAGCGGGCGGCGGCCGAGCGCGAGCACCCGCTCGTCCGGTTGAACGTCGCCCAGGCCATTTACAACATCCTGGATGACAATACCGTTCAGTTCCACAAGAACTGGCTGCGCTCGATGGCCCTCGAAAAAGACCGCGACCGCGCCGAACAAGCGCGCATCGCGGAGGTTGAAAGGCCGCTCGCTCGCGAACTCGCGGCAGCACTCGCGCCCGAAAACCCCACGGCCCGGCTGACGCTCCTCTCCGCGCTCGATTATTATTTCCTGCGCGGCGGCATCGGCAACGACTACGACCCCATCATGTTTTATGACCGCGAAGCTGCGGAAACTCTCGCGCGCGCGATACTCCCGCTCCTTGATTCTCCCGATGTCGCGCTTTCGCGGAAAGCGCTCCGGGCGGTGGCGGTGGTGCGCGAGGCGCGGGACCGCGATGTCTTGCTGGGCGTCATGCGGAAGCTCGCCTCACCCGATAAGAGCACGCGAGAAATCGCTGAGCAGGAGTTGAGCCGGTTCCCCGCCGAATACGCCAGCCAGTCTCGCTCCGGCAGCACGCCTTCCGGGGGAAGCAGATAGACTTTTCCCCGGGTGCTGAACGATCCCGCGTGGCGGGACTTTGCGGGGCGGCGCGGGCCGTCCGAAATCGCATGAACAAATCCTGGTTTCCTCGGGCGCTCTGGGGCGTTGTGATTGTGGGTCCGCTGCTTTTATGCGCCCACGCCGGCTGGGCGGTCCCGCAACGCGGGATCACCGAGCCCGTCCAAGGCGCCGACCGGGAAGTTATCCGACTGATTGCCGCATCGCTCGCCAGCCCGCAAGCGGATGTCCGCCAGGCGGCGCTCGAGTGGCTGGCGCGCGACGCTGGCGCCGACGACGAGCGCCTGATTCCCGCAGTCTTCCACCTCCTTAGAGACAAGAAGGCGGGGGTTCGAAATCAGGCGCTCGCAAATTTGGGCTGGATCTACGAGCGCCACCCGTCGAAGCGAAGCGGCCGGCGGGCTCTGCTGGCGATCGAAAAAGCGCTCGCCAATCCCGCCGACCACGCCGCGGCTCTGGTGGCGGTGGATCTCGTTCGCGGCTCGGCGGAGAGGGGCGAATACGATGAAAACAAGGGAGGGGCGCCGAGGGAGCGCCTGCTTTCGAATCCGGGAATTCAGAAACTGGTGGCGTCGCTGCTAACCAGCCGCGAAAGTTCTCTCCGCCCGGAGCTGCTTCAAGTGGTCGAAAGTTCTGGCCTCCTTCAGTCCTTGCCCGCCGTCGTCGAAGCGGTCGGTGAAGCCTTGCGTGACGACGACCTGACGGTGCGAAGCAACGCGACGGACCTCCTCATCGCGATTGGCTTGAAAGGTACGCCCGCGGCGCGCGCGAAGGCGCACCCGCTGCTCGTGGCGGCGCTCCAGGAGGGCGACCCGAACGTCCAGCTCCGGATTTCCCGCGCGCTTCAGCTACCCATCCCGCCCCGCAAAGCGGCTCCGCCCGTTCTCTCAATGAGCGGTGAAAAGGTCTCAGCTTCCGACCTCCCCTTCGACTTTAATTTCTTCACCGCCTTCGTTCAGCCGCTGTTTGCGAAGAAATACGGCGGCGAGGCCTGCGTGGATTGCCACACGCCGCAGGCCAATACCACAGGCAAATTCCGCGTTCTTGCCCCAAGGGCCGACGGCCATTTCGCTCTGGAGGAGTCGCGCGTGAACTTCGTCTCCGTGCTCGCAGTGGTGGACCGGGAGAACGTCGAAAAAAGCAAGCTGCTGCTCAAGCCTCTGGACCCGCGCGCCTCCGAAGGGAAGCTGCATGGGGAGACGCACGATGGGGGCGTGTCTTGGAGCAATCAATTCGACCCCGACTTCCGGCTGGTGGACGGCTGGTTGAAAGGCGCCAAGCTTGAAATTCCCCCGCAGAGCCAACTGGACTTCGCCTATTTCGTCGAGCACGTGGAACCGATTTTTTCTACGCCCGGGCCCGACGGCTTTGCGTGCATCAACTGTCATTCTACGCACGCCATCCTGCACTTGGAATCGCCCGAGACACGCGAAGGCAGCTTTTCAATCGAGCAAATCGCCAACAATTACCAGTCGGCCCATCGCGTCATTGATGAGGCGGCCCCCGGAAACAGCTTCATCGTCCGCAAGCCGACTAGTCCGCGCGAAGGGGCGGACGGCCTCGCGCACGCCGGCGGAATTCGGTGGACGGATAAGAAAGAATCGTGGCAGTACCGATCTTTGATCACCTGGATTGGAAAACGCAACCTGGACGCCCAGTGAATGAGAAGGTTCGGTTCTGGGCGCTGCCGGGGCGAGGCCTGCCCCCACGGCCCGTTGAGGCATTTCTGGTCAAACGACTGCGATTGACTTCCCAGCGCGACCGAGCCTCGGCTTCAGACATTGTCCAGATTTTTCTGGGAGCGGCGGCAGCGGCGCTTTTGGCAAGCCTTCCTCTCCTCGCCGCGCGCAGCCCCCGCGCCCCCTTAAACCCGACTCCCGTCCGAACTTTCGGCCCCACCGACCCGAAGGAACTCGAGGCCTTTCTCGATCCCATTTTCTCGAGTGGGATGGCAAGGTGGCACATCCCCGGGGCGGTATTTCTCCTGGTAAAGGATGGCAGAGTATTTTTCGCCAGGGGTTATGGCTACTCGGACCTCATGAAAAGAACCGCCGTTGATCCCGCCAAAACGGTATTCCGAGTGGGCTCGGTTTCGAAGCTATTCACCGCCACGGCCGTCCTCCAGCTCGCGGAACGCGGCGAAGTGGACCTTCACACGGACGTCAACCGGTACTTGAAGACGTTTCAGTTGGAGGAGAACTTTCCTGCCCCGGTGACGCTCGCAAACCTTTTGACGCACACCGGCGGCTTCGACGACCGCGCCATCGGCATCGCCGCGCGGAATGCTCAGGACCAGGCGCCGCTGGGAGAATACCTGGCGCGCTCGATGCCGCCGCGGGTTCGGCCGCCTGGGGAAATGTACAACTACTCGTCGCACGGGATCGCGCTTGCGGGTTATATCGTGGAAACGGTTTCGGGTCAGCCTTTCGGCGAATACGTCGAGAAGAATATCCTCGAGCCCCTGGAAATGCGGCAATCGAGTTTTTCGCCTGCCGCGGCGCCAGTGGCTGAAATTGCGCGCAGCTACGCTGTTGTGAACGGGACTGTCCAGGCTGTGCCTTACGATTTTTTCAACATCGGCCCCGCCGTGGGACTGAATTCGACGGCGAGCGATATTGCGCACTTTATGATTGCGAACTTGGAGCATGGCGTCTTTGATGGCCACCGCCTCCTTTCCGAGCGGATGATCGACGAAATGCACCGCCAGCAATACACCGACGACCCGCATCTGCCCGGCAGGACCTACGGGTTTTACGAAAAATTCCGAAACGGGTGGCGTTCCATCGGGCACGGCGGCAACATTCGCGGCTTTGGCAGTCTCCTGTTGCTCGTTCCGGAAGCGCGCGCCGGGATTTTCCTTTCCACCAACCTCGACGAGCCGCGGTTCGACGTCGAGCTGGTCCATAAGTTCTTTGTCCATTACTTTCCCTCGCGAGTGGCGGCGGACCCGCCAGCGCCGAATCCGTTGTTTCTGACTAAGGCGACGAACTATGTCGGCAGATACCGCATCAATCCCTATTCGCGGACGACGCTCGAGAAGCTGGCAACGCTTAATTGGCAGTACCGGCTTACTGCTTTGCCGGATGGGAGTCTCCAACTTCATACTCCGCACGACTACACGCCGCCGACGCGCTGGGTCGAAGTGACTCCGGACCTTTTCGAGAGCGCGAACGGCGAGGGCCGCGCGGTTTTTCGCCTGGACTCAGACGGCCGAGCGAAGGCGCTGCTCCTCGACACCGGTGAGTTCGAAAAGCTGGCGTGGTACGAAACGGCAGGGTTTCAGGTGAATCTGGTCAAGACCCTGTTGCTCGTCTTTCTCTCGCTTGGGCTCGTTTGGCCTCTAGAGTACGCCCTCCGGCGCATGCTTCAGCGTCCCCGGGCTTCCTCCTGGTCCCGCATCGCGGGGTCGGCGCGCCTAGTGGCCGTCGCGGCCGGCGCCTCGGCACTCGTCTTCATCGTCGGTTTCGTTCGGACGGCTCGGCACATGGACTTCTGGGAATTCATTTACGGTATTCCAGCGCCAATCCACAGGCTTCTGGTTATACCCCCCTTCACGGCGCTCGCGGCGTGTGGGATGGTGTTCTTTGACGTGCGCGCCTGGGCCAAGGGAGTAGGAAGTGTGCTCGATCGGCTCTACTACACAATGGTAACCGTTGCGGCGCTGGTTTTCGTGTGGTTTCTAGTCTTCTGGAATCTCCTGAATGTGAGATGAGGGCGAGGGAAGAGGACGAATGATCCTTGGTGGTTGGCGGAGTGTGGCGAAGCTTCCGCTGATCGTCGCGATGGCTTGGACAAATGCTGCGCGCGGGGCGGAGAACCCTGCACTTTACGACCGCGGGTATTCCGTGCTGCCCGAGCCGCAGGTGGTCGTCCTAACCAAACGCGACGTCAGCTTTGGGTCGGGTTGGCGCCTGGAACTCGCCGGTGTCCCACCCCGCGACGTGGCCTTGGCGACGTTTCAAGAGGATCTCAAGACGCGCTTCGGAATCACGCTTTCACGCGGAAAATGGGGGCGTGGTGTAATTCGACTTAAGGTGGCCCCGCATGGGGTGGCCATCAGCAACGCGGTGGACTCGAACCGTGCGGCGCTGGCTCAGCAAGCCTACTGGATGCTCATCCAGCCGGAAAGCGTCGAGATTAGGGCCAATTCGACGCAGGGCCTTTTCTATGGCTTGGGAACACTTGTGCAGCTCGTTCGTCAGGAAGGGGCGAAATTCTTTCTGCCCGCCGGCGAAATCATAGATTGGCCCGACCTTGAGTTGAGAGCGATCTTTTGGGACGACGCGCACCATCTCGAGCGGCTGAGCGAACTGAAACGGGCCATCCGCCAGGCTTCGTTTTTCAAAATCAACGGCTTCGCCATCAGGCTGGAGGGCCACTTCCAGTACCGCCGCGCTGCCGCCTTGGTCGAGCCATACGCGCTCTCCCCCGCCGAGTTGCAGGAGCTTACTAATTACGGCCTGCACTATTTCGTCCAGGTCATTCCGTATCTTGACGCTCCCGCACACGACGCATTCATATTGAAGCACCTCGAGTACGCCCGCCTGCGGGAGTACCCGCAGAGCGACTACGAGATGTGCGTCACCAATCCTGACACCTATAAGCTACTCTTTGGGATGGTTCAGGACTTGCTGGCCGCCAACATGGGCGGGAAGTATTTCCTTCTCTCCACCGACGAACCTTACTACGTCGGTCTGGCTTCGAACCAACAGTGCGATGAAGCGACCCAGGCAAAAGCGGACGGGAGCGTGGGAAGACTCCTGGCGGAATTCATTACCAAGGCGGCGGGCTACTTGCATGAGCGGGGGCGGGCGGTCATCTTTTGGGGAGAATATCCGTTGAAACCGGCAGATATTGAGCATCTTCCGCCGTACCTCGTGAACGGAGAGGTTTACGGTCCGGAATTCGATCCAGTCTTCAAAGCGCACGGCATCCGCCAAATGGTTTACACCTCGACCGAGGGCGAGGAGCCGTTGTTCCCGGAGTACTTCACGGCGGTCGCCTGGGAGAAGGTGCACGCCACGAAGCTTCCGACGATGCGTGTCAACGGGATGGTTTCGGAAATCACGTCAGCGGTCGAAAGAAGACAGGCCGACCTGATGGGCGCAGTCATCGCCGGGTGGGCGGATGAGGGTCTGCACCCGGAGACTTTCTGGGCCGGCTACGCCACAGGGACGGCCGTGGCGTGGCACGTGGAGAACCTCGACCCGCGCATCCTGCTCGATTCCTTCTTCAATCTTTTCTACGGCTCCCGGACGGTTTTGATGGCGCGGGTCTATCAGTTGATGAGCGAAGAGGCTCAATTCTGGGCCGACAGTTGGGAGTGGGCGCCCTCCTCGGCGCGCAAGCCCATCTTCGGTAATTCGGACGGGGTCTTTAATCCCCCCAAGAGCGCCCGGGACCAGACCATCGCCCTGCCGCCCGTCCCCGCCCCTTCCGACTTGTCGGTGAATCTCGAATGGAAAAAGGATAACGATCGGCGGCTTCAACTCGTCTTTAAATATATGCTCGACAACGGCGAGCTTATAGACCTGCTCAAGAATAACCTTGGGCGCGTCAAGATCAACCGTTACAATTTGGAGGTCTTCGCGTCGGTCGCCGAGATTTACGAGCAGAATTTATGGATGATTTTGGATCTGGGAAGGATTGATACGCTTTTGAATTCAGCCGAGGATGCGGTGAAGAAAAAGCGGCCGGAAGATGCGGTGGCGGCCCTCGACCACGCCCTGGCCCTGGCGGAAAACATCCGGCAACGGCGGAATCTGGCGCTGCGGCAGGTCACTGTGACCTGGTACAAGTCATGGTATCCACGCGTCGAGGCCGCCAACGGGCGGCGCTTCGTGCATGTCCTCGACGATGTCCAGGACCATCCCCCAGACCGCACGGTAGATCTGTCCTACCTCTTCTATCGTGAGCTGCTGCTGCCGCTTGGCGATTGGGTCCGAAAGGTGGATTCGGTTCGCAACGTCTTTGCGCTGGAAAACGGCCTGCCCGCGCGCAACGATCATTTCGACTGGCTTGATACGAAGATCCTATTGCCCGCAAAAGCGGGCGCGGGGTTGGATTGAGGTCACCCGCCAACCCACCTGCTCGGCACTGGCGTGCAACCCTTGGACTCTCGCCGGCCTCTATTCGGCCTAGGAGTTCATTGAATGAGGCATAGGAAGCGTCATTCTGAAGAGTCCGTATATCGGGACCACAAAGAATCGGGGCTTGAGCTCCCCGACAAGCAGATTCCTTGCTTCGCCCTGCACCGAGCGAGTCTGGATTAGCTGATAATGATATGGTAAAATCAACTTTGTTATATTAATAAAACGGTTGACTGAACCGCAGGAAAGCAGTTGCAAGTCTCGGGTCCTGTAAGGGCTGGCCTCGGGTGCCCTTGCGAGGGCTGCCGCGCCACTTGCGCAACACTCAATGCGAGCCGAGAATTCAATCGAGGCCGGAGATTTCCCCCGGGGTTCGATGCGAATGAACGGACGGACGGTCCAACGAAGCGAGACCGCGCTCGACCAAGCGGTGGCGGAGAAGCCCCGCCCGATCGAGACGCCTTCCGTGACGCCCCCGAAACCCCCTCCATCGAAAGGTAAATTCCTTTGGCTGGGCACCGGAGTGGTGGCGGCTCTTGTGGCGGTGGTGTGGGTCATTTCCTCGGCGCGAAAATCCGCAAGTTCCTCGGCGGCTCTCCAGGTGGCCCCGAGCACGGCGGTCATCGAGCGCCGCGATTTTGTGCGCCTGCTCCGCCTGACCGGATCGACTCAGGCTGTCGAAGCTCGTGCGGTGCTTGCTCCTCGGATCGCCGGCCAGCAGTTCGGTTCTCTGGTCATCACCAAATTGGCCCCGGTCGGGACACGAGTCAAGAAGGATGACCTGCTGGTAGAATTTGATCGGCAAAACGAGATCAAGACGTTCCTCGATAAGCAAGCGGAATTCCGGGACCTCGAGGACCAGATCGCGAAGAAGCGGGCGGACGCCGACGCGGCGCGCGCCAAGGATGAGACCGAACTCAAACAGGCCGAAGACGCCGAGAAGACCGCCGAGCTCGAGATGCTGAAAAACGAAGTCAGCTCGCGCATTGACGCTGAGAAGCATCGCGAAACGCTCGAGGAAGCCAAGGCGACTTACCAGCAGCTTCGCCAAACCTATGATTTGAAGCGCAAGGCTGCGGGAGCCGAAATCCGGGGCTTGGAGATTCAGCGCGACCGCGCTCGGGAAACCATGCAGCACGCCGAGCGCAATGAAGAGGAGATGGCCATCCATTCGCCCATGGACGGAGTGGTGGTGCTGAACCCCATTTGGAAGAGCGGGCGCATGGACGAAGTGCAGGTGGGCGAGGAAATCCGGCCAGGCGTGCCTTTTATGCAGGTAATCGATCCGAACGCCATGATCGTTCGCGTGGAGGTGAACCAGGCCGATCTCCTGGATTTGAAAATGGGGATGAAGGCTCAGGTGCATCTGGATGCCTATCCGGGAATGGTGTTTCCTGCGACGTTCGAGGAACTCGATTCCATCGGACATTCCGGCCGGTTTTCCGACACCGTCCGTGATTTCGACGCGGTTTTTTCGATTCAGGGAAGCGATCCGCGGCTGATGCCGGACCTTTCGGCCGCGGTGGACGTTGAGATCGAGCGCCGGCCTGGGGCTCTGGTGGCCCCCGTGGACAGCGTGATTAATGAAAATGGCCAAGACTCCATGCTGGTCAAAGCCGGCCTGAGTTTTGAGAAGCGAGGCGTGAAGACCGGTCCGAGAAATGATCTGGAAGTGGTCGTCGAATCCGGCGTTCGCGAAGGCGAGGTTGTGAAGCGGAGCCGCGGCGAGTCATGAGGGGGGCCTTGGCGTAGGGGCGATTCATGAATCGCCCCTACCCTTAGAGTTCAACCTATGCCCGATAAACTCAACCGCAGATGGCGGCGTGCCGGCTTTGCCGGAACAGCGCTGGCGGGTGTAATCGTGGGCGTATTCGCCATCGTTCGAATAGCCAGCCCGGCTTCGGTGGTCCCGACCGTCGAGGTGCGGAAGGGCGAGTTTATCGGTTATCTGGTCCTGCGCGGCGAGGTTCGGGCCGCTCGATCCACCACCATCGCCGCACCCTTCGAAGCGGGCGACCTGGAAATCATCAAGCTGGCCCACAACGGCGCGCAGGTCAAGAAGGGCGAGGTGGTGGTGCAATTCGACACCACGAAGCTCGACCAAGCCTTAGCGCAGAACCGCTCCGCCCTGAAGGCGGCGGAAGCCGAGGCAGAGCAAAGCCGCGCCCAGGCTCGGATGAAAGAAGAGCAGGACACGACGGACATGATGAAAGCGCGCTACGACGTGGAAGCCGCGAAACTCGATGCCAGCAAAGAGGAGATCCTTTCGAAGATTGACGGTCAAGAGGCCAAGCTGAAACTCGCGGACGCCGTGCAGGCTCTCACGCAAAAGGTAACCCAGCTCAAATCCGACAAAGCCGGCGACGCTGCTGACCTCGAAGGCAAGCAGCAAAAACGCGACAAAGCGCTATACGAGGTCAAGCGCACAGAAAGAAACCTTGCCGTGCTGACCTTGCGCGCCCCGAGCGACGGCTTGGTGACACTGATGATGAACTGGCGCGCGGGCGGACCGTTCGGCGGGGGCGCCGAGTTCAAAGAGGGCGACCGCGCCTGGTCGGGAGCGGGCATCGTGGAGCTGCCCGACCTTTCCACATTGCAATTTAGCGCCCGCGTGGATGAGAGCGACCGGGGGCGTGTCAAGTTGCAAGACTCCGCCGTCATTCGGGTGGACGCGCTGCCGGACCGGCAGTTCAACGCTCGCGTGACCCGCATCAGCCCCCTCGCCTCCACGGACTTCTCCGCCGGGTGGCCGTTTCCGAGGAATTTTCGGATGGAGCTTGCCCTCGAGCAGCCCGACTCCCGGCTTCGGCCCGGCATGAGCGCGAACGTGCGCATCGCCGTCGAGCGCATGGCCAACGCCATCCTGATTCCTGCCGAGGCCGCGTTCCTCAAATCCAGCCGAAGTGTGGCCTATGTCCAGCACGGATCGAGTTTCGAGGAGCGGCCCATCGAGGTGGCGCGGCGAAGTGAAGGGCAGCTCGCAGTGGCCAAGGGGCTTAACCCGGGGGAAGTGGTCGCCACGCGCGACCCGACCGAGAGCCCGTAATTCGATTTTCGTATGAAACCCGATCGTATCTTCGCTGTGGTTCTCGGCGGGCTCATTCTTGCGTGTAGTGCTCCGCTCGTCTCGGGCGGGCAATTGGGAGCGAGCGAAGAAAAGATCCCCACCGCAAAAGTAAGCAAAGGCGACCTGGAGCTGAAGGTGTACGCCACCGGGGAGTTGCGGCCGGTGCGCAGCATGATGCTGGTGGCCCCTCCGGTGGGCGGCGGAACGCTGCGCATCGTCCACCTGGCGCGCAGCGGGTCGCGCGTGAGAACGGGCGACGTCGTTATCGAGTTCGACCCGAGCGAGCAGCAATACAGCCTCGAGCAGAGCCGCTCGGAGCTGCTTCAGGCGGAAGAGGAAATTGCCAAAGCCAAGGCGGACGCGGAGGTGCAAACTTCCCAGGACAAGGTAGCCTTGCTGAAAGCCCAATTTGCGGTGCGGCAGGCAGAGCTCGACGTCAGCAAGAACGAACTTCTCAGCGCGATTGACGCCAAGAAAAACCTGCTCAAGCTCGAGGAGGCCAAGCGCGCCCTGGCGCAGCTCCAGCAGGATATCCAGTCGCACGCGCTTTCGAACCAAGCCACCATCGCTGTGGCCCAGGAAAAGCGGAACAAAGCCAAGCTGGCCATGGACGAAGCACAGCGGAACATTGAGAGCATGCGCGTGAAGGCGCCCATCAACGGCCTAGTGGAGGTCCGGAAGAACGAGGAGGCAGCGGGCGGGTTTTTCTTCGGGGGCATGACCCTGCCGGAATATCGCGAGGGTGACGAAGTGAATCCCGGAAGCTACATCGCCCAGACGCTCGAAACCGACCAGATGGAGCTCCGGGCAAAGCTCGAAGAGAGCGACCGGACTAACGTGAAGGTGGGGGAGCCCGTGGAAGTCCACGTGGATGCTCTGCCCGGAGTGGCCTTCAGCGGCAAGACCAAGACCTTATCGGGAGCGGCGTCGGGAGACATGTGGGGTGGAAACGCCACCCGAAAATTCGACGCGACCTTCCAGCTTGATAAACCCGACGCGCGCCTCCGCTCGGGCTTCACCGCTCACCTGGTGATTCTCGGGAGCGATATCAAAGGAGTGCTCTGCCTTCCCCGCCAGGCGATATTTGAGAAGGGCGGGAAGCCCATTGTCTACGTGAAAGCCGGCGGCGCCTTCCAGGCGCGCGACATCGCGATCAAATACCGGACGGAGAGCCGCGTGGCCGTGGAAGGGCTCCCCGAGGGCACTGAAGTTGCTTTGGTCAACCCCGACCAAGCGATGAGGAAGTCTCGCAAGGCGGCCAACCCTTTGGCCCCCGCGGAGGGCGTCGGATCTCGATGACCACGGCCGCCCATGTGATCGAAGGGACGAGGCCTGCGAGAATTCCGGAATGGCGCCGGTTTATCCCGGACCTGCGCCTCGGCCTCGACAACCTCCTGCTTCACAAGCTGCGCTCCCTGCTCACCATGTTGGGGATGATTTTCGGCGTGGCGGCGGTAGTCTCGATGCTATCCATCGGTGCCGGGGCGCAGCAGAAAGTGATGGCCTTCATCGAGCAGCTCGGCGTGCGCAACCTCATCATCGAAGCGAAGGAATCGACCGATTACGACACCCACAACAAAATCCGTCGGACCTCGCCTGGATTGACGTTTCAAGACTATCGCGTTATCCAAGCGAACCTTGGAGGCATCGTAGCCTCGACGCCGCGCAAGCGCTTTATTCCCTCCAAAGTCTTCCCCAAGCCGCAGATGGACCTGCCGGTGCTTTTCGGCGTCGAGCCGAGTTACGTCCGAATCGCTGGCCTGCGCGCGGTTGACGGCCGATTCTTCGACGCAGAGGAGAATCGTGAGGCCCGGCCCATTTGCGTGCTGGGCGAGGGCGCCAAGGCCAGCCTCTTCGGCCCCACCGCGGCCGTCGGCCAGTACGTCAAGGTGGATGCACAGTGGCTGCACGTGGTGGGTGTGGTGGGGCCACAGTTGAGCCCGGGAGCCGACGTGGCGGGCCTCTCCGCCCAGGACCTCAATAACTTGATTTACGTGCCCTTGCTCACGGCGATCAACCGGCTGGAGGACAACAAGAGCGAACTTCACGACGAAATTGACGGCATCTACCTGCGCATGGCCGATGCCGCGCTCATTCCCGGTTCGGCCGAGCTGGTGCGCGGCATTCTCAACGCCTCGCACCGGGGCGCGCCGGATTTCAGCGTGATTGTTCCGGCCGAGCTGCTGGCGGAGCAGCGGCGCACCGAAAGGCTCTTCAACATCGTCATGGTGGCCATCGCCTCGATTTCGCTGCTGGTGGGCGGCATCGGAATCATGAACATCATGCTGGCGAGCATTATGGAGCGGACGCGCGAAATCGGAGTTCGCCGGGCCGTGGGCGCGCGGCGGAAGGATATCGTCCGCCAGTTCGTCATCGAAGCCACAATGATTTCCTTTGTTGGCGGGTTGCTGGGGATCCTGTTCGGTTTCGGGATGTCCCGCCTGATCGCGTGGCTTGCGGGTTGGTCCACCATCGTCACCGTGGTCTCGATTTTCCTGGCCTTCCTGGTTTCCGTTTCCGTGGGCATGGTCTTCGGGATTTATCCGGCGGTGAAGGCGGCGAGGCTCGACCCGGTCGAGGCCATCCGCTACGAATAGCTTTCGGTCGCCAGTTGTCAGTTTTCAGCCACAGATAACTGAGAATCTGATGTCGTGAATCTCGAGTTGGTTGAATAAGTCCCGCTGTTCGCAGGTGAGGCATTCAGCCCCGTCAGGGGCGCGACATGAATAGCCCAGGGCGCAAGCCCTGGGAAAGAGAGCCCTCACCCCGCCTTCGGCACCCCTCTCCCGCGCGAGCGGGAGAGGGGAAAGGGGTGAAGGGGGAGCGTTTCCCCACCCACGGCTGCCGCCGTGGGCTAGATTATGTCGCTCCTTCGGAGCTGAATTCCCCATCGAATTTCTGACTCAGGAGACTAGGATAGAGGCCTGAAGACTGACAGCTGATAGCTGACAGCTTCTTCCCGGAGGTACGGTCATGTCATTTCCGTCAGGAAAATGGATTGTGTTCGCGTTGTTCATTGCCAGTGCACGGCCTGTGGCCGCCCAAACTTCTCCGAAGCCCGATTACTTCCACAAGATGTGGGCCCCCGCCGCCATCCCTGACCGCGTCCCGGGCCCCGAAGGTCTGCGCGACTATGTGATTGACGGAAAGCTCCGGGTGTCAGTGGACGATGCCGTCCGCCTGACGCTGCTCAATAACACCACCATGCGACTCGACGCTTTAATGGTGGACCAAGCTCGCAACAACGTGCTGGGGAGCTATGCGCCCTTCGACCCTCAAGAGGTGACGTCCGTCTCATCGAATCGCTCGAGCTCGCCCACCTATTCGCAATTGCAGGGCGCCCCGACGCTGACCAATCTGGCGCAGCAGTTGGCGATCGGAATCCAGCAAAACCTGGATTTTGGCGGGCAGTATCAGGTGAATTTTTCCTCCAATCGCAGCTCGACGAACAACCAGTTCAATTTCTTCAACCCTTCCTTTTTCTCGACGCTGAATCTTTCCCTTTCGCAGCACCTGCTTCGCAATCGCGGCCGGATGCCGAACCGCGCGCCCATCGTCATCGCTCAGAGAAACCTCAGCCAGTCGCGCGCAGCTTTCAAAGGCCAAATCAACGACGCCGTCCTGTTGGCCGTCAATCGGTATTGGGACGTGGTTCTCCAGCGCGATAACCTCGAAGTGGTCAAGAAGTCTCTGGCCGAGGCGGAGGCGAGCTACAAGCAGAGCAAGCGCGCGCTTGAGCTCGGCGCGCTCCCGCCGCTCGATATCTACCGCTCCGAATCGGAGGTGGCCTCGCGCCGCTTGAATGTGATTCAGGCCGAGTACCAGCTGAAACAGTCGGAAGACCTGCTTCGCCTAACCATCGGGGCTGACCTCGATCCCTACGTTCGAGCCCTCGACCTCGATCTCGAGGAAAAAGCAGAACCGACGGGCGAGCTCCTTACGACCGATGTCGAGACAGCTCTCAAGCGCGCGTTGGAGAACCGGCCGGAGCTCGAAGCCGACGCGCACCAGATTGCCATAGACGAAACGAACGTGCGCTTTTCCCACAATCAGCTTCTCCCAGACCTCTTGCTCTCCATGGTCTATACCAGCAACGGCCTGGGCGGAAACCAGTTCAATACCGCCGCGACTCCGCCGGTTCTAGTGAGCCGAGGAGGATTTGGTGACGCGCTCGGGCAGGTATTCGGCTTTGGCTTTCCGATTTATGGCTTCTCCCTGCAACTCAATTTGCCGGTTCGCAACCGCGGCGCGCAAGCGAGCCTCGCGAACGCCCTCGTCAGCCGCCGGCGGGACCTCTACTTCGACCGCCAAACGCGGCAGGGGATTACTTTGGAAGTGACCAACGCCGTCCACTCACTGGAGCAAGCGAAGCTTTCCATTTCCGCCGCCAAGATCGCTCGCGACCTTTCGGAAAAGAACGTGCAGGCCGAGCAGCGCAAATTTGAGCTGGGCGAGCAGACCATATTTTTTGTTCTGGAAGCCCAGACCGAGCTGGCGCAATCGGAAGCTTCTCTCGTCCAGGCCGAGGTGGGCTACCAACGGGCGGTGTCGCAGGTCGACCATGCCACGGGCGGGCTGCTCGACCGCTACCACGTCCAAATTGCCCAGGCGACTCACTGAGACGGCGCCGTAGGGGCTGACTTATGTGTCTGCCCCACCGGGCGGACACGCCGTTCGACAGGCTCACGGCCCTGAGCGAAGTCGAAGGGCAGGTCCACCCTACAGATCGCCGGAGCGTCGTTGGCTCACGATGTAGCGCGCGGCACGGACGGCGAGCGCCATGATGGTCAACGTGGGGTTCTTTTCGGGGAAGGTCGTGAACGTGCTCCCGTCAACAACGAAGAGATTCTTGACTTCGCGCGCCTGGCAATAGGAATTCAGGACGGAGGTCCGAGGGTCCATCCCCATGCGCACCGTTCCGGTTTCGTGGCTCGCGAAGCCGGAGGGCTCCGCGTCGGTCGAGACAACGAGCCGCGAACGCGCGTTCTCCAAGATCTCGCGGGCTTTGTCCCGCATTTCCTTCCAAAGCGTTTTGTCATTCTCTCCAAATCGAAAATGGATGACGGGAATAGGGATGCCAAAGGCGTCCAGCCGCGACCGGTCCACTGTGACGCGGTTTTCCGCTCGGCCCAGCACCTTGCCAAAGCCGCCCATCTGAAAGAACCCCGGCTGGAGAAACCGCACCTGCTCTTTGAAAGTTTTTCCAAACCCGCGGAGATGGCTCGCGTGGTAGGGATACATGAAACTCGCGAACTGGACCTGGTAATGGTAGCCGCCCGCGAAGTCCCCGAGCTTGCCCGCTGCGGCGGACTTGCCGTCCAAGTTGAAGCGCGGGATGTAAGCATGATCTGTGGCGCCATCGTTATTGATGGGCGGCGTTCCAACCAGGTCTTCGAGATACGCGGTGACGCCCGCCGTGACGTGGCCCGTGAGGTAGCGGCCAACCACGTCATTCGAGTTGGCGAGGCCATTCGGATGTTGAGGTGAGCGGGAATTGAGCAGCAGGCGCGCGGATTCGATGCTCGCGCAGCAGACCGCAATGATGCGCGCGCGAATTTCCTCTTCTTCTTTCGTGCCGGAGTGGACGACGGAGACGCCCCGCGCCCGCCCTTCGCGGTCCACCAAAATCTCCCGCGCCACCCGGTTCGCAAGCAGTGTAAAGTTGCCGGTCTTCTCCGCCTTCGGGATCATGGAGTTCGGGACGGTAAAAATCGCGCCCACGTCGCAGCCTTCCATGCAGTGGCCGCAGAAGTGGCAAGGCGGGCGGCCGTCGTAGGGCTCGGTGAGGACGGCCTTGCGCACGGGGATCATTCGAATGCCCAGTCGCGCCGAGGCCCGGGCGACAATCTCCTCCGAGCAGCGAAACTTGAGCGGCGGCAGGTACTCGCCGTCGGGGACGATGTCGAGCCCTTCGCGGGAGCCGGTCACGCCGATCATTTTCTCGACGTAAGCGTAATCGGGCGCGAGCTCCGCGTAAGAAAGCGGCCAGTCCTCTTCCACGCCCGCCAGGCCGCGCTCGCGGAAATCGCGTTCGGCAAAACGCAGGCACACGGCGTTCCAGTGGATGCTGCGCCCGCCCACCGCGCGGATTCGGTCCACACCGATCGAATCCGAATCATCGTAGCGGATGGCTTCGGTTACTTCCCTGGGGTAGTAGGGCGTGGGCTTCTCGCGCTTAGGCAGCTCGTACGGCCAGGCATGATAATAGAAATCTTCAGGGCGCATGAGGCGCCCGGCCTCGATGAGAATGACCTTGGCGCCGGCCTCCGCCAACTCTTTCGAGAGCACTCCGCCCGCCGGCCCGGAGCCGATCACACACACGTCGTAGATTTCACGGCCTGCCATCGCCTGAATATCCATCGTCGGACGTGGAGGTTATACTGCTTGACTCCCTTCCGCCCCCGGTAGCCGTTGAGAGCGACCAAATCAGGCCCGCCCACACACACTCGCCCACTTTCATCTCGCCCATTCTGCAGTGACTACTTCACGGAGCCGCCGTTCACTTTTTTGAGCCGAGCCGCCCCGATGAGTCATATAATCGCGCAGTCATGACAGATTTCGCCACACGAATTTACT
>QHZN01000315.1 GCA_003225365.1 Acidobacteriota bacterium
ACTTTGGCCAGGCTGCTGTTTCCACATTTTCCCCCGGCGCCTCCCGAACATGGGCTTCTTAAGAAGTAAAACTCCAGAGAGACTTGCACCTCGCGCGCGGGATTCGCCCCGTTCGCGCGACCGAAAAACGGCGAGGTCATCGTGCCTATATAATTTTTATAGTTGACATTATTTAATACATTAAAGGCATCAATTCCGAGTTCGATCCTGGGCCTGTGTTTGTTGGGTTCAGGGTGAAAAGATTTCGATAAATGGGCATCGACTGCCGCGAAACCTGGCCCGCGCCCGGTGTTTCGGTCAACCCCGCGTGGCCGGTCGTTCGCGACCGCGTCGTGATTGTTGTCGAAGCCCGTTGTGATGTTGAAGGGTATGCCGGAATTCCATACCACAACTGTCCCAAACCTGAACCCAAGCGGCATCCGATAGGTGGCCATAAAATTCAACCGATGGCGCCGATCGTAGTCCGCGTTCCCACGCTCGTCGCGCAAGTTGTAATTATCCGCAGGCAGAGCGGAGAACCCTCCGACATTCCCCGCGGGCAATGAAAAGGTCCCGAATGAGGTATCGTCGACTGTGCGCGACCACGTATATTGGGCCATCAAGTCGAGCCGTGGATGCGGAGAGGTCTTCAGCGAAGTGGTCAGCATGTTGCCACGCGAGCTTCCCGACGATTCGAACTGATCGACATTGATGAAATTGGCGTTTGGCCGAAGACCTGTCGTGGGGAGCGACGCATTAAGGTTCCGCATGCGAAAGAGTCTGAAGCCCCGCACCGTGGTGTAATCCACAGTTAGGTAGTTTCTGCCCTTGCCGAGCCTCCGCTCGATGCTCAGGTCCGACTGGAATAGAGTCGGGGTGCGGTTGCCCGCAGCGATGCGAATAACACTCGGAGTGGCAGACTGAATCTGACCAGGCGATGGAAAAGGCACCGGGTAGCTGGGATTTGGGATCACGGCTTGGAGGATATGGGTTCCGTCGTAAAGTTGCGAAAGTTGCTCCATGACATCAGGCAGGCGGTCATAAAACAGACCCGCACCGGCTCGAATAACCGTATCCCGGCGTCCAGGCGCGAAAGCAAGAGCTACGCGAGGGGCTACGTTTTTGTGGTAGGACAGGTCTGATTGAAACTCATGACGCACGCCGAGGGAAAGCGAAAGCAATGGCCGCAACTGGACCTCATCCTGAATAAAGGAGGAATACTCAATCTGGTGATAGGAGACACTTGGATTTACCACATTTTGAGTAAAGAGGAAAGGCTTTGAGGCAGCGAAGGCGCCCAAGCTGGAGAACAAAAAAATGCCGCCAAAATTCGATGCGTTCGAACCCTCGAAGTACCTTGGACGGACGGCGACTCCGAACCGCACGGTGTGGCTGCCCTTCATCGCCGTCGCAATATCTTGAAATATCGCGTCTTGTTCCCGTTGCCGCTGTGAAAGCTGGGCGCCCCCGGAGCTGAAAGCATCGAGGACTGTTATGGCCGGTTGATTGAATAGGCTGGCCGTGCTCGTCGGCTGGTTCTTGTACGTGAAGCGCGCCTCATTCAAGAAACCCTCTGAGACTGTAGCCGTCTCAAGAAATCTGATTTCGTTCTCACGATCAAAGGTGTCCGTGGCGCGGGAAGGCAGATTGAAGGCACCTACGTTTTGATTCCGTCGTGACTTGTCCTTGTATTTGTAAGAAAGCATGGCCTGTTGATTGCGGCTGAGTCTGAAATCCAGGCGCGCGAATCCATGGACGTCTTCGCCCCGCGTTGGAGAGTTTTCAACCAAGTTTCCCTCAGGCGTTACAGCGTTCATCAACGAATTTTGATTGCTATGAACATACCTTCCCGCGACAAAAAACGCAATCTTCCTGCTCAGCGGTCCGCTGAGTTGCACTTCCCCGATGGGGCGTTGCATGACCGGGCGGGTTGAAGCGAAGGTGTTGCGTGCATCCAGGGCGGAATTGCGGAGGAGGAACGACACGCTACCTCGGTGACGACGTCTCCTGTCGTCATCGCTCCTTCCAGAACCTGCCTGGCACCGTACCACATCACGATCATTAGCCCCACGGCGGCCAGCCCATCCACCAGCGGGGCAAGTCTTGCTTGATACCGGACAGTCTCCAAGTAGGCCTGCAGATTGCTTTCACTTCGCTCCTGGAACCGCTCGTCTTGCTGTTCTTCCTGCGCGAGGCCTTGGACGATCCGGATGGAGGACAGCGTCTCCTGCGCCAAGGCACCCATCCGCCTAGTGCAGACGCGAGCCTTGCGCGTCGCTACTTTGATGCGCCGCGTATATCGAAAAACAACCAGGAGCAGCAGCGGAGCGACTGCTAGCGTTGCCAACGCCATCGGCCAGCTAAGCCAGACCATCAACACGAGCATGCCAATGAACAAAAACAGATTACTCACCAGCATGATTAGGCCGTTCGCAATCATGTCTTGGATCGCTTGCACTTCTGACGTCAACCGAGTGGTTAAATCGCCGGTCCGTTGGAGGTCATGGAATCGGAGCGAAAGGCGCTGCATATGCGCGAAGAGGTTACGCCGCAATGCAAAGACGAAATGCTGCCCGACTTGTCCCATGACCTGTGTGAAGTAATACGTGAGAAGACCCGTGATGATGGCGATCAGAAGTGTCGCAACGCACGCACCGTAGAGGATTTCCATCCGGGAAAACGAAGCGCTGTCCAGCCATGTGCGAATGAACGGGACACGAGAAGGTTTGTGGGATAGTACGCGGTCAATAACTACCTTCAGCGGCCATGGCCGAAATACCGTCAAGACGGCGTCCAACCACATTGCGACCAAGGCTACGCATAGCTGCTTCCAGTATGGCCGGAGCAGCGGAAGGAAATGCTCGATCGCATCCTTGATTGGCCTCGCCATCCTGGAAGACCAAGCCCTCATGAGTCTCGGGTCCCTCCTTCACGACGGTGGTACGGCGGATCCTTCCTGGCGCCGGAATCCGCGAAGGATGGAGAAAAATGGGTAGCCTAGTTCGAGGAAGGGCGCCTTGGCCGCGAGCCCACCGACTCTTGTAGACGTTCCATCACCAGTCGCGCGAGGCCAACTAATTTCTCCGTTTGTGACGCCCAACTCTCATCCGATAATTGCACGCGCCGAACCGTCATTTTCACGAGTTCAACTGCCTCATAAAGGCGCGCGCGTACCAGGCGCTCCTTGGGAGCGGCGGAGGAGTAACCCTCAATGAAATGGTTCTGCGCCTCCTCCACACCGGGTAGATTGCACATGGAGTAGCACAGCCCCAAATCCGCTAAGAAGGTTCCGACATCGAGCGCGGGATCGCCCAGGCGGCAGGCACCGAAGTCAATCAGAGTGAGCCCCGATTCGGCGGCGAACAGGTGTTCGACTTTCAGATCGCCATGCGTGAATGTGGGCGGCTCCTGCGGAAGGTGCTCGTGGAGGTTTTGAGCGCGATCCAGGATGTCGTGAATGGTCGCTCCCACTTCTGGCAGAAGCGCCTGCACAAAGTCACTGGCCTGCGTGATCTGTTCAATCTCGCCCATGACGTCGTGGAGTTCCATTCCTCCACTTATGGACTGCGGCGAGCAATGCAACACGTTAAGCGCCGCGCCCGCGCACCTGAGCCGGCTCATCAAAGCGAGT
>QHZN01000304.1 GCA_003225365.1 Acidobacteriota bacterium
CTCGCCTCCACTTACGGGAAGTATCCAGACTTGAGACTTTCCGCCGCGCGTGGAGATTAACGCCAGCCGGCCGCCGTCGGGCGACCAGCGTGGACGGCTGTCGGAGCCCTCGCCCGTGGTCAATTGCCTTGCCCCGCCGCCATCCATTGACACCAACCAAATGTGCGAGGTTTTTTTGTTGGCATTCAGGTCCACCGAGGTTTGGACGTACGCCACCCAGCGGCTGTCGGGCGAAATCTGCGGGTCCGAAATGCGCCGGACCTTCATCATATCCTCAAACGTCAGGGGGTGTTTGGCAAATCCCGACAGAGAGCTGACGAAGAGAAGCGCGATGGCCCCCAATCCTCGAAGATTATTCATCGGGAAGTTCTCCTTAGCTTTCGCTCATGGCGCAGAGAGCGCCTTCGGCTCGGCTTTCGCGTAACGTCGGAAGAAGGAATCCTGGCTCCAGGTTGGCGCCGCGGGTTGGTCGGCCATGGCCTGAATCAAATGCAGCACGACTTGGTTGTACTTTGCCGCGGCGCCGAAGTCCACAGGTTGATGGGTGTCGTCGGAAGGCGCGTGGTAGTGGTCGGTGAGCCAGCGCTTTCCGATAGCGGCCTCGGGCGAGCCTGGCGCGGCCCCCACCTTGAAATAGATCGCCGGAATCCCGGCGCGGATGAAGTTGTACTGGTCGCTGCGGATAAAAAGATTCCGAGCCGGCTCGGGGTCTTCCTGGATCGTGACGCCGAGTGGCTCGACAACCGACCGGAGCATCGGGCCGAGGCTTGAATCGTTGAGCCCGAGCACGGTGAGAATCTTGAGCGGGATGATGGGCAGAAACATATCCACATTCAAATTCCCGACCATCGAGCGAAGCGGCACGGTGGGGTGGGCCACGAAATAGCGCGAGCCCAGCAAGCCCTTCTCCTCGCCCGTGAACGACACAAAGAGAATCGAGCGGCGGTGCTTCGCGTTCGACTCGTGCAGCATGGCCGCAACGTCCAGGATCGTCGCCACGCCCGCGGCGTTGTCCATCGCTCCGTTGTAAATGCGGTCGCCTTGTATCGGCTCGCCGACCCCCAGGTGGTCGAGGTGAGCCGAAAGGACGACGTATTCGCTCTTCAACTTTGGGTCGGTGCCGCGAAGAATCCCCACCAGGTTCTGTGAAACAACGCTCTTTTCTTCAAAGGCGACTTTGGCGCTCAAGCTCACGGCCAGCGGAAATGTGGGCAGCGGCTTACCAGAATCGGCGAGCGCCACCAGCTCGCTGAAGGAATGTTCGGTGCCCGCGAAAAGCTTCTCCGCGTGGGTGGGGTTGAAGAACGCCGCGAACTGTTCGCCCGGTGTTTCTTCGAGCTTCGGGTCGGCAAGGGTCATCGCGGGCTGCGTCCGCAAGACCATGAGGCGATCCCAGGGAATGTCCATGTGGTGTGGGTCGGAAATGGCAAGGACTCCGACGGCGCCGGCCCGCTTCAGGGATTTCCAGCGTTCTTCGAGCGAGGAATAGTGCGCGCGAAGAGCACCGGGGATAGTAGAGGGTCCGCCGTATAGATAGACGGCGACCTTGCCCCTAAGGTCGAGTCCTTTGAGGTCGTCGTAGCGGTATTCCGGAACGGTTAAGCCGTAACCGACGAAAGCCAGAGACGGGCTGAGGGTCCTTGCCGGGCGAATGCGGGCGCTGAGAATGACTTCTTCGGCCAGTTGAAGCGCTTCTGCGTGTCCATTTTGGATGAGCTCCAGGCTCGAATTCTTTTCGACAATGGTGCGCGAATAAAAACGGACAGGCTGGATGTAGCCCAGGGCTCCTGCGGGAACCAGGCCGTCTTTCTTGAATTGCTCCGCGACATACTCGGCAGCCTTGCGGTGGCCGACGCTACCCGTCAGCCTCCCCTCAAGTTGGTCGCTCGCCAGGTATTCGACGTGTGACCACCAGCGCTTTCCGGAGTCCTCGCTCGCCGCAAGGCTTGCGGCCGTCAACAACAGGAAGACAACGAGCGGCCTTCTGCGCATGGACCCTCCTCGTTCGAGCTTTTGGCACAAACCGCAGCCCACGTTTCGATGGGGCGGAAAAGTATACGACCCTAACTCCTTTGAGACAAGGATTCCCGACGGTATCGCTGGAGCAGGGACGTTGGGTTGGATTTCGAGCGGTCTCGATTTCAGTCTTGTTCTAGGAACCGCTGCGGAGGGCATCTTTGTGGCGAGGCCCGGCATCCGACCAAACGGGATGTAAGCCGCAAGCTGGATAAAGTCTGAGGGTTTACATGGTGGGGCGATGATTCAGCGATTTCAACTCGGGCTCCTCTTATTGGCGGCGATGATCGCCAGCGCTCCTAGGGCGTCAGCGGCATTGGGCCAGCCGGTCCGCTCGGTTGAGGGCGACCGCATCATGATGCAGGGTGAACTGAAGATCATCCCTGGAGAAGGTTTCACAGTTCATCAAATTGCGACGAGGGCGGGGATCACCGTCAAGGAATACGTTTCTGCCGACGGCGTGGTCTTCGGAGTCTCGTGGCACGGTTCGGTCTTTCCGGACCTCTCCCACCTTCTAGGGAGCTATTTCGCCGAATTTCAACGGGCGGCCGCGGCCCAAGCAACATACCGGCGTCGGCACATCATGGTTCACACTCAGAAGCTGGTGGTCGAAACCGGCGGCCACATGCGCGACCTCCGGGGGCGGGCATACTTGCCCGCTTTGCTGCCCGCCGGTGCGAGCGCAGCGATAGTTGAGTGATCGGCCGGAGTTTTGGATTCAATGGGACGAAACTTCATGCTTGTGAGTGAACCGCGAGTAAGACGCGCCTCGAGCCGAATGCATTGGCGCGGAGCGACCGGATTAGGATTTTTGAGTCGTAGGGAGGCGTTGGCGGGCATGGCCAGAATACCTTTGGCCGCTATGTTGTGGATCAGCCTCTTAGCCCTGAGCTGCGGCGGCGGCTCGAGCAACAATTCGGGCCCCCCGCCCCCAATCGCCAACACTCAAGGAATTGTTGTGAACAGCGGCCCGGCCGGGGGTACTGTCAACGGGGCCTTCACCACGGTGGCGATCTGCTCCCCCGGAGCCCAGACCTGTCAGAGCATTGACGGGATTCTGGTGGACACGGGGTCGTATGGACTTCGGATCCTGTCTTCGGCGATCTCTTCCAGTCTTACGTTGCCCCAGCAAACCAACTCAGGTGGCCAGGCGGTGGCCACGTGCGCCGAATTCGCAGACTCGCTGACTTGGGGACCGGTCAAATCCGCAGACGTTCAGCTTGCCCAACTGAAAGCCAACTCGGTGCCGATTCAAGTAATCGGCGATCCCAATTATCCCGATACGACCGTTCCCTTGAACTGCTCGAGCAGCGGACTCCCGCCGAACGACACCCTCTCGACGCTCGGCGCGAACGGCATTCTCGGCGTAGGCGTGTTTACGGATGATTGCGGGCCGGCCTGCGCAACGACCGGCTCCAATCCCGGGGTGTATTACGCTTGCTCCACGC
>QHZN01000305.1 GCA_003225365.1 Acidobacteriota bacterium
TTGATGGGATTCACCTTGGCCTACCTGCTGGTCCTGCTGCTCGGGCAGGACCCTCTGGCTGAAAAACTGCGCCCCTACTTCGAAGCGTCGCGGCGGCACCCGCGGCATGGCACCGCCAAAGTTCTCCGCGCCTTGTCCATGGCGCTCTATCTGCTCTCCGACCCACGATGGGGGCCGCAAGCTGGCCGCCGCTTCGCCCAAACCCTGTCGCGCCTCGCCCACAGTCGTGGTGTCTCTCTCCTCACTGCCTTCTCACCTTGAAACTGGGGGAGGGCAAGGCTTTGCCGCCTCGGAAGTCGCCATACCATGGGTCAGGGCGAAATGAGCCGAGGAAAAGGGTTCCGAGTAATCGTTTGTCGACGTGACTGCCCGCATGCTACCATCGCGCTTTTATTTCGAAGGAGAAATTCTCAGCGTATGGCCATTGCAACCGTCGCCTTTCAAGGCGAGAGAGGCGCCTTCAGCGAGGAGGCGGCACAAAAGCTTCTCGGGCGGCGCGTCCGCGTGCTTCCGCAGGATACTTTTGCCGCGGTTTTCGCCGCGGTCGTTTCCGGCCAGGCCCGCTTCTGCCTGGTGCCGATCGAAAACACGCTCGCGGGCTCGGTTTACGAGAACTACGATTTGCTGCTTGAGAACCGTTTGCACATCGTCGCGGAGGTGAACCTGCGCGTGGTCCACAACTTGATTGGCTTCCCACCGACCACGCTCCAGAGCCTGCGGCAGGTCTATTCGCATCCAGTGGCACTAGCGCAGTGCAGCCGGTTTTTCGCCCGGCACCCGCGGGTCGAAAAGATTCCGTTTTACGACACCGCCGGAAGCGTCAAGATGCTCGCCGAGCGCGGGCTCGCGGGCGCCGCAGCCATCGCCAGCCGCACCGCCGCGGCCGTCTATCACGCGCGCATCCTCAAAACTCACCTGGAAGACCACCGCGAGAATTTCACGCGTTTTCTGCTGCTTTCAAAAACCGCGCGAGTCGCGCCGCGCTCGAACAAAGTCTCCGTGGTTTTTTCGACGCCGAACGTCCCGGGCGCGCTTTACAAGTCCCTGAGCGTTTTCGCGCTGCGGGAGATTGACCTGACGAAGATGGAATCCCGCCCCCTGCGCGGCCGGCCGTGGGAGTACTTTTTTTACCTCGATTTCATCGGGAACGTCCGCGAGGAGCGCTGCCGGAACGCGCTCGCGCATCTGGGCGAAATCGCCAATTTTCTGCGCGTGCTCGGCTGCTACGAGAGCGCCGCGCGGTGATGGCGCGCCAGGCTCCACTCCTACTCCTAGGAGCGGGTCTCAGACGCGCCCCTACAGCGAGTCGGCGGGGAGTTAGGGGCGGACGGCGTCCGCTCAGGGCGCATGCCATGCGCCCCTACGGCACGAAGCGCAGGCGGCCGAATCGGGTAGGGACGTGGAACGACTTGCCTTCCGGGATAGTGCACCAGGTCATGAAGCGGCGCTGGGTATCGCCGCCGGGGCCGTCGGCGCGGAAGAAGTTGACACGCCAGACGGCGCCGGGCTCAAGGCGCTCGACGCCCATCGAGGCGACTGGAATCCGCATCTCGCACGTCCACAGGTGGTGGGACGCTTCTACGCGCGTGGCGTGCTCGAAGCCCGAATCCCACTTCGCGTCGTTGAACGGTGTCTTGTCTTTGTCAATCTCCAGGTCAATCCACTGGTTGTTCGGCGCGACTTCAAATTCGTAGTAGTGATTCACCCGCGCGGGCTGCGGATTCGCGAAGACCTCCACCACATCGCGGTTCCACAGCTCCCACCGCTCTTTCACCGCGTCCTCGCCCTCATAGACGTTAAGCCCCACGTAGCGGCAGCGGAAAGCGAAGTAGACGTACCGGGCCGTCCACAAACTTGCGACGCGAACCTCCGCTTGGGGATAACGGATCTTCCCGGACATGTCGCGATCGAACTTCTTCCAGGATGCGTTTCTCCAAACTCGTTTGTCCAGGTCGCCGTCCGGCGCAAAGTCTTGTTTCAAGGACTTGGACCAAATCTCGACGCGGCTGGTGTAAGTCAGTGAAGGGCTCATGGATTCTCCCTGGAGCCTCGTCGCCGGGGCTCCGGCGGGAGCTCTGTCGAGTGCGTGCGGGGCGAGAGAGCTTGGACACGCCGCGAGGAGCGTGAGCGCGGCGAGTGAGTCCAGTCTCCGAATCTGAACTTTAGGGCGGCGGCGCAACGAGCATCTCCCCTTAGAGGCAGTTGGCGAGCGGCAAGGAATCAGATACTCTCGGAAGAGGATGCAGAGTGTCAAGCAGTGGTTGGAATCGATCGGAGCCCCACCGGGAGTTAAGACTTGACACAGACGAAATATGAAAGTAAAAGCAACATTGTAAAACAATCCGGATAGGAGGGCGCGATGCGCACACAGCGGGCGGGCTGGCGTATCCTGCGGTTCGTCGTATTTTCTTCGGCGTTGACACTTCTGGTTTCCACCCATCTCTTCGCTCAAGTTGACACCGGCTCCGTTCTCGGCACCGTCAAGGACCAAAGTGGAGCCGTGATTCCCGGCGCGAAAGTGTCGCTGACCGATGAAGGAAAGGGCCTCACTATAACCACCACCACGGGTGCTGACGGCTCGTACGTCTTCACTCCCGTGAAAATCGGGAATTACACCCTGGCGGCCGAGGCGCAAGGTTTTGAGAAAATCTCTCAAACCCACATCACTGTGAATATTCAACAACATGTTGTGGCGGACTTAACACTCAAACCTGGCGCGGTGTCGCAGACCGTCGAAGTTACGGGCGCGCCGCCCCAACTCCAAACGCAGGAAGCTTCCGTCGGGCAGGTGGTCGGCAGCCAGACGGTGAACAGCCTGCCGCTGAACGGGCGGAATTTCACCTTCCTAGCCCAAATCGTGGCGGGAGTCAACACGCCCCAAGCGGATACGCGCGGCAACGCGGCGTCAGGCGCCTTCGCGGCGAATGGCGAGCGGCCCGCCCAAAATAACTATCTCCTCGATGGAATTGACAACAACTCGAACACCATAGATTTTTTGAACGGCACAAACTTCGTGGTGCTGCCCCCCATTGACGCCATTCAGGAGTTCAAGGTCCAGACGAGCAATTACAGCGCCGAGCAGGGCCGCGCGGGCGGGGCCATTCTTAACGCTACGGTCAAGTCCGGAACCAATCAACTTCATGGCGACGTATGGGAATTTGTCCGAAACGACAAATTTGACGCTGCCAACTTCTTCGAGAACTCGGGAGGGGTCCATAAGGGCGAGTTCCGGCTAAACCAGTTTGGTTTCACCATTGGCGGCCCTGTAGTGATTCCTCACAAGTTCGACGGCCGGAACAAGCTGTTCTTCTTCGGTGATTACGAAGGTTTGCGCACGCGGCAAGGGACGGTCTTTACAAACTCCGTCCCCACGGCTCTCCAGAGCTACAGCGGGTTTACCAATTTGGCCGAACTGATTACCGAGCAAACGGGCAACGCCACTGGCACGGATGTGCTGAATCGAGTATTCCCATTTGGAACGGTTTTTGATCCTGCCACAACTCGCCCCGTGGTTTGCGGAACGACGGATGGGGTGACCGGATTGCCCGCTCCGTCGTGCG
>QHZN01000317.1 GCA_003225365.1 Acidobacteriota bacterium
TTATGTCCCTGTTACGAGACTGGATCGCCTCGACCCAATGTCGAGCGGTCTCAGAGCCATTCTTGCAATGTATGCACTTCAAGTCGGCGGCGGCTGCGACAGACACATCGGGGATAGGGATCTTCTTTGCACGCTTTCGAGCGCGTTGGGATTAGGCACGCAATGTTCAGCGAAGCATGTTGCACTTGTCCGTTCTTGGTTCAAGAAGGGAATTCCGAAAATGACCGGCCATGGGGATTGGGCTTTTGGACAGACGCAAAAGCCGGGAGTGCTGGAAGGTATCTGCTATAACGCACCAGACACTGCCACTTTTCAGGATATCTGGGAGATTATTCGAATCACGCAGCACGATGACCGAGTTCTCGTCGATGCCATAGATAGTTGGTTAGCCCGTGAAACCACGGGGCGCTATCGATATCAATCCGAATATAGAATTACGACAGATTCCGTAGAGATTGTTTCTCACATGAAAGTGATCATCGGTAAACAAAGCGAGCAATAGATGCCCAACAGCACGCCCCACCCGGACGCGCGGGAAGCACCGCGTCACTTCTCACCATCGCAGCCGCGCGCCGGTGGGCGCGAACGTTAGGCCGCCCAAAGGAGATTTGGATGACTAGATTCATTGCAGTGTCATTGGGTATCGCAGTTCTGACCGCGTGCCAAACCATGCAGCGCCCGCTTGCTCCCGGACAGTTGTTCCCGGGTAGTGTCCTTAACATCCGGGCGCCCAATTCTGAGGGCTGGATGCAAATGCACTCATCTAACCAAGGAATGATCTTCGTTCGCCGAGGAGCCTCTCCCGATGAGACTTACGCCGCACGCGTTTTTGCTGTCGCACTGCCAGAGTCAAGAGATCGCGATGAATTCATTAGACTCGTCAAGCAGCGCAACCAGGAAAACACGTCACCTGAGAGATTCAGCTCAATTGAAGTCAACTATGAATACACCGAAAGACGCGGTTATCCGTGCGTGAGTATCAAAGGTATAGCGGACGACACGAAGGCCAAAACCTCCTCTGGCCAAAAGATCCTCAAGCTTCAAATCAATTCACTCGTTTGTCGACATCCCAGGCAACAATCAAGGGGATTTGAGGGCTTTGGTATTGAATTCTCACACCGCGGCTTTCACCCAGATAGAGCGCTAGACGTACAAGCCGATGCCTTCATAGAAGGCGTACAAGTTCCGCAGAAATGAGCCTAACTCAAGGTGGAACGGACGGGCCGCAAGCGCAGCGGCATCATCAAAACGGCATCGTGGCCCGCCGTTCACCAAAACGTTAGATTCCTATGGCTTATTGCCCGAACTGCAATTGCGTGGTTGAAAGCGGAGCCATTGAGTGCGTTAACTGCCGGGCATCGTTTGCGGGAGGATCTTCTTGGCACCCGACGTCATCGCCCCTTGGACCACGACGAGTATTTCAACATGATCCCCCTACGAAGGCCAACCCCGTGACTGAAGCGAATGCCCCGCGTCAACCGAGCGCTGTGGTACGGGGTGGAATGATATTGCTGATCTTGATACTAGTTCCGGAGCTACTAGCGCTAGTCCCTTGGGTCCTTTACTCGGCGCTGTCAGCGATGGCTTTCGACGCCGGCTTCAGCTGGAGCGTTGGCTTATGGATGGGTGCATTTTGGGCATATCCTGCTCTTATTGTCATTTGTGGAAGCATCGCCTTCATTCTGAATAGCAAGGAACGTTTAGGTCTGGCACTCATAACTATGATCCTGCCGCCTATTGTGTCGTGGGGAGGCTCTCTTGTACTGTTAAATATTGCGATTCGACCGACAGCGTCGACGATATCCGCTATCGATAGTATTCGCTTCGAGGAGATATGCAGTACCCTGAAGATCGAGGTCTATAAGACGGTTAGCGGGGTTCGGGCGCTTTTTGTCGATCCACCCGTCGATTTCAATTTTGCATGGCTGGATCGCTTGGAATTTACCGAGCGCCGATCATCGTGGAACCCGGATAAGGGCCCATATGAAAGGATTCGCCGCAAAGGCGATTCGAAGCCGGCGCCCGGCCAATTGTTCGATCACACGATCGATCGCGTCAATGATATGCAGGCGCGTTACTCAGTTCTGGTTCGCGGTGTGCCGGGGAGTGGCGGAGCGATTTCTATCTGGGAAACTCGCATTATTGACAATCAAACGCAAGAGTTGCTCGCTGTTTTCCGGACAGGCTATCGATCGGATACGCAAGTAACCTGCCCCAAGCAGCTCAGTCGAGATCCATCCGGGTACATGATAGTCGCATATGTTCTCGGCCTAGCAGATGAAACGGTTTCAAGGGAAATGAGTAAGGAACTGGGACGTTGAACAAACCAGCGGCTTTCTCTGCATGGATTATTACGGTCGCGGTCTCATTCGACTTCAAATACGGCCTCCCTACTTTCTTCGCGTCTTATGTCGTCCTAATGGTTGCGATTAACCATGTTTCGCGCATGCCGAAGTTTCAATCAGGAGCGCATCGGCTAATTCGCTTTCTAACCCTACGCTCAAGCGCGACGCTGTGAAGTGCCGCACTTTGTGGTTGCTCCGCTCGCGGCGCGCGTTCGCTCTACGTTATAAGCAATGAAGAGGCGCCTTCTGCCGTGGATCGCTAGCGCAGTACTAGTGGCTCTTGTGGCGACCATCATCGTTTGGGAAGGCTTTGGCGCTGCCCGAACAATGAAAGAGATTGCCGCGCAAGAGTTGGAGCTCGTCGACGGCAAATGCACACAGTCTGAGTCAGTCGACCGATGGCTCTTACAGCAATCGTGGTTCTATGACGAGCACTTTACGGAGCTGGCTGGCGCCTTTGGACAATCCAGCTTCATCTTGCATGAGAAGGGAAACGCGAAACGAAAGCCAGTCGAAGGTGCGTTTTGCATCAATGGAAAAGACCTAGTCGTTAGATATTTCGATCGACGCGCCGTGCCTATCAGATTTCGGCTGTCTGAGTTGGCCATTGATTTCGGAACAAAGTTGGTCCCGCTAGGCGAGGATACTTACACGGTGCGAGAACTCACTAAGGAGCGTATGGTCCTGGTGTCTGCAAGTAATGGGCGTGACCATGTCTTTCATCGGAAGAGCTGACATTGCTTATAACCGCGCGCTCCAGCCGACGCCGCGGCCGTGCGGGCTGCGGTTCCCTCGCTGCGCTCGGCGCCGCTGAACGCGAACGTTAGAGGTGGCGATCACGCCCTAGACTCCGGAAACGATAATACTTTCACAACCATGAAAATCGACATCTTCAATCACGTCATGCCGGTGCCCTACCTGGACATGATGAAGCGGCACCTGAAGGACCAAGGCATCCTCAAGCGCATGAGCAACCTGCGCTTGCTCTGGGACATCGAGGCGCGGGTGCGGATGCTGGACGAGAAATTTCCCGACGTGCAGCAGGTGCTGACGCTCTCGCTGCCCTCCCCCGAGCTGGTGGGAGGGCCTGAGCTCGCGCCCGAGCTTGCGCGCATCGCCAACGACGGCATGGCGGGCATGACGGCTAAATGGCCGAGGAAATTCCCCGCGTTCGTCGCCTCGCTCCCCATGAACAACGTTCCCGCGGCCCTCGAGGAGATGGACCGCGCCCTCGCCAAGCTCGGCGCGCGCGGCGTGCAGATCTGCTCGAGCGTGAACGGCCGTCCGCTCGACGACCCGGAGTTCTTCCCAGTATTCGAGCGCGCGACGAGGAAGCACGACGTGCCGATCTGGATGCACCCGGCGCGCCCGGCGACCCGCGCGGATTACGTGGGCGAGCAGAAATCGAAATACGAGATCTGGCAGGTGCTCGGATGGCCGTTCGAGACGAGCATCGCCATGGCGCGCATGGTGTTCTCCGCCTTCTTCGAGAAGCTCCCGGGCCTTCGCATCATCACGCATCACTGCGGCGGAATGATCCCGTATTTTTCGGGCCGCGCCGAAACGCTGTGGGCGCAGCTCGGCAGCCGCACGGCCGACGAGAACTACGAGGACGTGCTCAAACGCATGTCGAAAAAGCCGATCGAGTATTTCCGCATGTTCTATGGCGACACGGTGCTCGGCGGCTCCGCTTCGGCGCTGCGCTGCGGTCTGGATTTCTTCGGCGCCGACCGCGTCGTGTTCGCGAGCGACTGCCCGTTCGATCCGGAGGGCGGGCCGATGTTCATCCGCGAGGGGATACGCTCGGTCGAGGATCTCAAGCTGCCGGAAGCGGACAAGCGGAAGATCTACTTCGGAAACGCGATGAAGCTGCTGCGCATGCCGCTTGAGGAGAAAAAATAGCCTGGGCGCAGCGCAAATAAAAGGGGGCTTCACGCCCCCTTTTATTGAACATAACTCTATTTCAGTACAGCGAGCCCCGCAGCGGCGCACTGGGCATCCTGCTCGCCCGTGGCGCCCGAAGCGCCGATGGCGCCGACAATCTTGCCGTCCATGACGATCGGGAAACCGCCATCGAGCGGCACCGCGCCTTCCAGCCCCAGAATGCGCAGGCCGGCACCGCCGCCCGCCACCGCGTCCTGGAACACCTTGGTCGGCCGCTTGAACAGAGCCGCCGAGCGCGCCTTGCCGATCGCCACCGCGACACTTCCGGTCTGAGTGGCGTCCATTTTCTCGAGATAGACCAGATCGCCGGAGATGTCGGTCACTGCGAACGCCATTTTCCAGTTGTTCTTGCGCGCTTCGGCCTCGGCCGCAGCAACGGCTTTCTTGGCGTTTTCAAGACTGATCGGCGCGCCGTAGGGATTCGGCATCTGCGCCAGCGCGCTCGACGCGCATAGCGCGAACAACATGACCAGCAGAGACTTCAGATTTGTCTGCGACATGGTACTCCTCCTTTGTTTAGCTGCGGTTGTAAAGCTTCACGTCTGTACGTGAACAAGTGCGGCATTGATTCAATTCCCCAGCCCCAATGCGGCGATGCCCGCGTTGGCGATCTGCTCGTCCTCGTGCGACTGGACGCCCGAAACGCCGACCGCGCCGGCGCACTCGCCGGCAACCATGATCGGCACCCCGCCCTGCACCGGCAGCGCCGGCATGTTGAGCAGGGCGGTGCGGCCGGCCGCGACGCGGTCTTCCCAGTTCTTGGTCGTGCGCCGCGACACCGCCGCGGTGCGGCCCTTTTCGATCGCGACTTGCGCGTTGAAAGGGGT
>QHZN01000144.1 GCA_003225365.1 Acidobacteriota bacterium
CTTGACCTTCTTGTGCTCGGACTTCCCTGGTTGGCGCCAACAGACTTCCAATGCCGGCTCGCTCGAAAGCCTCTATAGGGGCTACCTCGACGCAAACCCTGTACCCATCCGGAGGATCATCTGGCAACACCCAATCACCGACTCCAGGTTAGGAACAGTGGACCTGATTCCATCAGACATCACGCTCTTGGATATTGACTTGCGACTGCAGTCGAGAACTAAACCGTCCACCACAATTCAGGAGGTGGCGCAAGTACATCTGAGTCAGCGGTCGATCCTGGTGAATGCGTTGGCCGACATCCTGAGCGAGTACGACTACATCCTCATCGACTGCCCGCCTAACCTCTACCTAGCGACTCAGAATGCTCTCTACGCGAGCGACGGTTACCTGATAACGCTGATGCCAGATCACTTTTCGACGGTGGGCGCGGATTTTCTGGAAGAACGGGTTGGTCGGTTGCTAACGGAAAGGAGTCTGGCAAGGCAAATCCTTGGAGAAACTGTAGGCGCGGGCCCTGAGCCGCCGTTCTTCTTGGCATTTGTGAAGGTCAATGTGACTGCAGGCAGATTGCAGATTGTAGCCCGAGAGCAGATGGCGTTGGTAAGGGGTAGGCCGCGCTTCGCGAATCGGTGCTTCGATTCCGTAACCGAAGACTACAAAGACATAAGGGAGGCAACCACCGAGCAGCGGCCCGTATTCTTCAATTCGCCTGGCTCGCACAACGACCAAAATTATCGTAGAATGACTGATGAATTTATAAGGAGGTTTCCCCATGCGGCGCGTCCACAGCAAGGCGTTGTTAGCCAGCCTTAAGAGAGTGCGGGAAGCCGTTCTCGTGTACGGCGACGCCGCGCGTTGGTCAGAGGTGGGCAAGGAACTGGATACCTTAATCCCTGTCCTTTCGGAACTGCGTCAGACCCTAAATAGTCAATCATCGCTGGGAGATGTGGCTCCCGTCGCGGCAGCTATAGATACCGTCATCGCGTTCCTTCAGCGAGCACCTGGGGATAGTCTGTTCAGAATGGCATCCTCACCAGCTCCAGGCCAGCGCCCAAGGCGTGCGGCGGAAAGCCAAATCCCATCAAACCTCACTAATGAACAAATACGAGAGTTCCTGCGGCAAGATCTTTCAAGGGCCCAGCTCGAGACGATCGCGAGACAGCGGTCCATCGCTCTTGGCGCTAAGTCTAAAGAAGACCTGCGGTCCGCAATCCTCTCCTTTATTGACCGGCAGGAAAGCTACGAACGCCTTCATGCGTAGCCGGGGTAGAAAACGCGCCAGAAGCCTTCTACGTTGATTCCGGCCGATGGCTTACCTTCTTGGTCTCGACATTGGCACCACGGGCACCCGCGCGGTGATCGTGCGCCCGGACGGGAGCGTGGTGGGAGCGGCCACCGGCGACCATCAGCCGATGCGCATGCTGAAGCCCGGCTGGGCCGAGCAGGACCCCGAAGACTGGTGGCAGGCGACGATTCGCGCTGTGCGCGCGGCACTCGAGCGAGCCGCCCTCAAAGGCGCCGAGATTTCGGCCATCGGCCTGTCCGGCCAGATGCACGGCGTCGTTCTGCTCGACAACGCTCGCGTGGTACTGCGCCCGGCGCTCATCTGGTGCGACCAGCGTAGCCAGGCGCAATGCGATTGGATCACGAGCCGAGTCGGCGCCGAAAACCTTATCCGCTACGCCTCAAACCCCGCCCTAACGGGCTTCTCAGCGCCCAAACTCCTTTGGGTCCGCGACCACGAGCCGAAAACTTTCGAGCGCGCGGCGACCTTCCTCTTGCCCAAAGATTACGTCCGCTATCGCCTGACGGGAGAATTTGCCACGGACGTTTCGGACGCTTCGGGCACGCTGCTTTTCGATCCCGCAAAGCGGGACTGGTCGCGCGAGATTTTTTCGGCTCTGGGCCTTGATCCGAAGCTCGTACCGCGCGCGGTCGAGTCTCCGGAAGTCACGGGAGTCATTGCCAGGGAGACCGCGCTGGTAACCGGGCTCGCCTCGAGAACCCCCGTGGTGGGCGGCGCCGGCGACCAGGCGGCAAGTGCCGTCGGCAACGGCATCGTGCTGCCCGGGCTGACCTCCGCGACGCTCGGCACTTCCGGCGTGATCTTCGCATACACGGACAAGCCCAAGCTCGACCCGCGCGGCCGCATCCACACTTTCTGCCACGCCGTGCCGGGCAAGTGGCACGTCATGGGCGTGACGCAAGGCGCGGGGCTGTCACTGCGCTGGTTTCGCGACCAATTGGCGGCGACCGAAGCGCGCTACGCCGAGCGCACGGGCGAGGACGCTTACGATCTATTCGCGCGACAAGCCTCAACCGTCCCGCCCGGCAGTGACGGCCTCCTTTGGCTCCCCTACCTTATGGGCGAGCGCACGCCGCACCTCGACCCGGACGCCCGCGGCGCCTGGTTCGGCTTGACGGCGGCGCACACGCGAGCCCATTTGATTCGCTCGATTTTCGAGGGTGTCGCCTTCAGCCTGCGCGACTCGCTCGAAATCTTCAAGGAGCTCGCGATTCCCGTGGAAGAGGTCCGCGCCTCGGGGGGCGGCTCGCGCAGCTTCCTGTGGCGCGAAATCCAGGCGGACGTTTACGCGAAGCCCCTGGTGACGCTCCGCACCTCCGAGGGCTCGGCGTTTGGCGCCGCACTGCTCGCGGGCGTGGGCGCGAAAGTCTATTCTTCCGTCGAGGAGTCGGCGAGCCAGGCCATCGAAGTGCGGGAGCGCATGTTCCCTGTGCCCGATCGCGTGGCGATTTACGAGCGCCAGTACCAGGTCTATCGAAATTTCTATCCGACAGTGCGCGAGCTGTCGCATCAGTTGGCGGCGCTCGCCCGTTAGGAAAATGGCGTTGTCATTCCCGCGAAATCGGGAATCGAGATGTCGCCTCGGCTGGCGGCGCTTGCACAGTAGGAGGAACGCGAGATGATTCGGCTTCGACTTGTTGCGCTCACCGTGGCTGGCATGGCAATTCTCGCTCAAGGGGGCTGGGCCGTGGGAGATTATTCGGTGCTTATTCAAGAAGTCGAAGGCCACACGACCTACCACCTGCGCGACAGTGTGCGGCATATGGACGTCGGTATCGTGCCCGACATCGGAAATTTCGCTTACGAGTTCAAGATCAACGGTAAAGATGTTCTCATTCCACCTAAATCACTCGCCGCTTACGCCAAGGACCGCAAGTTCTGCTGCGGCATTCCGTTTCTCGCGCCCTGGGCCAACCGCATCGCCGGCGAAGCTTACTTTTTCGAGGACAAGAAGTATCTGCTCAATCCGAACCTAGGCAATTTTCAGCGCGATCAGTTTGGCCAGCCGATCCATGGCCTGGTGGAATTCGACAATCGGTGGAAGGTGGTGACGGCAAACGCATCCGACGAAGGGGCCATGATGACCTCCCAGCTTGAGTTCTACGCGTATCCCGATCTGATGGCCCAGTTTCCTTTCGCCCACAGGATACGAGTCACCTATCGGTTGAAAGACGGCGCGCTCCGGAACACGACGGCCATTGAGAACGTCGGCTTCGAGCTCATGCCGTTGCTAATTGCCTATCACCCCTATTTCAAGCCTGACGGTGAACGGGCCGAATGGGTGGTTTCAAACGCCGCACGAAATTACTGGGTGCTCAACGACCACCTGGCGCCGACGGGAGAAATGAAGCCGGCGGACGACTTGATGCCCGGCCGCAAGTCATTCCAGCTTGGCTCGCATTTCCTCGACAACCTTTTTTCCGACCTCGACCGCGACGCGGACAGCCTGGCGCGCGTCTCGGTCAAAGGTGCGAGCCAGAAAATCGAACTCGTTTATGGCGAGGCTTACAATTTCGCGGTGATTTACGCCCCGCTCCCGCCGAGCCCGCCGCTGGTCTGCATCGAGCCGCAGACCGGGCCAACGAACGCGTTTAATCTCCACCACGAGGGAAAGTTTCCCGGGCTCATCGTGATCGAGCCGGGCAAGTCTTTCACGGCGGAGTTTTCCATTGTGCCGACTGGCTTCTGAAATGGGACTGAAAAAAGGGCCAGGGCCTGTCATTCAGACATGGGACTGCAAGAAGGACCACGGCCTGTCATTCTGAGCGAAGCAAAGAATCCCTTTCCTTTCTTTTCGACGGCGACGAGGGATGCTTCGCCTCGCTCAGCATGACATATTCGGGTTTATCAGCACGCCGCTGAGAGCTCATTCTAAGCGGACGGGATGGACAGGCTATGAGAAAATGTCGGCAGGCTTGGTTGATTTCGATACCCACTCTCTTGTTTGGCGTGAGGTTTGGCATGGCCCAACAGGCATCGAAGCATCAAGCGCGAATCGAAAAGACCGAGTACCGGGGCTGGAAAGCCTACAAGCTGACGAACGGCATCATCAGCCTATTCGTCGCGCCGGAGATCGGCGGCCGCGCGATTCAGCTTCAGCTCGGTGACCAGGAATTTTTCTTCGTCAATAAGGACCTGGCGGGGAAAGTCCTGCCCGAAAGTCAAAACAATCTGAAGGCGGGCTGGGCGAATTACGGCGGCGACAAAGTCTGGCCCGCCCCGGAAGGCTGGATGAGCGACGACGAGTGGCCGAGCATTCCCTATTTCATCCTCGACGGCAGCCGCTTTGAGTCCGAGGTCGTCAAAGAGTCCCCCGGCGAAGTCGCCGTGCGCGTGACCAGCCCCCTCGACCCTCGCACCGGCGTCCAGTTCGTGCGGACGTATCACGTCTTTGCGGGAACAACCCGAGTCAAGGTCGAACAAGTCATGCGCAACATCAGCCGGCGGGAAATTCGCTGGGGCATCTGGCACCTCATCCAAAACGACGGCGCGGACGCGAGCGATCCCTCGAAGCCGAACCCCGAGCTCTACATGTACGTCCCGATCAACCCCCGCAGCCAATACCCGCGCGGCTTTTACAATCCCTACGGCGACGCGCGCCACCCAAGTTACGAGGTCGCCGAAGATGGGCGCATGCTGAGGATTCATTATCTCTATCGCGTGGGCAAGGTGGCTGCCGACTCAACCGCGGGTTGGTTTGCGGTGGTCAATGGCCAGAAGAATATCGGATTCGTGGAGTCTTTCCAGTCCTTCCCGGATCAAGAATACCCGGACGGAGCCTCCGTCGAATCCTGGAACGACGGGCCGGGAACAATCTCCCGAGGACCCTGGGACCAAACCTTGCCGGACGATCCCAAGAGGACGCCGTACTTTCTCGAGTCGGAAGTCCTGAGCCCTTACGCGCGGCTCGAGCCTGGAGAGGAGTACGAATTCACCGTCAACTGGTCGCCCACAAGCATTACGAACCCCATCATCGCGCAAACACCCTCGAGCGCCGGCGCGGTCAGCGAGCCGCTCAGCGCGGAACCCGAGGGCCGCAACGTCCACCTGAGAGGAATCTTTGGCACATTTGTCCCGGGGACGCTCGAAGCGGTCTTCTACAGCGCGATGGGTGAAGAGCTCAAGCGCGAAAATCTTCAGCCCGTTGACCCGCGGGGAGTCGTGCGTCTGGATAAATCCGTTCCGCTCGCCGCCGGAGCGTTCCGCGTCAGCGTGCGCGTGCTTGACGCCGACGGGGAAAACCGTGGTTACCTTGGCAACGCGGTCCTGAAATAAAGCAGCTTGATTCTTTGCGCTCCTCGCTACGCGTGCCTGGGCGGCGAAGATGCCCTGCCTTCGGCCAAACGCGGCGTTTATCCGCCGCATTAAAAACCACGATTGGACGTTCTCCTTCAGCCCGCGTTAAATTGGGAGTTGGAGGATGAGGTGATTGCGGGTGCGAGGAAACTTCGCCCCGAAACCGCTCACAACAGAATGACTTGTCAGCCCTTCGACCGGATCAGAGACTCTTGCGGCACCGCCTGCATCTAATCTCCTGAAGGACTTCTACCCGCCTCCGTTTCAAAATTGTTCCTCGTTTTCGATTTCAAGAAAGGAGCGCAATGCAGGAAACAAAGGCAGCGGTCAAAGAATATCTACTGGCGAGCGACTTCGATCAAACGCTCAGCTTCCACGACTCCGGCCTGATCTTGAGCGAGTTGGTGGGAATTCCAGCCCAGCAGTTCGAACGGAAGACGAGCCTCCTGGCCCAGCAGAATCTGGTGCAACAGGGAGCGGAACTGGCCTATCTGCTGATCCACGACCCCGAGTACCGCTCGCGCGTCCGCCAAGAGCACCTGATGGAGACCGGCAAGCGAGTGAGGCTGAAGAAAAACCTTCCGCAGCTTCGCCAGATTCTCCAGGACGGAATCGAAGGCTACACTTTCGCCTTCCACGTAATTTCCGCGGCCCCGCAAGCGGTGATCGAGTCGGCGCTCGAAACCATTCTGCCAGCGGAGTATATCCACGGGACCAAATTCATCTTCGACCGAACGGGGCGCGTCGAATCGCTCGTGCGCGCCACGGCGGGGTACGGCAAAGTCACCACGCTCGAGGAGCTCCAGGCGAAGCTTCAGGTCAGCGCCGACCGGATCATTTACGTGGGCGACGGCAGCTCCGATATCCACGTGATGTTGCACATCAACCGCCGTGACGGCTTCACGATAGCAGCCTCCGAATCCAAAAAGATCGCCCAGATCGCGAAGCGCACCGTCTCGAGCGAGAACGCCTTGAGTATTTTGGTTCCCATCCTCGAAGAAATCGTCGGGTGGAGCCCGCCCCGCATCCGGGGCTTCTTTGAAGAACACGGCTTGCTCATCCGGGAATGGGACCGCAGCCGCACCGACTGGCTGGAAATCGGGCAGAGCGCGCCCGCGCGAGCGAAGCCGGAGGGATTCAATGAAGTTTCAGGCGGTTGATGTCGTGGGCTGGGCGGCGACCGCCCTTTTCGCCGTTTCCTACCTTTCACAGGATTCGGCAAAAATCCGAAAAGTCCAGGCCGCGGCGGCCTCTTTGTGGGCCGCGTACGGTCTCCTGATTCACTCGCTTCCTGTCACCGTTTCGAATCTGATCGTCATATCCGTGGCGCTCTCGACCGCCCGCCGGCGCCCGCGCGAGCCCGGCGACCACGCATAACCCGTGCCCCGATTAGCTCTCTCTTCTAGCGACCGGCTCGCCACGGAAGCTCCGGTCGTTCACCGCCTGGCCAAGCCGTCCTTTGCCGAGACCATAGAGCCCGCCACCAGCCGGCTCACTTCCTTGGCGGTGGGCATGGAAGGCTGCGCGCCGAGTTTCGTGCAGGCGAGCGCCCCGGCGCCGTTGGCGAAGCGGATGCAATCGTCCATCGGGGCGCCGCGCGCCAACTCGACGGTGAGTGCGGCACTGAAGGCGTCGCCGGCCGCGGTCGGGTCAACGGCCTGGACGGGAAAAGCCGGGAAATGCTTGGCGCCTTCGCGGGTCACGAGCATCGCGCCCGCACCGCCCATCTTGACAACCACGGTCGCTGCCCCGCGCTCGACGAGCTTCCGGGCGGCCGCTTCGGCGGAAGCGCGGTCGAAGACCTTCTCGCCGCTGATGAATTCGAGCTCCGATTCGTTCGGTGAAACGATTTCGGCGAGCTTCAGCAATTCCTCGGAAAACCGGCGGGGCGGGCCGGCGTCGAGGACGGTGAGCTTCCCCGCCTTGCGCGCCAGGCCGAGCGCGGCTTCCACGGTTTCGAGCCGCAGCTCGAGGACCGTCAGCAAGGCGTCCGCTCGCTCGATCGGGCGCCGCGCCCGCTCGATGTCGCGGGGCGTGAGTTCGAGGTTCGCCCCCACGTCCACGACGATGGCATTGTTGCCGGTGGGCAGCACGGGAATAAACGCACAGCCTGTGGCAACGCGCTTGGTGCGCTTGACCCAGCGCGATTCGATGCCGCTGGTCCTCAGATTTCGGAGCAGGAATTGTCCGAACACGTCCTCGCCGACGCAGCCGATGAAAGTTGCCTGCGCCCCCAGGCGCCGAACCGCCACTGCCTGATTGCCGCCTTTTCCGCCGGGGAAGAATTTCAACCCCGTAGCCATGACGTTCTCGCCTTCTTTCGGCAAGCGGTCCGCTCTGACTACCATGTCGAAGTTGGTGCTGCCGACAACCGCCACGCAGATCCTGCTGCCGTGATGTCCCATGGGTTTTCGCTCCGCCCCCTTTGCGGCCAATTATATAAAACTTGGAGCAGGAACACATGAGAGGCGAGGGCGGGGCTTCGACCGCGAAGTTTCGGCTTATTCGCTCCGGACGATGGGCACCCGGAACCGCTCCGCCGTGGCCGCGTCTTCAACTTCGATCACGGTGGAGTCGATTTTGACCACAACCAGTTTTTCGTCAATCACGTCCCCCTGTCGAACCAAGTGGAGGTGGAATTCGTCGGTGAGCACCCCTTCAACATCGTGGGGCTGCTTTTCGACGTAACCGATGTAGGCGAGGTGGGGCGCAACCGGTGGTATCACTGGCGAAGCCTTCGACACGCTGGTCGGGCGGGCCTCGGGATCCGCAGGCCGAGCGGGGGCGCTTGGAAGCGAGAGGGGAGAGAGCAACTCGACAGGATTCCGAATCGGACGCGGGACAAATTCCCGCGGCCTTAGATCAATCTGGACTCCCGGTGATTGCGGGCGCACCGAGAGATCGGGCCAGCCCACCAGGTCCGCCACTACGCGGACGATGGCAGGGGCAGCATCCTGCCATTGGCCTACTCGGACCCTCTTCAAAACTTCCGACTCGGCCGGGTAGGTCGTTCGTTCGGTTGCGCGGCGAGCGCTGTCGAAATCCACGACCAATCGGGGAGGCCTCGAAAGCCGAAAAACTCGGTACGGGACCGGCCGCGTGGTGCCTACGTCCACGAGGGTTTCACCACGCTCGGACGGGCTGATCGAAATGGCTCGAATCTGCCCCAGGTCTCGACGCATACCCGAAACGCCACGCTTTTCCTTTCGCGTTGCCCCTTCCACCTGCCGCGTTTCAGATTCGCCGAGGCTGGCCGAAATCTTAGGGAAGTTGGTGCCGAGGCTGAGGTCTGGCTCTGGGTCCGCGGGACCGGTTCGAGCGTCCGCAGTAGAGAGGAGGTGATTGTCGGCCCCACCCTGAAGCTTCCCCGCTCCAAGCGTCGCCCCGCCCTCCGGCTGCGGGGCAAGGGGGATGAGTTCGATGCGCACTCCGAATTCTTCCGGAACGGCCCGGAACCGCGATTTCGTTTGGAGGTCGGCGACAACTCGCACCATCGGCGGGTCAGCCGCTTTCCGTTGGATGAGACGGACCCTTTTTACCAGGCTGGATTGACCCGCAAAGATTTTTGGCCGGGCTGCCTTTTGCGCGTTGGGCAGGTTAACCACCAGCCGCCAAGGATTGCGGAGTTCGAACGTCCGGAACGAGGCTGGCTGGTTGGCTCGGACGTGGAGGAGCGTTTTGCCATTCTTGGCGGTTTCCGTCCAAACGCCGGAAATCAATGTGGGTGCATCGTCCGGCGTTTTCGAGGGCTCGGGGAGGGCTTCAACGCGTTCGCTTTGGGTAATTGACGGGACTTGGGGCCGAGCGGCCGGGGTCCCCTGTCCACTGACCTCAGCGGGAGCGATCAGAAAAGCGAGCGTCGAAACGGCCAGCAATCCGCGGGACATTGCGAACTCCCTCGGTTGCTCGTCTCGGAATTGCCCCGCGTGGGGCGAGCAACCATGCGACAGTCGTCGAAGATCCCCCTTTGGTTGAAAAAAACATAACATGGGAGCTCAAATCGTTCAAGAAAGTTTTTGGCCATAAAAAGTTTTTTCGGCCGCTCTTCGGTGGCGCGATTCTGCCTTACCCTTCGGCTCACCCGACCCTTGTTTTGGATTACAGATCTTCCTATAAATGGTGGTCCGTGACTCTGCTTTTATTTCACAGGGAGGAATCTGGAATGGCTAAGGCAAGGCAAATAACCCTCTGGGTGGAGAGCACTCCAGGCCAGTTGGGACGAATCACTCGTGCTTTGGGTGAAGCGAAAATCAACATCACTGGGTGCATCGCATATAGCGCCGCGGGAGAGAGCGCCATTCGGCTCCAAGTCTCGAGTCCGCCTAAGGCGAAGAAAGTCCTCGAGGGCCTGGGCGTTCGGATCACCGAGGAGGAGGTGATGCGCTTGACGGTAAGCGACAAGCCCGGCGTGCTCGGGGAATTGGGCACGCGGCTTGGGCAGTCCAACATCAACATCGAATA
Organism: Acidobacteriota bacterium; assembly: GCA_003225365.1. GTDB lineage: Bacteria > Acidobacteriota > Terriglobia > UBA7540 > UBA7540 > Gp13-AA74. Next base: position 10,065 of record QHZN01000144.1, read on the forward strand.
CGCGTACGCTTCCGTCACGAAAGGGAGCCGGAAGGCGGATGTGGTGTTGGGAGTTTCGGACTTGGCGGGCGCCGCGAAGGCGCTTCGCGGGCTTTGAGGGGAATGAAGGCCCGGCCCGCGGCTGAGGGATGCCGGATGATAGAAGGACGATGAAAACAGGCATGGGGGCATTTATTCTGAGAGCCTGCATAGGGCTGTCATTCTGAGCGAAGCAAAGAATCCCTTCGGAATGTTTTCGAAACCGAAAAGGGATGCTTCGTTTCACTCAGCATGACAAATTCTGGTTTTTGAGCCTCGTGCTAGGCAAAAGGATAGCGGTTGAGCTCGAGCGCGCGGTCGGCAAGGCGGCGCTTCAAACCGATCGTATCCGCGGGCGTTCGCTTGAGGAATCTCCGCAGCAGCGCGAGCTGGGTGCGGAGCATGTCGCCCTCTGCAATGCGCGCCAGCGCCCGGCGGGCGTCCGACTCCGCGCGGTCCGCCGCCGCGTGGAGATAGGTCCGCGCCGCGTCGACGTCCCAGGCCGCGCCATCGGGCGAGCTTTTCTCAATTTTCTTCCCCGCCCGCAGAAGAGCGCTCTCCATCGCGTAAGACTCCATCACCAAATTGCTCGTGGCCCCAATGATCTCCTGCTCTTTTTCAAGGCCCATCATGTATTTCCGTACGGCGCTTCCGGCGACGAGGAGCGCCGATTTCTTCACGCCCTCGGCCAGCCGGGTTTCCTCGGCGAGCGGCGCCTCGTCGGGCGTCGCCTCGGACGGCGCGAGGCTCAGAGCTTCATCGGCGAGCTTCTCGGCCGCGGGAATCAACGCGAGCTGGCCTTTCATCGAGCGCTTGAGGAGCATGTCCACGATCAGCAGGCGGTTGATTTCGTTCGTGCCTTCGAAAATCCGGTTGACGCGCTGGTCGCGGAAGCCTCGCTCTACTTCGTACTCGCTCGAAAAGCCGTAGCCGCCGAAGATCTGCACGCTCTCGTCGGCTATGAAGTGGAGCGCCTCGGTGCCCATCACCTTCAGGATGGAGCACTCCACGGCGTACTCCTGGAGCGCCGCCAGCGTCTCGGCACTCGCCGTGGGCGCGCCCTGGTGAACGCCTTCGAGCAACTGCTCGATCATCCCGGTGGTCCGGTACGACATGCTCTCGACCGCGTACGTCTTCGCGATCATCTCGCCAAGCTTCTCCTTGATCAGCCCGAGGTCGGCGATGGGGTGGCCGAAGGCCGTGCGTTGCTTCGCCCAGCGTAGGGCTTCGACCAGGAGGTACTTCGCGCCTCCGACACAGCCGGCGCCAAGCTTCAGCCGGCCTACGTTTAGAATGTTGAACGCAATCTGGTGGCCCTTGCCGATTTCGCCCAAAACGTTTTCGACCGGCACGGGGACGTTCTCGAGATTGAGCGGAGTCGTGGACGAGCCGCGGATGCCCATTTTGTGTTCTTCGGCGCCCGGCGAAACACCCGGAAAGGACCGCTCGAC
>QHZN01000145.1 GCA_003225365.1 Acidobacteriota bacterium
CGAGCGCATGTCGTCCACGATTTCCTTGAGCACGCGCTTCTGCGCGGCGGTGGGATGAAACGGCAGGATACGCTTGACCCACTCGCGCGCTCTCGGGTTCACGCAAAACTCGATGCCCGGCGAGGCTTTTCTGTGGCGGCGCTTCAGCGCGAGGCCCGCCGCGACGTGAAAAAACTCCTCGAAGATCAGCCGCACTTGCGCCGGGGTGCGGAAGGCCGCCAGCTTTTCGATCGGATCATCCTTCGCCGGCAAATGCATTCCCGCGAGCGCCCGCGCCCGCTCGAGCAATCTAGCGGCGCGGCGGACGGTCGGAGGGAGGCGGTCGGGGATGTTGCCGTCGAGCGCCGCAAGCGCCGTCGCCATCAGGCGCCGCAAAACGCGCGGGCCGAGCCCGCCAAGCGACTCGTAAATCGCCACCACGCGGCCCACTTCGAGCGATTCGCCCGGCTCGCCTTCGGACAGGATTTCAAATTGCGGCTGGATGATCTGTAGGTTCCCGGTCCCGTAAAGGTCGCGCTCGACTTTGCCGTAGAAGAACACGCGCTGCTCGGGACGGAAGACCTTCTGTCGCTCGAGGTAGAGAGCGTTGAACCATTTGCAGCGCAGCATGCCCGTGCCGTCGGTCGCCGCGAGGTCGTAGATGTAAACACCCCGGCGCGTGCGCATCAGGCCCGCGGTCAGAACTTTCGCCAACACCGTCGTCGTCTGGCCTGGAAGGAGGTCGCGGATCGCCGTCAGGCGCGAGCGGTCTTCGTAGCGGAAAGGCGCGTAGTCGAGCAGGTCTTCGACCGTCTTGATGCCGCGTGAGGCGAGAATCTCCGCCCGCGCCGGGCCGACACCCTTCAGATACTTTACGTCGGAGCTTGGCTTTAAAGCTGTCATCCTGGTCTGGGGACAAATTATACCGGGTTCGCCTTGGAAGCCTGCCATATTTCCGCTTGCGGCTCTTGTATTGGGTGCGGGAAAATGCGCTGTCTGCGGCCAATGGCGGTCACGATGGAAGGCTTATTTCAGCCCACGCACTTAATTTTCATCCTCCTTCTCCTGCTGATCTTTTTCGGCGGGAAGCGGCTACCAGACCCCCCGGCGTTCCTGGGGCACCGTGGAAAACATGGGCGACGATTCCCGCCCGGGATGGGCCCGCGCATTCGTTGCTATTTTCCTGAACCCGAATACACTCAAGGCGACGACATGGCAGGCGAAAATAAACTTTTCAATACAAAGCACTGGCTCAAATACCTGGCCGTTATCTTGATAGGCAACCTGCTCTATTTCGGCCTCATGCCGTATCTGCCCGCGGGCGCGCGCCACCGCTCGTTCCACGTGGACGCCGGAACGCTCGTGGACCTGTGGTTCTGCCTGATTGTCTATGGCATCTTCGAGCTGGTCGAATTCCTCTGGACGCACCGCAAGCACAGGTAGTGACCCTCTATTCCGCCGCCGGCTCGGCCCCGACCGTGTGATGGGCGAAATCAATGCCCGCCTGCACAGTCAGGGGGGTACGCCATTCCTTGCTGCCTGTTCGAGCGAGGTTTCTCAGGAATCGAAACTGCGGTTCCATTTCCCCCGAACTGAAACCACCACGCCGCACTGACTGAAAAGGGCTATAATCCGCTATAACATGCACCTCCAGCAAACGAAGCGGGGCAGCAGAGCAACTGGCGGTCCCCAATACTATTTCCACAACCTCACCAAACAGATTAGGCGACATCTGCGGGCCGAGAAGGCGGTGCCCGTCGCGCTGGTGACGCCCTACGGGGCGACTCCTTCGTCGTTCCTAGCGATTTCCGTTGACGCCAAGTTGGACCCGAACGGCAAGGTTGTGGAGGGGAGGGTCGGGCATGACCGAATTCAACAGGCACGCGCTGGCGAGTCAATTGGAGAGGCTATCAGGTTCTGGTACAAGTTAAGGTCCGGGGATTTCGAGCGCATCGACGTAGAAATTGATGAGATCGATGACAAGTTCTACCTAACTCCTGTTGGGTACAAATATGCGGAGCGTTCAAAGACGCAGGTGATTCAGCGCCCCGAGTTTCCACTTTCATTCAATGAAAGGCTGCAGAGCGAGCTTTGGCGTCGACAGCTAGACCGCGTTAAGCGCAGGCTGCCCGAAATGTGGAGGTGGTCAATTCAAGAAATTTGTCGGATTGCGGACGCGCATGCACATGAAAGTGGATTTCGGCACGTGAAAGAGGAGGACCTTTTGCGTGCCTCGGGGCCACTGAAAGTGCTTGGAGTTGAGTTGGGTCCTTATGTGGGGAAGGGATTTGACTGTCAGGCTGAATTTCGTTTTCTGGATTATGAACCATACGGCGTGCCCGTCGAAATCAAGAAGTCAAGCTCGGGTTTCAAGTACCAGCAAAGCAAGTACTCCCCGGAAGAGCTTTCCCGTGCCGTGATCCTCTGCGTCCGGCATGATTTGCAAAATGTTCCGCGTAATGTTGATGTCATCCAGCTTGCCACGCTCTGTTCGGTGCTTGGCGGCTGACCTATGCATCAAGTACTCCAGACCGTACCAATAACGCGCCGCATTCCTGCTGAGAGGCAGGAGGCGAAGCGGCACTACGGGGTACACCCGTATTTTACCCGGCGACCGGCCAACGTCGTCCGCGCGTACATCAAGAACTTTACGCAGCCTGGCGATTTTGTGCTGGACCCTTTCGGCGGTTCGGGGGTGACGGCGATCGAGGCGATGCTATTGAACAGACGCGGAATCCACAATGACCTCAATCCACTGGCAAATTTTATTGCCTCTCAGATCGCCGATATTACTTACGAAGACACAACGTATATCAGGCAAGCTTTTCTGGAGGTTGAGAATCAATGCAGGGCACTGGTTGAAAAAGTTCCGCGTATGTCTGCGACCGAGGTAGCAAGGAGGCTTGCCGATGTTGAATTACCAGAAAACATTGCGCTGCCGCGAAGCTCGGATGCTGAGAGATACTTCGACCTTTTTTCGCCGCACCAGTTGCTAGCCCTCGCCTTCCTCAAGGCAGGAATCGAGCAGGTCGCCGATCCGAGTGCGCGCGGGGCCCTGCTCCTCGCTTGGTCAGCTACTTTGGGGAAGCTAAACAAGACTTTCCTCTCGGCACGAGGCAGGCTTGAATCACGGGGGGGCAGCAGCATTTTCAGCATCTACAGATACAAAATAGCAGACAGTCCAGTCGAGCTGCCCCCTTGGGAAGTATTTCGTGAAAGGGTTGCAAACGTTATACACGGGAAGGCGGAGGTCCTGAAACAGAAACGCCTTTGGACGAGGACTGAGGGGTGGCGGGGCCAATTTGAGGCCCACTGTCTCGATATCAATGAGCTTCCGTCCGCTCTGCGGCGCAAAGTTGATTACATTTTCACTGATCCCCCTTATGGCGGACACATAGCCTACCTTGACTTGTCCGTCCTCTGGAATCATTGGCTTGGCTTCACCGTCCCTTTATCCGCTCGACAGAACGAAATCATAGTAGGTGGGGAACTGCGACTTACAGAAGAGCATTATATAAACCGATTGAGCAAGAGCGTGCGCCTCTGCCTAGATATGCTTAAGCGGAACGGATGGCTATCCGTGGTCTTTCAGCACTGGAACGTGCGTTATTTCGAAGCCATACTTGAGTCTGCCGCCGAAGCTGGCGCAAGCCTGAGGGCGGCAGTCACCCAGATAGGCGACCCCATTTGGTCAATGCACAAAAAGAAGAACAAGGAGAAGGTACTCGCAGGCGAAATGATCCTCAGCTTTATAAAAGATGGCGTGCAAGAATCGCGGACCACCGAGCGCCCCTCACGGCTTAGCATTGGGGAGCTTATCGACGAAACCCTTGCGCGAGTTTCTCCAGACGGAAGGCCATTTGCGGGCGAAATGCTTTTTAATCAAATGATCTTGAGGGCCTGGAATTCCGGGGCTCTTTCATGCTTAGACGTGAGTCGGGAGAATTTCTCAGAGCTCCTAAAGAAAAAAGGCTGGCGCTACAACTCTGCTCGGCACCAATGGTTCAACGTCCATGACGCCGTTCTCTCCGGTCTCCAGCTCACCTTCTAGCCCGTGGCCCTCCCCCCGAACTCTGTTGAAAACCCGTCCGCGCAGGACGTGTGTCTCGACCTGCCACTGGTTGCCTCTCAGGACAACGTGGCACGAGCCGTCGGGATCGGCGCTAAACATTGCCCCCGGCAAGGCCTCGTCCCAACTGGGTTCTAACCCGAGCTGGCACGCCTGAGGTCTGGTATACTGCCGCGCCATCTTGACAAGGAGGGGTGCGAACATGGGGAAGGGGAAGGCAGCGATCATCGCGATGCTAAGCGTGGGCGTGGCTTGGGGGCTCGGGGCCGCGGTGGCGAATCCGCAAGGCGGGCCGGAGTTGACGCCCGAGCAACTTCGGGGGAAGAAGGCCGAAGACGTTTACAAGAACATCAAGGCGCTCAATGGCGTTCCCGCCGACCAAGTCATTCCGGCGATGCAATTCATCACCGCATCGCTTGGCACCGACTGCGAATACTGCCACGTGCGGGGAGCGATGGATAAGGACGACAAGCTGCCGAAGGTCACAGCGCGGAAAATGATGCAGATGATGTTCGCCATCAACAAAGAGAACTTCGAGGGCAAGCGCGAGGTGACCTGCTACTCATGCCATCATGGCTCGCATGAGCCCGCACCGACGCCCATCATTGCCGAAGAAGGACCGCCACCAATGCCGCCTGGCGGCCCGGCCATGGGTGGACATGGCGGGGCGGGCGGTCCCAGCGTGGCGGGGCCAGGGGAGCCCGGTGGCCCACCGCGGCCGCCAGCTTTGCCCACCGGAGCAGCGTTGATTGATAAATATGTCCAAGCCCTCGGAGGTGCGGATGCGCTCGCGAAAATTACAAGCCGCGTCGAGAAAGGCACGATCACGGCTTTCGGCAACCGCCAGTTCCCGATCGAGGTATTCGCCAAGGCGCCGAACAAGCGCATGTCCGTCATGCACATGGAAAACGGAGACAGCATCACGGCCTTCGACGGCCAAACGGGATGGCTGGCCATTGGCCCGCGACCGCCGCGCGAGATGACTGGCCCGGAAGCGGAGGGCGCAAAGCTCGACGCCGACTTCCACTTCGCCACCGACATTAAGCAGCTTTACAATCGCTTCCGAGTCTTCCCGCCGGAAAAAGTAGGAGACCACGATGCGTACGTTGTGGTGGCGCGAGCCGAAGACCGGCCGCCCCTCCGGCTTTTTTTCGACAAGGATAGCGGACTGCTCGTTCGGCTGATCCGGTACCAGGATACTCCGCTCGGCATGAACCCCACGCAAATTGACTACGCGGATTTCCGCGACGCGGAGGGCGTGAAAGTGCCCTATCGCTGGACTCTCGCGCGCCCCGGAGGACACTTCACGATTCAAGTGGAGCAAATCGAACAAAACGCGCCGGTGGAAGACGCGAGGTTCTCCATGCCTGCGGCCAAGGCGGGTCCGTAAGGAGCGAGCGGCGGGGGTCGCCCTTCGGCTTCGCTCAGGGTCTTCGACTTAATGGAATTGGTCGCGCAGCCGGGTGGCAACCGAGCCAGGAGGGCGCCCCGCCGAGGCGGTTATTTCTCCCGCCCAAAGAGAATGTCGTCGAAGGAAACATCTCCGGGGCCGGTCAGCGCCAAGGCGAGCGCCGCTGCTCCCAGCGCCAAGGGAAGTTCCACGCCGTGCGGAGCGAAGAAGCCGTACGACCAATGTACCCTCCAGATGGCCACCCCCATTTCGATTGCAATCAGCAATCCGGCATAGCGTGTCGCAAGCCCCACCATCAACGCCGCGCCGCCCACGAGCTCCACAAACGTCACCACCACACCCGCGAGCTCGGGATAAGGAATCCCGGCCTTGGACATCTCGACCGTCATCACGGGGAATCCCAGATTGAAGTACTTCTGCCCACCGTGCATCACGAAGGTGAAACCCACCACGAGGCGTAGGACTAGAAGACCCCATCGGTCGAAATTACGTAAAGACACTGGTTCCTCTCTCCTCGAAAGGCACAGCGGAATCCTCCGAACGAGGCTCGGCCCCCGTCACGCGGAACACTCGCACCTTGCCAAAGTTCAAAAGGGTTGTGAGCCAAGAAGATTGCGACTCGGAGCGCACGCGGCGTAGGTCGTCTGCGCCCAGGGACCGGAGGGCCGATTCAACTTCGTCGGTAAAAATGAAGTCGGAGAGCACCATGCGGCCGCCCGGTTTCAGCACGCGGAGAATCCCGCCCACCGCCTTCTCTCGCTCCGCGCGCGGGTTGAGGTTGTGGAGGACGAAATTCGAGACCATGACGTCGAACGAGGCGCCTCGGAAAGGTAAGACGCGGGCGTCGGCACCAAGTACCGAGACTCGTGCCGCGAGGCGCTCGGCGCGGGCGTTTTCGAGGGCGGCATGGGGGCAGCTCCCGCTTAGATCCGCAGGCTTCCAAACATCAACGCCCACGGCTCGGCCCGTGGTCAGGAGCCGGGCGGCGCCAATCGTCAGAAGCCCTCGGCCACAGCCCACGTCCAGAACCCATTCGTCGTGCCGCCAAGGAATCGCGCCCAGAATCTCGTCCCGCAGCCTGAGCTTGCCAGCTTTGCTGTAGAAGAGCATCCCCGCTCTCGCCGGAAGGAAATAAATGCCGGCGGCGAAAAGGAACAATATCACCCAGGCGTGCCCAGGCCCGATGGTGAGGACCGCGGCCGCGAGACCTATGCCGGCCACTCCCGCGAGCAGCAGACCAGCGACAATGGTGGGAGAGTCTATCCCGTAATCGGCCGCTTCTTCCATCGGCGGGCTTTTCCCGCTCTGCGGGACTTCCCTCACCCGAGAGACCAAGCAAGAGCCATTATGCCACAAATTGAGAAGCCTTCAGGCACTTCCTCCGATAGTGTCGCGGAGGGCGCCGGCGGGTTCATTCGATTTCGGGCAGGTCGAGAAGAATCGGCTCAGAATCCTCCGCCGCTTCGATGCGCAATTCGGCTTCGTCGCCGATGCGAGCCTGGCCCCCCGGCGCCGAGTGGCTGGCCGTTGAGGGTCACCTTGCCGCCGATTACAAACGCGTACGCTTTGCGCCCTGGAGCTTTCGAGCAGAACGGATTACCCGGCGCCGCTGGGGGGCACAAGACCCGCCCGGAAGACTTCTCCCCCGCGGTAACGCGCGCTGGGGCCGAGCTCCCGCTCGATCTGGAGAAGCCGGTTGTACTTGGCGAGCCGCTCGGAGCGGGTGAGGGCGCCGATTTTGATCTGGCCGGCGCCAGTTGCGACCGCCAAGTCCGCGATGAAGCTGTCCTCGGTCTCACCCGACCTGGCGCTGACGACGGCGTTGTAACCGTTTTCCTGCGCGAACTCGACGACTTCCAGGGCCTCGGTGAGCGTCCCAACCTGGTTCGGCTTCACCAGAATCGCGTTCGCCACCGCACTCTCGAGGCCTTGCGCCAAGCGTTCGAGCCTGGTAACGAACAGGTCGTCACCAATCAGTTGCGTGCGGCCGCCGAGCCTTTTGGTGAGCAGTTTCCAGCCCGCCCAATCGTCTTCGCCGAGCCCGTCTTCAATGCTGACCACCGGGTACCGGCCGGCCCAACCCGCTAAGCGCTCGATCATTTCTTCCGCACCCAGGCGCGCGTGGTCCGCCTCCAGGTGATAGTCCCCGCGCCGGAGCAAATGGCTGGCCGCCACGTCCACGGCGATAGCGACCTCAGCGCCGGGCTTGAGCCCCGCGCGCTCGATAGCCTCGGTCATCAACTCGAACCCCGCCTCGTTCCCTTCGAGCTGAGGCGCGTAGCCGCCTTCGTCCGCGACCCCGGCGCGGTGAACGCCGCGAGCTTTCAAAACGTCTTTCATGGCCGCATGAACCGCCGCCGCGTGCTCGAGCGACTGGCGGAAACTCCGGGCGGCGAGCGGGACGACCATAAAATCCTGAAAGTCGAAATTCCCGCCCCCATGGAGCCCGCCGCTCAGGATGTTCACTAGGGGGACGGGCAGCTCGGCGTCGCCCGCGCCGCCGAGGTAGCGGTAAAGCGGCAGTCCCGCGGAGGCCGCAGCGGCGCGCGCCACGGCCATTGAAACTCCGAGCAAGGCGTTTGCGCCCAGCCGCCTTTTCTCGCGCGTCCCATCGAGCGCGACCAAGCGGCTGTCGAGCCCGGCCTGGTCTCGCGCTTCCCAGCCCGCCAGGGCCGGAGCAATGGCCATCTCGACATTCTCAACCGCCGTGCGCACGCCCCGGCCATGGAAGCGGCGCGGGTCCTCGTCGCGCAGCTCGAGTGCTTCGTGTTTTCCCGTGGAGGCGCCCGAGGGGACGATGGCCCGTCCGCGCGCGCCGTCGTTCAGGAAAACTTCCGCCTCGACCGTCGGGTTCCCGCGCGAGTCAAGCACCTCACGAGCTCGAATTGCGGCGATTCTCGCCATGGAAATAATTTCCTTCCGCTTTCCGCTCACACCTCTCCGATTGCCCCTAGAACCATTCCTACGACCTCGCTCAACTCCTCCGGTCTTTCGACGAGAATCCGTTTCGCCACGCCACGGACGCGATCTTTCGTCGGATCGTCCCGAATATATTCGACTGGCGACTTGCCGTCTATGCGGGCGAGCATCAGCCCGCCGAGGTGGCGGAGGGTGCGCCGCTTGAAGTTGTAGTTCATCTCCGCGCCAAGCCCTGTCGCCAATGTATTCCAGAAATCCGTCAAGGCCGCGTGGTAATGCGAGGTGAAGTGAGGCTGGTGAAACATTTTGAGAAGCAGGTGGTTCACCAGAAACCCCGCGTCGAACGCCGGGTCGCCCCAGTGAACGCACTCGAAGTCAATCAAGAAAATCTTGCCGCCCGCGACCAGCATGTTCTTGGGGCTGTAGTCGCCGTGGACGAGACCGACCTTGACGGCGAGCGCCGTGTGCACTAATTCATCAAATTCCGGCTGAAGCTCGGGATGGCGCCGGGCCGTCGTTCGGTAATAGGGATCTACACGCAGTTGGTCGAACACGGTGGTGTCCGAAAACTTCTCCCCAAATGCTGGGTCGGAGCGAGAGCCGTTGATCATCTGCGCGAGCAAGCGCCCGGCCTCGCGCGCGACAGCGGGGTCGGACCGCCGGCCTGCCATGAGCGACTCCTTCCAGACGACGGAGCCCAAGGGCGCCGCGGTCATGATGAAAAGGAAATCCTCGCGGTCCACGTGAACGACATGGGGAAGATTCGTGGAGCCGAGCACCGGCCGGAGCGCCTCGATGGCCTCTGCCTCGCGGAAGATGCGCGCGCGATCGCTTTGCCAATCGTCCTTGACGCGCAGCTTCGCAAGCGACTGTTTCAGCACCCAGCGCCGGTCGCCGGATTCGATCCGCAGGACGATGTTCGAAACCCCTCCGCCAAGCTCGGCGACAGAGATCGGCTCGCCCGGCGCGAGCAAGCCGCGCCGAACCAGGTACGCGGGAACATTTTCGGGTGTGGCAAAGAATTCTTCGGCGCTCACGGCGCGGATAGGAAATCGAGCAGGTCTTTGTTGAACTCGGCGGCCTTTTCGAGCTGTGGAACGTGTCCGCACTCCTCCAAGACCACGAGCTTCGCGCCGGCGATGGCTTTCGCATATCGCTCGCCGGCCGAGAGCGGAATCAGCGCGTCTTCCCTGCCCCAGACGACGAGCGTCAGCGCTTTGATCGAGTCCACCTTCCGGTCCTCGTACTGCCGGCCCGAGAAAGCGTTGGCCAAAACCCGCTGGACCGTAAAGCCGTCGTTATTCTTCAAGTGCTTTTCGAAGACGGTGCGCACAACTTCGTCGCTGATCAATTGCTTGTTATAGAAGACGAGCTCGAGAATCCGGCGCGCCGCCGAAGGCGAATCCATCGAAAGCTCGACAGGCGTGGCGCGGGGCGGTCCCTCGGGGGTGAGGCCCGCCGCGTCCACCAGCACCAGCCGGTCCACCCGCTCCGGAAAACGCGCCGCGAAATCGGCGGCGATCCAGCCGCCAAGCGAGTTCCCCGCCAGCGTAGCCTTGGGGATTTTCAGCTCGTCCATGAAGCCCGCGAGGAACTCCACGAAGGTTTCAATTTTGTAATCGAGGAACGGCTTTGCAGACTCGCCGAAGCCGATCTGGTCGAGCGCCACCACATGGAATTTTTCCGAGAGCGGGCCGATGTTCTCGGCCCAGGAGGAAGAGTCGCTGCCGAGGCCGTGCAGGAGGATCACGTTTGGCCCGCTGCCCGCTTCATAATAACGGATCGGCTCGCCGAAGACCGTGGCAGTTTTCGGCTCGGGCATGCGGGGCGGATGCTGGGCGGTGGCGGGCAACGCGGCGAGGGTGATAATCCCGGCGGCCCAAGCCGCTCTACGGATGTGAGCCCGCTCTCGCTCATTCATCGAAGACCTCCCAAGGTTCGTTTCCTCGGACCGAGCTCGGGATTTCCTCCCGCCCTGCGAACTGGACGCCCTTGCGCGTCCAGGCGGTCGAGCAGGATATAGAGCGTACCGCACGTGGGGCAAGTGATTTCTTTGGCCTTGTCCCCCTCGGGCGACGGCGGACGGCTTACCATCCCGAAATGCCCATCGGGCGAACGAAAATACTCGAACATCGCCTGCCCGCAGCGCGCACAAAACTCGCAGCACCGTCGCGTTTCTCCCTGTTGCCACATTGACCAGATCCCCATGTTGCGGGCGCGGCCGGAAAATGAGCGGAGCCGCGGCCGGTGGCGCGCGCGTAGAATACCATGCATCTTTCAGTCCGGAATGAACGTCAGAAGGAAGAGTCGTGGAGCGGCGAACCTTCATCATCGGCGCCATCGCGGGCGGCATCTTTCCCGACGGCGCCACAGGCTACCAGACGCTGAGGGTTGAAGTGGCTTAGCCTGAGTCCCCCGCTGTAGCAATGCGGATTTTCGCAACGGGTTTGAATTCCGGGGTTAAGAGTGCTAGTCTCGGCGGAGGAGTTCCGGATGGTTCGGATCCGGTTTCTTTCTGAAACAGACGAGACGAACGGCTTCTACATACTGGCAACGGAAGCGAGCGTTCGCGGATTGCGCGGTGGCGTCTACGAAGTGACGCACGCCCGCTTGGCACTTTTAGACATGCACTCCATCCGATACGAGATCCTTCCGCCTACTGAGACCCCTCTCGATGAAGCTGAAGCGCTTCGAAATTCTCCTACCGTTGAACTATAACGATGGCGGGCCCATCGAGCCGGCCAAGTTTCTAGTGACACACCGCGAAATCCTCGAG
>QHZN01000146.1 GCA_003225365.1 Acidobacteriota bacterium
TGATCTCGCCCATTTAGCCTCCCTCTTCGCTCATCGCCGTACTGCGGCGGAAAATGGCCGCGCCCTTGGAGATTCTTTCCCCTTGCTAACGCTGTTCCAACTTAATGAACCCATCGGTAGTTCCCTTCCCCTCCTGCAATGCCCTGCCCCGTGGCCCGGAGGAATTGTTCCGGAAAAGGTCGAACGCCACTAAAGGTTCCTCAAGAAGGGATTGGAAGTTCGCTCTTCGCCGATTGTGGTGGCCGGGCCGTGGCCGGGAAAGACCGGGGTCTCGTCCGGGAACTGCAACAGCGTCTCGCGGATCGAGCGCATCTCCTGATCGAACGAACCGCCCCACAGGTCCGTGCGGCCGATGCTTCCTTGGAAAAGCGTATCGCCGCTGAAGAGCCGCGCGTTGTCGCCCGGCAAGTAAAGCGACACGCTGCCGGGCGAGTGGCCGGGGGTGTGCAGGACTTCGAGCTCGACCGCGCCTGCGCGCAGCTTATCGCCCGGCTTCAGGAACTGGTCTACTTCCACCGCTTTCGGCGGCCGAACGCAAAGCCAGGCGGCCTGCTCCGCGAGGCTTTGGTAGAGCGGGAGGTCGGCGGCGTGCATGAGCAGGGCGGCGCCGGTCTCTCGCTTGAGCTTTTCGATTCCACCCACGTGATCAATGTGCGCGTGCGTCGCAATGATGAGAGTCGGCCGGAGGCCGTGCCGCTTGAGAATGTCTGTCACGCGCTCGATGTCGTCGCCCGGATCGATCACCACCGCTTCGCCCGTCTCCTCGTTTCCAAGGATCGAGCAGTTGCAGGCGAGGATGCCAACGGGAATGATTTCGTGAATCATGCGCAACACGCCAAACCGCGGATTTGTTGACTTGCCTCCGCTGGCTTCTTATACTCGACCCCGACTTAGAAAACAACGAGTGGAAGCTCGCATGCGCGTGATGTTGGTGAGAGGGCACGCTCGGAACATTGGAGAGACTTCGGTCGCGGCGCTGATTCGAGCGGAGAACCCTGTTTTTCCACGGGGCCGCCGAACCCATTATCTTCGGAGCTCGCCCGCTTCGTGCGGCGAAAATTTCACCTCCCCGAAGGTGGCAGAGCTACCAACTCGATGACGCAGAAGAGGAGCACCCATGTCCGCACTCAGTAAACAGGAGATTCAAGAAAAGCTGAAGGGAATGCGCGACTGGTCGCAGGCGGGGAAATCCATCCACAAGAAATTTGCTTTCAAAACCTTCCTGGAGAGTATTGCCTTCGTCAACCGCATCGCCGAAGCCGCCGAGAAGGCCGGGCACCACCCCGATATCACCATCAACTACAACATGGTGGGCATCGCGCTTTCAACGCACAGCGAAGGCGGGATCACAGAGAAGGACTTCGCACTCGCGGGTGAGATCGATCGGACCGCCGCCGCGTCGTAAGCTCCGGCGCGTATTTCGCACGGAGTGCTTTTCCGCAGGGGATTCGGGATGGCGACGTTTGTCCAATGGGTCCACGTCACCGCCGCGGTCTTTGGCATCGGCGGCATCGCTTTCCTCTTGGCGGTCCTCTTGCCCTCGGCGCGCGCGCTCGGGCCCGTAGAACGCGGCCAGCTATTGCGCGCTGTTTCCAGCCGGTTCCGCTGGTTAAGCTGGTCGGTCATCGTTTTGCTCATTCTTTCCGGGCTTTACAACGTCCGGCAATTTTATTGGGAGGTGGCCTGGGGAAGGTCGTGGACTCTTCTGACGGTGAAAATTGTTCTAGCCTTCGCGGTCTTCGCGATCTCGCTTGCGCTGACGCTTCCGTTTCAGGCCCTCGAGCGCGTCCGGCAACGGCGCGAAAAGTGGCTCTCCATTGCGCTAGTGCTGGGTTTGATTGTGATTCTCATTTCTGCGTACTTGCGGCGCGGATAAATGGCTGAAGTCTTTCGCTCCCCACTCGCTGATTACCACGCGTCCCAAGGCGCGACCCTCGGCACCTATCACGGAGCGATAGTGCCGGCGCGCTTCAGCGACGCCGTGGCGGAACACGCCGCGGTCCGCAACGCCTCGGGTGTCTTCGACTTTTCCTTTCGCGCCCACCTCGTCGTCAAGGGCGACGACCGCGTGCGGTTCTTGCAGCGGATTATTTCGAACGACGTCAAGTCGCTCTCGCCGGGCCAGGGGACTTATGCGGCACTGCTGACTGCGCAAGGCCACATCATTGCCGACTTCCACGTCTACGCGGCCGAAGACCAATTCATCCTCGCGACCGACGCCGACCTCCGCGAAAAGGCGCAGAAAGGTCTCGGGCGTTACATCATCGCCGACCGGGTCGAGATCCAGCCGCTGGAGCTTTTCGCCATATCTTTTCAGGGCCCGCAGGCTCGGCCGCTCGTCTCGAAGACTCTACATGTGGACATTCCGGAGCTTCCCGAGTACCGCCACTTCGCGACGAATTATGCCGGCTTCCCCGTCCGCGTGGTGCACGCCACGAGCACGGGTGAAGAAGGCTACGAAGTCTGGATAAGCGCAAAGGGCGCGATGGGAGTGTGGGGCGCCGCGTGTGGCCAAGCGCCCACCTACGGCACGCTTTCCTCTGGTTTCGAGGCCCTGGAATCGCTCCGCATCGAAGCGGGCATCCCGCGCTACGGCACCGAGCTCGATGAGGAGACGATGATTCACGAAGCGGGCTTGCTCAACGCCGTGAGCTTCACGAAAGGCTGCTACGTGGGGCAGGAAATCGTCGAACGCACGCGAACTCGTGGGCACGTCAATTGGAAACTAGTGGGCTTAATTTTGGAATCGCCCTTGCCGCCCGCACGCGGCGAAAAACTGACGTTGGAAGGAAAAGAAGTGGGAGAGGTCACCAGCGCCTGCCTCTCGCCAACACTCGGTAAGACCATCGCCCTCGCCTACGTCAGACGTGAAGTTGCCGAACCGGGAACGAAGGTCTCACTCGCCTCCGGCCCGGCCGCAACCGTCACCCCCCTGCCTTTTTATTCCATATCCAAGAATCGTTGAACGCGATTGACAGAAATCCGCGGTGCCCCGTCCGGAATCAGGAAAGTTGGGAAGCGGCGCCGTCCTCTTCGATATACAGGCCCACGAAAAACGAGCCCGCGGCGTGCCGGTTGGGAAACCACTTTGCCGCGGCGCTCGCCCGAGGCGCGTGAAAGCACTACCGCTGCTTCGTAAACATCATCGTCCAACGTCAAGATCGTCCGCATACCCCAACCACCTTCATCTCCGATTAGGGATGCAGCAGGATTTTCCCAAAGAATTCCCGGCTTTCCATCTTCCTCTGGGCGGCGGCGGCGTCCTTCAACGGGAACGAGGAATCAATCACCGCGCGCAGTTCACGGCGGGCGAGAAGCTTCAAAGCCTCGAGCAGTTCCCATTGGCCGCCCATGAACGACCCGAGTACGGTGCGCTGGCGGCCATAGAGCAGGCGCAGGTTGAGCTTTACTTCTTCGCCGCCGGTCGTGCCGCAAGTTACCAGGCGCCCATAAGTCGCCATAGACTCGAAGCACGCCTCCCAGACGGGCGCGCCGACGTGCTCGAAGACCACGTCCACGCCGCGCTTTTCCGTAAAGCGGCGCACTTCCTCGGCGAGGTTTTGTTTCGAATGGTTGACGACGAAATCGGCGCCGAGCTCGAGGGCCTTTTCGAGCTTCCAATCGGCGCCCGCAACGGCGATGACGCGCGCTCCGGCGTGCTTGGCGATTTGGATGGCGGCGCTGCCGACGCCCGAGCCTGCGCCGATGACCAGCACATCTTCGCCCGTCTTCAATCCGGCGCGCGTAAAGAGCATGTGCCAGGCGGTCAGGAAGACGAGCGGAACGGCCGCGGCTTGGTCAAAGCTCAGATCACCCGGAATGGGGATGACGTTCGCTTCGGGTGATTTGACGTACTCGGCATAGCCGCCGTCCACGCCCGCGCCGAAGAGCGTATAGCTGCGGCACGCGCTGTCGTGCCCGCGCGCGCAGGCGTCACACTGGCCGCAGCGGATGCCCGGGCAGAGCAGCACGCGCTCGCCTGCCTTGACGCGCGTCACCAGCGGCCCGACCTCAGCCACCTCGCCTGCGATGTCGCTCCCGACGATGTGCGGGAAGGCCAGTTTCCAGCTCCGCACGCCCATGCGCAGCCAGACGTCGAGGTGATTGAGCGCGCAGGCGCGGACTCTCACCAAGACTTCGTTCGGCTGAATCTTCGGCTCCGGCGCGTCCTCGTATTTCAGAACGTCCAGCCCGCCGTGTTCGTGGAATCGAACCGCCTTCATAAAGGGAAAATCCCTACGTGCAGAACTCCCGCATGGAAACCGCCGTGGACTTGAATTTCGCCAGCAATTCTTCGTCGGCAGTCACCAGCGTCACTCCCAAATCCTGGGCCAGCCAGACAAACTCACAGTCGTACGCAGAACACCCCGACTGCTGCGCCAGGCTCAAGACCCCAGCCGAAGCGACTTTAAGTTCTTGACCTTGCATCCGAGCCTCAGCTCGTTCGATTACCTCCAGCCCGTCCTCCAGCGCCAATAGCCCGCGTCGCATGCTGAGCGCTAGCGCGTTCAGAAATTCTGACCTCCAAAGCGTAGGGGCGACCCATCCAGGGTCCTTTCGATAAACCCGCACGGCTTGGTCCGTCAGCTCGCCTGGGACCCAAAAGTAAACCATGACGGTGGTATCCACCACGATCACGGGCGGCCCCAGTTCTTAGCTTCCCGAAGGTCCTTGTCCGTCACAAAGATGCCCGTCTTGGCCGCCAAGCGCTCCCTTAATTGCCGGACCTCCGCGAGGAATTCTTCGGGATCCACTCGCCTACTCATAAGTTCGCGTTCCAGACATGCAATCACCTCACTATTCACACTGCGGCGGTGCTCGGCGGCGCTCTGCTTGAGGCGCCGGTGGAGTTTCTCGGGTACGTTCTTGATGGTCAGGTTAGCCATGGGTGTCTCCTCCAAAATGGTACCAAAACGCAACCGAGCGTTCAACCGCCCCTCCGCCCAGCAGAAAGGGCCTTCAGGCGATCTGGCCCGCCGCGGGCATCTCTGCTTTCGTGCGCTTCACGACCGTCACCACGCCGATCACGATGGCGACGGCCACCCGCGCGATTTCATTGACAACGATTAACCCCGAGTTTAGTCTAAATCATAGTACTCCCATGGAAATCTTTGCCGAAATCGCAAAGCTTCGCAAAGAGGGCCGAAAAGCGGCACTGGCGACGATCGTCCAGGTGCAAGGCTCCATTCCGAGCTACGAGAGCTCGAAGATCCTGGTCCGCGAAGACGGCTCTATTGTCGGCACGGTGGGCGGCGGCTGCGTGGAAGCGGAGGTCTGGGCGGTCGCTCAAGACGTGATGCGGGAGGAAAAACCCCGCCGGCTGCATTTCAACTTGAACAACCAGCCCGAATACGACAACGGGCTTATCTGCGGCGGATCGCTCGATATCTTCATCGAGCCCATCCTCGCCACGCCGACCGTTTACCTGTTCGGCGGCGGGCACGTCTCGCTTTACCTATCGAAGGTGGCGAGCGCGGCAGGCTTCGAAACGGTCGTGGTCGAGGACCGGCCCGCCTTTGCCACTGCGGAACGCTTTCCGGAAGCGGCCGAAATCGTCGTCGGGCCGTGGGAAGAGAATTTGCGCAAGCTCCGCGTCAACGAGTTCTCCTACCTCGCCATCATCACGCGCGGGCACAAGGGCGATCTAGTCTGCCTGCGCTGGGCGCTCAGCACTCCGGCGCGCTACATCGGAATGATTGGGAGCCGGCGGAAATTCATCGAAATCTCTAAGCTGCTCGAGAGCGAAGGCGTTTCGGCCGCCAAACTCGAGCGGGTACACTCGCCCATGGGGCTCGATATCGGCGCGCTGACACCGGAAGAGATCGCTGTCTCTGTGGTGGCGGAAATGATCGCCGCCCGCCGCGGCCAAGCTCCCTCGCCCATTTCCCTAAGCTCAAAATCCAAAGTGCCGCAGGAACGATGATCGTGGGCCTTGTTCTAGCGGCCGGCGAATCCACCCGCATGGGGCAAGACAAAGCCCTGCTCCTCTACCGCAGGCGAACCTTCCTTGAAACCATCGTCTCGACCATGCATGAGGGCGGCATCGAGCGGGTCGCGGTAGTGCTCGGCCATCATTCCGAGGAGATCCGGCGCGCAGTAGTGCTCCGCGGGGCCGAGATCGTCGTCAACCCGCACTATCAACTTGGTCAGACAAATTCGCTCAAGGAGGGCCTCGCGGCGCTCGATCGGCCGGAGGTCGAAGGCGTTCTCTTCTGCCTGGTAGATCATCCCGCCGTCAGCGCCGAGACCATTCGCGCCATGTCGGAGGCCTTTCGGCCTCCCTTGCCCTCCGCCATCATCCCAACGTTTCGCGGCCAGCGCGGACACCCAGTGCTCATATCGCGCAAGCTCATTCATGAATTGCTGAGCCTGAGCGCGGGCGTTGGCGCAAACACGGTTATCCGAAAACACCTCGCGTCGGCGCGGCTTTTGGAGGTGAATGACGCGGGGGTAGTCACCGATATAGACGACGCGGAAGCGTACCACCGCCTCGATGAGCCTGCGTGAATATTCCGCCCTCGTAGTTAGTGGTTCTGTGAAAGGGCACGGATGTCCCGGCACCGTACACCGAAGGCGCGCCCTTTCGACGCTTTCACATGTCCCCACGACAGGAGCTAGTGCCGTTCCAACTGGATGCGCCCATGCACCGTCCCGCAAACCGGGACCGGAACGCGGGACAAAGTTGGCCGCTCGGGACAGGGTTAGCCGGGATTAGCGTGCCTGGTGCAAGCAGCTTGGATCCATACTAGCCGTGAGACTGCGACTGCAATGCCTTCAAGAGCCGGCGTCCTCCCGTGGTGAGTGTCGCAAATCCTCGCCAAGGCGACTGAGAGCCGCGAGCGCCAGTTCGCTTGCGTGGTGCGAGGCCGGGGGAAGGCCACCGAGCGCTGCTTCAATCTGCACGGTAGTAATTGCTCCCAATTCGTCCAGAGATTTTCCGCGGGCCGCCTCGGTTAAACAGGAGCTGGCGGCGACAGCCGGAATACATCCCTCGCATTTGAACTTAATCTCGGCGATGCGGCCGTCTTCGACCACCGCCCATAGTTTCAGCACATCACCGCAGACCGGGTTGGTCACCTCGACGACGGCGCTCGGGCGCTCGATTTCACCGACGTTGCGCGGATGATGAAAGTGCTCGAGAACTTTTTCCGAATAAATCAAGACTTGCCGTCTCCTTCGAGCACCGGCCCCGCCAGCCTGGACCTCCCTCCGCGCTCATCAACCTACCCGTCAGAGGGCGGGTTCACGCCGGCAGGCGGCCCTTGAGGTCCGATGGCCGGAACGGGCCGGGCTCAGCGATGAGCTTGCGTGCGTTATCCACCTGGCCCCAGGTGTTCCACAGCAATACGCCCCGCACGCGGCTCCGTTCGAGGTAGTAAACCACGCCCTCACGAAACGGCGTCTTCCAGTCGGCGAAAGTCTCGAGCCGCGAGTCCAGCTCGCCGACCGCCTCGTACCCGAGATCGAAGAGGTCCGAATAGAAGAACGGTAGGTGATGGTAGGGCACACCTTTGCTGGCCATGTTCTCGCCTGCGGCACGGCCCATGGTGTTGGCGTTGTCTTCGTGTTCGACGCGCAGACGCTTGCCGAGGGTGGGAGTGTAGAATTCCGCCGCGTCACCCGCCGCGAATATATCGGGATGACTGGTTTGAAGGAATTCGTTAACCACGATGCCGTTTCCGGTTTTCAATCCCGAGACATGTGCAAGTTCGACGTTCGGCTGAATTCCGATGCCGGCGACAACCCCGTCCACCTCAATGCTCCGCCCGCCCTTGGTCACGACTGCCAATCTCCCACTGCGACCCTCTACACCGGCCGCCGTTTCACCGGGCAGGACATCGACACCCTTCTCGCGGTAAATGCCGTAATCATCCAGCGTGCGGTAGTAGATTATGTTGTCGCCGCCAAAAGGCAGACGCCGCACGCGCCCGCCGGTCGAGAGCAGGAGTTTGTCGAAAGTGTAGACGGTCCCGCAGTCGTCTATTACTTTTTTGTCTTTCGCGCTGAATTGCTTGGCCTGCCGGCCGAGATGGAAAACCAGACCGGCCGCTTCGGTCTTGCGCCAAATGCTTTCCACGGGATCCCCTTTCCAAAGACCTTTTGAAAGCGGGGGACGGTTGTAAGGAAGGTGCGACTCCGCGCTGAGGAGGCCGATGCTGCCGTTCGGATCGACGGCGCGAATCCCTTGGACCGCAGCGTCGGCGGTCATTCCTCCGCCGATGAGAAGGTACTTATAATCAGGCATAATTCGCTCCTCTTCATCCCGAGTGCCGGATGTGGACGATTTCACCGTCCTGGACGACGTAGCCCTTCCCTTCCAGGCGCAGAAGGGCGTGGGTGCGTGCCTCCGCGAGGCCGCCGGAGCGAAGCAGGTCGTCGAACTTTACCACCTCGGCGCGGATGAAGCCTTTGGCCAGGTCGGTGTGGATTTCGGCGGCCGCTTCGAGCGCGGTTGTGCCCGCGCGGATAGTCCAGGCGCGGCATTCGTCCTCGCCGACGGTGAAAAACGAAATCAAGCCGAGCAGATGATAGCTTGAACGGATGAGGCGCGCGATGGCCGACTCTTTGAGCCCGTAACTCGCCAGAAATTCGGCCGCTTCCCGCTCCTCGAGCTCCGCGAGTTCCGCTTCGATTTTCCCGCAGATAGCCGTCGCTTCGGTGCGGGGCCGCGCCTGCAACCCCGCCGCGACGGCAAATTCTTCCGCCGCGGCGATCCGCCCCGCGTCCTTCTCTCCCAAATTCAGAACGTAGAGCATGGGTTTTATGGACAAAAAAGTGAAACCACGCAGAGTTTTCTCTTCCTCCGCACCCAATGAAAGTTCGCGCAGCGGCGTCTGCTTTTCGAGCGCGGCTTTGGCCTTCTGGAGGGCGTGGAGCTCTCGATCGAGGGCCGGGTCTCTGGCCTTCTTCAGGTCTTTTTCGAGGCGCTCGGCGCGCTTCTCGATAATCGTTAGGTCCGAGAGGATTAATTCGAGCTCCACGGACTCAATCGCGGCGCGAGCGTCGCCGGGGCCCCCGTGCGGCGCGGCGCTATCGGTGTCGAACCTCCGAGCGACGTGGGCGAGCGCGTCCATTTCGCGCAGCGCCGCCATCTGTGCGCCGGTGCGAGCAATTTCAATAATGCTGCCGGGGGTGTCCACGTACTCGATGCTGGCGTGCACGGTCTTCTTGGGATGATACATTTCGGCCAGCCGGTCAAGCCTTCGGTCCGGCACGCGGACCACGCCTACGTGCGCTTCGGCGCGGCCGGAACCCGCCCCGCTGCCGTGCGCGCGCGTCAGGATCTGAAACAAGGTAGTCTTTCCCGATTGCGCGAGCCCAACAATTCCGATTTTCAGCACCATTCCACCCTTCGCGCCTTCTGGCAACCTCGACGAGCAGTCCGATACTAGCACACGGCTGCGGCGCCGAGATTCGGCCCGAGCCTAGAGACTCGCCTCGAGCACCGGGTGGCGATGTCACTTGCGGAACATCGGCGCGCCCCGGTGAAGTCATCCCGATGAGGTGAATCGGGATCTACTCTGCAAGCCATTGGAAATTGGCCGACGACGGACTGGATTCCGATTCATTTCATTGGAATGACCGGTGTTTCGAAAGGGTTCGGAATCCAAACGACACCAGCACTAAGCACGGAAAACTGTTGGTGGACGCTCGATCTTTCGATAAAATCACGGCTGGGCGGGCATGGCGCCCCCGGAAAGAGTCGAGGGATGGCGAATGGTGGGCGGTAGAGGATTCGAACCTCTGACTTCTACCGTGTGAGGATAGCACTCTACCGCTGAGTTAACCGCCCCCATTGGAAAAATAGCAGGAACGCGGGAGAAAATCCACCGCCTCCCAACTCCACCTATGGAGAACACCCAAGTCAGGAACCACGCCGCCGCGACGCCGGAGCTGGTGGCCCGGCTCCAGCGGTCCGTTCAAAGCGTCATCCGCGGCAAGGACGAAGTCATCGAGCTGGCCCTGGTGGCGCTGCTTGCGCGCGGCCACCTGCTGATCGAGGATGTCCCCGGCGTCGGCAAAACCACTCTCGCGCACGCGCTGGCGCGGTCGTTCAACTGCGCGTTCCACCGCGTGCAATTCACCTCCGACATGTTGCCCTCGGACGTGCTGGGCGTGAGCATCTTCAACCAGCAAGCCGACCGATTTGAATTCCGGGTGGGACCGATCTTCGCCAACATCATCCTGGCCGACGAAATCAATCGCACCACGCCGAAGACCCAGAGCGCGCTGCTCGAAGCCATGAACGAGTACCAGATCACAGTGGACAACCACACCTACCCCTTGCCCCAGCCGTTCATGGTGGTGGCAACGCAGAATCCCGTCGAGCACCACGGCACCTATCCCTTGCCCGAATCGCAACTCGACCGCTTCCTGATGCGGCTCCGGATGGGGTACCCCTCGGCCGAAAGCGAAAAGGAAATCGTCAGGAAGTTCGCAGGCTCGGACCCGCTCTCGAGCGTCGAGCCGGTGATGAGCGCCGAAGAAGTGGTGGAGCTCCAGCAGGCCGTGCGGGGCGTGAGCGTGGACGAACAATTGGTCAACTACAGCATGGCCATTGTCGAAAAGACCCGGCGGCACGAATACTTGGGCCTCGGCGTTAGCCCCCGCGGCACCATGATGCATTACCGCGCGGCGCAAGCTCTGGCGTTCCTCGAAGGCCGCAACTACGCCATTCCCGACGACTTCAAGCGGCTCGCTTTGCCCGTGCTCGCCCACCGCTGCGTGGTCAGCTCGCGCTTTGTCTCGACGCTCAAGAAGTCCGACCAAACCGACTTCATTCTGACCGAAATCCTCGAATCCACGCCCGTGCCCTTATGAGTCTCGCACGGAGGAGAATCTCGGCGCCATGAGGCGCCGCTAACACTCTTCGGCGATGTCCACATTGGCCAAATCCGCGGGGGGAAGCCTCTGGCGCGAGGCGGCCGCCTTTTTGAGCGATCGTCTGACGCAGATTGACCGGCCGGCGTGGCGGCGTTTTTTTCTGGCGCTTTTCGGCTTGGGCCTGGCCTTCCTTCTCGCCGTCTTTTCGGCGGCGCTCAACCAGTCGGGGCGTCACGGCTGGGGCGTGCTCGCGGCGGCGTTGTCGCTGGTGCTGGCGGGGATTGTCGCCGTCAAAGTCGTCCCGTACCTCGCGAAGCGGACGGCGCTCGAGCGCTGGCTCGAAAAAATCGAATTCGAATTTACGCGCGAGGGCGTGGTCTATTTTCTGGTCATCGCCGTTATCGTCGTCGCGGCGCTCAATACGGGCAACAACCTTCTGTTCATCGTTCTGGCAAGCCTTCTCGCGGGGATCCTTGCCTCCGGCATTCTTTCCATGATCGTCCTCGAGCGCCTGGAGCTCGACTTCCTGCTGCCCGAGCACGTCTTCGCGGCCCGGCCCGTCGTCTCCCGCCTGACGGTACGAAACTTGAAATGGCTTCTGCCGTCTTTCTCTTTAACCGTGGCGACCCGCCGCGGCGGGCAGTCCGCGATGAAAAAGGGGGAGGCTGCATCCCTGCCCAGCGCGCCTCGGCAGTCGGAGGGTGGGATCTTGAATGAGACCGTTTATCTGCCATACATCCCGCGCCGGGCGTCGGTGACCCAGCACGTGGAATTGCGGTTCCGGCGCCGCGGCCGCTACACCCAAGAGGGTTTCAGCGTTTCGTCGAAGTTTCCGTTCGGCTTCCTGATGAAGACGCGAGCCGTCATTGCCCGGCAGGAAATCCTGGTCCTGCCGAGCGTCGAGCCCACCGAGGAGTTTTACGAGATCCTGCCGCTGGTTTCGGGTGAAGTGGAAAGCTTCTACAAAGGCCGCGGGCACGATCTTTACGCCATCCGCGATTATCAGGAAGGCGATACGGCCCGGCACCTGGACTGGAAGGCCTCGGCGAAAGCGCAACAGCTCAAGGTGCGCGAATTCACGCGCGAAGACGAGCGCCGAGTGGTCCTGGTCTTCGACCCCCACCTTGCGGATTCGGACGCGATAACGCTCGCGAAGTTCGAAAAGGCGGTCAACCTCTGCGCCTGCCTGGTCTGGCACTTTTTTGAAATAGACGCCCAGATGCAGTTTCTGACCGAAGGCTTCGAGACGCGGATGGCGTCCGCGCCCGAGGTCGTTTATCCGGCGCTTGAATCCCTCGCGCTCATCGAGGCGAGGGCCGATGGGCGCTCGACCCAGGCTCTTTTCGCGCAGGCGTCCGCAGTGCGCGGCTTCAACATCATTCTCACCAGCCAGCCTCGCGGCTCCATCCCCACGTCGCTATGGGGCACGTCCTATCTGATTTTCATAGATTCGCTGTGACGCGATAAGGACCGGCCGTGGTCCCTTGTCGGTGGTCCGCTGCCCAATGCCGAAATTCGAAAATCGAAACTTGAAAATCGGGCCGAGTTTCGAATTTCGAGTTTCGATTTTCGTCTCGGCTGATCACAGACAACGGACTACGGACCATTGACCACGGAAGTATGGTCATGGATGATGCGCCAACCGTCGGGAAACTTGCGGAAGACCAGCGTGAACACCCCGCCCGGCCGGTCGTGGGCGCGCTCAAGCCGCCAGCGCCCGATGACCAGCGCGGCGTCGGGCGCAAGCACAGTGACTTCGAGAGCCGAAAATTCAAGCTTCCCCATCACTTGCCGGTCGGGATAATCGTGGCGATAGCGTTCGAGCACCGCCTGCCAGCCGCGCTTTAGGCCCGCGGCGCCGGCGAAAGTTGTGGCCGGCGAGTTCCAATAACCCTTCATGAAGCCGTCAAGTTCGCCGTTATTCCACGCCGCGACTTGCGCTTCCAGAACGGCGCGGATCGCCGCTTCGCGAGCCGTAGGGGCGGGTTTGCCCCTCGACTTTGCTCGGGGCCCTGAGCCTGTCGAAGGGAAACCCGCCCCTACTCCTTCAATCCCAGAAGCCAGCGCCGCGACGAATAAAACCCTACAAAGGCTTTTCACGTTTCCCCCTTTCCGAACGCAACCCCTTTCGCTTCCGGCCCCGCGGCAATCACGGCGGCGCCCACCACGAGCACGACGGCGGCGAGGATTCCCATAGATTCCGCGTAATTGAAGCGCTCGGCCAAGCGCGCCTCGACGTAGCTGATGCTCGACGCGGCGAGCACGCCGAGCTGATAGGCGAAGCCGGGGAAGAAGCCCCGCAACGCGCCCGGCGAAAGCTCGTTGATGTGCGCGGGGATGACGCCCCACGCGCCTTGCACCATAAACTGCATCAGAAACGCTCCCAGAACAATCAGAGGCAGGTTAGGCCCGAGAATCCACAGCGGCGTCACGAGCAGTGCCAGCAAGACGGCGACGACCATGGCCCGGCGCCGCCCATGTCGGTCGGAGAAGTATCCCACCGTCAGGCCTCCGAGGATTGCGCCGACCATGGAGATGGCAGTCACGAGCGACGTCAGCGTGGCGCTGAATTGCCTCTGTTTTTGGAGGAAAGTCGGATAAAGGTCCTGCGTTCCATGCGAAATCAGGTTCATCATGGTCATCAGAAGGACGAGATGGAGGAAAGTTTTCCAGCTCCGCACGATATTCCGGCCGTAATTTCTCCAGTCGGTTCGAGATTCGTGCCACGCCTTGGGCTCTTTAACTTTGGCACGGACGAAAAGCGTCAACAAAGCCGGCAGCCCTCCCACAAAAAACAGGGCGCGCCAGCCCCAGTGGGGGTAAATCAAAGCGTAGGCGACGGCCGCGAGCAGAAAGCCCAGGGCGTAGCCTTCCTGAAGCAGCCCCGAAAATATCCCTCGCCAGCGCGCCGGCACCGATTCCATGACAAGCGATGCACCCACACCCCATTCCCCGCCCATGCCGATTCCGTAAAGCAAACGCAAGACGACAAACACCCTGTAACTCGGGGCCAGGCCCGAGAGCACTTCGATCAAAGAGTAATAAAGGATATTGAGAATCAGCGGCAGGCGGCGGCCGAAATGATCGGCGAGCAAGCCGAAAAGGAGAGCGCCAAGCCAGCGCGTGACGAGGCTGGCCCCGAAGGCCGCGGCCACCGCCGCAGTGGTGACGCGAAACTCCTGTCCAATGGGCAAGAGAACGAATGCCAAAAGGAAAAAGTCGAAGGCGTCAAGCGTCCAGCCGAGAAACCCGGCGAGCAAAGCGTTCCTCTGATCCGCTCTCCCGCGACCAACGTCAACGGCTTCCATGTTGCCCTGAGTTAGTTTTGCTTGTGACGTTTGACTGTTGGCCTTCGACTATTACCGGACCGTCAGGCTATTCGCTGTTCGCCACATCCCCGCCCTTGACGACGACTTTCACGTGTTCGAGCACCGTCACGTCTTCGAGCGGGTCGCCGTCCACGGCGATGAAGTCGGCGAAGTGGCCCGGCTCAAGCGAGCCTACGCGGTCCGACCATCCGAGCAGGTCCGCAGCATTGATGGTCGCGGCCTGAATCGCGGACAGGGGCGTGAGCCCCAGCTTCACCATCACCGCGAATTCGTGGGCGTTGAGGCCGTGGGGATAGACTGCGGCGTCGGTCCCGAAAGCCACCTTGACGCCTCCGCGGAAGGCCCGCGCCACGTTCTCGCGCGCCGCCGGCATCACGAACTTCGCCTTGGCCACCATATCCTCGGTCAGCCCCATTTCGCGGTAGTGCTCCATGAACCAGTCGGAAAGATAGAGTGTGGGCACCAGATACGTTCCGTGCGCTTTCATCAACTGAATATCCTCTTCGTTGATAAAGCTCCCGTGCTCGATAGAGTCCACGCCGGCGAGGATCGCGTCTTTAATGCCTTGTGCGCCGTGGGCGTGCGCGGCGACTTTGCGCCCCAGGCGGTGCGCCTCGCGGATGAGCGCCTGCATCTCTTCTGGGCTGAACTGCTCGAGATCGGGGCTATCGCCTTTGGAGAGCACGCCGCCCGTGGCGCAAAACTTGATGACGTCGGCTCCATATTTGACGTTCTCACGCACTTTCGCCATCACCGCCGGAACGCCGTTCGCCACACCCTCGGAAAAGAAGTGGAACTCCGGCGCCAACAGGTTGCTGTCGCAGTGCCCGCCCGTGATGCCGATGGCCGGGGCCGCCAAAAAACGGCGAAAACGTCAGATGCGTGTGCGCGTCAATCAAGCCTGGGAGCACGGTGTAGCGAGAGAGGTCAACAATGCGCGCGTCTTTCGGCACCCGGCTCGCGAGCTCCGTCTCCGCTCCGACCTGCATCACGCGGCCGTTCTCAATCCAGATGAGCTGATGCTCGAGATATCGCCCCGTTCGAACATCCAGGACGCGCCCCGCTTTCACCGCGACCACGGGCGCGCGGCGCTCCTGAGTCTCCACCGGATAGGCCGACATGAAAAACAGAATCGCCGCAGTGACTACTTTGGCGAGTTTTTTCATCAAGACCTCCTCAGGAAAAACCGGCGAATCCAGAGCCGTCTTTCACGGCGCGATACTATACCTCACTCTTGCCGTTGAGGGGCTTGCCTTGAATTAGTGGGGCGAATCGTCGAGTGGTATGGCGCGGACCTGAAGATTCAGGCGAGTGGCTTCGCTGACGCGCACGGCGGTTCCACGAGTCTCGTATTGTGCCAGCCAGTCTGGGTTGCGGTACTGAACTCCTTGCGGGCTTAACCAGGCAAGCAAAGTGTATTCGCCCGGCGGAATGCCCGCCAACACAAACTGGCCTTCTTGATTCGTCCCGTTCTCCCGAAAAAGGTCTTCGCGATTTCTGCGGTTCGGGTCCGGGACGAAGACAACAAAAGCGTTGGCGACGGGCTTCTTCTGGTCGTCCACCACGGTACCTTCGATATGGCCGGCCCGCGCGCTCAAAACCACTTCAAGCGTCGAACTTGGAGTGTCCCGATTCACCGTGAATGATTCGTCGGCATTCTCCCGCCCGCCAAGGGTGGCCGACTTCAAGTACAAGTCGCCCCAGCCGTTCAGCCTGACCCGATAAACCCCTTGCGCCACGTCGGGAATCTTAAAGCTGCCGTCGGAACTGGGTTGAGAGCCAGCGCCGCCTATCTCGGGCAGGTCCACCGGAACCAGGGTGAGCCAAAGGTTTTCCGGCTTGACCGGACTTTCGCCCTCAAACCTGACGTGGCCCGCTACCTCGACACTCGGCAGAAGGTCGACAATTACCCCATCCGCTCCGCCCTCGTCCACTTGCACCGCCAGTCGGGCACTCATGGGGTGCGATTGCTGGTTGAAATTCGCAACCAGGGAGTAAGAACCCGGGACAATTCCATGGATTATAAAATCGCCCTGTGCGTCCTCAGTGCACGCATAGCGCGCGAGCCCTCCCCAGTCATTCGAACCTCCCTGGGGCTGGAGATTGACGCATCCGCCTTGAATGGGTATTCCGGCCACACCATTCACCAGCCGGCCACGAAGCTGAACGGCCTTAACCGGAAGCACGCTGAATTCTATTGAGCCGATGTCGTCGCCGGGCCTGAGCTCGATGGCCTGAGCGCTCCCGGGATCTGTCGTACCGGGATAGTAGGTGGGCACGTAAGTCTGTTCAGTCGTAGAGGCACCGGACGTCCCGTCGCCCGTCCCCGCGAGGCTGTGCGAATAATTGGGGAGCGTGGCCGCCAGAAAATATTTCCCCGGCTGCAAACCAAAAATTCGGTATTGGCCGAGGTCGTCGGTCCCCACGCTGCCGCGAACGGCCAGTTCGTTCCGGGCTCCCCAGAAAGTCCACGTGTTCGGCGTACAGGTTGTACTGACCTGGAGCGACGCCCGAAAACGCAAAACCGCCGCTCGAGTCGGTGGTTGTTTGATACGTCCCGATGCCCTGCACATTGCGCGCAACGACCGTGGCTTTTTTCACTCCCGCTCCGGTCGCGCCGTTGATGACACTCCCGGCCAGCGCACAATCTTTATTCGGAGCCTGGGTCACCGTTAGAGTTATTTGGGGAAAGAAGAGAGAAAGAATCAATCCAAGCAGGTAGCCCGCGTACATCTTCAGCCTCCTGGCACAAGCCCTGTCGAGTCCAGATCCCGCCTTCGAACGAATGGACACCTCGCGGGCCGCGGAAGTTCGCTCGCGCCCCGCGGCTCCATCCGTCCGAGGCTATTCGTGGGATGCCGGCTCGAGGGGGGATTGTTGTCTGTCAGGAGGTATGTCGGAGACGCTGGCGCGCGAGCACCGCAGCCCCGAGCGCGCCCGCCTGGTCGCCGAGCTGGCCGGGGAGGATGCTCACGCGCTCGAATCCCCGCTGCTGAAGAAAATAGTGATACGCGGTTTTCCGGATCGGCCCCACAAAATCTTCCTGGAGCCGCTCGGCCAATCCTCCGCCGATGACCACGCACTCAGGGTCGAGTATGTTCACGATATTGGCGACCAGAATCCCCAGGTAATGCTCGGCTCGCGCCATCACTTTGCGCATGACACGGTCCCTTTTCCTGAGCGCGCGGACGACGATGCTCGAGGTCATGCGCTCGCGGTTTCGAGTCTTCATGATTTCGAGCACCTGGCTCTTGTGTCCGGCTTTGATCTCCGCGCGGACGTCGCGCTCCATAGCAGTGCGCCCACCAGCTCTTTGGTTCCCCGGCCCGCACCGAGCACGTGCTCACCGACCACTCCGACGTTCACGTCGTTTTCGACCAGCACCGGCACCTGGAGCGTCTTGCGGAGCTTCGCGCCTAGCCGCACGTCGCGCCACCGGATGTTGGGCGCTTCGAATACGATGCCGCGTTCCGAATCGACCGCTCCAGGGGCGCCGATGCTTACGGCGCGCACTTCTTTCATTTTGAGCCCGGCCCTCTCTACCGCCTGCTCCACGACGTTGGCGAGGTCGGCAATCAGCTTGACGGGTTTTTCCTTGGGGTTCGTGGGCTGCTTGTCTTCACCGAGCACTTGATAGTCCGCGTCCACCACCAGGGCCCGCATGCTTGTGCCGCCGAGGTCCACACCCACGATGACGTCGCGAGGATTGGTCATGGCGGAACGGCTCCTCCCGGTGCGGTCTGAGACGCCCTAGTGTACTCCAACTTCGGAAGACGTTTCCCGGCCTATTTAATTACACACGACCCGGAACGGTCATCGCCCTTGCCCTGACCGGTCAACCCGAGCGGGCTGGCTTACCTTTGACGCTCGAAATTCACTCCAAGGACCTTCCCAAGAAGTCCTGGGTTAAGATTAGCCAGATCCGGACTCTGGCAGTCGAACGGATCGGCTCTCGAATGGGCCGGGCAACCCCGGAAGAAATGGCCCAGGTCGCTACGGGCACTCAGACCCTGGTCGACACTCTAAGCGGTGAAGAGTTCGGCCACCTTGCCATTGTGATCGTCGACGATGGCCGGGAGGTTCGCGTCACACAAACGGACCCTGGAGTCACTCTCGTCGGTAACGAAAAGAAACAATTCTCGAGTCGGCCTTGATGACAGGACAACTAGTGCCGTTCCAATGCCTCGGGCCGAGCCCCGTGCCGTAGGATTCGCTGACAGGCAGCTAATTGCGACTCCTTTGAAGGTTGGCCGAAATCGCTGCCTACAGGAATAGCTTCAGATAGTTGGAACGGCACTAGACGGTCAGATGGAGACGGCGAAAATTGCCGGGGCCAAGAGGGCTCTGCACCCCAAGCTTCTCGCGGGTGCAGGCCGGTGACGCGTCCCGCAAGGTTCCTGTATCAGAATGGCAAAAAACCAGCCTGGCGCATGGCTTGGCCGAGAGCTCACTTCGACTTGGCAGAATTCTTTGGCAGGAAGCTTGAATCTTCCCTGGAGCGATGCGTGGCCTCGAGCGATGGGTCGTTAGAATTCGCCAAGTAATTCTCAGTAGGTGAAGGCCGATACCGCGCCCTACAATCTAACCCGGCAACTTCGCTGCCCTTTTTCGTTCCTGCCGCTCCCTTAAGCTGAAAGCATCGCTCCATGGAACGGCCAGGATTGGACAACAGGATCACCGCGTTGGCCGTCACCAACTTCCGGAACGACCGCCGTCGCTTCGGCATCAAACGCGCCCACCGCCGCGCCTACGAGAATTACCCGGCCTCCCTTTCGTAAGGAAGCGCTGGCTAGCTGAGCCAATCCCGCATCGCCCACGCGCCGGATCTGTCTAAAGTCGCTGATCGGAGTACTAGAAATCAGAACCTATACTTCAGCGTTGTTACTGATCCAATTTTTCGATAGCTGAATTCAAGGCGCCCAGTCACGGCAGGATGGCAGAGATAAATAGTAGAGTGTTCGTCCGTTCACCGACCCGGAAATTGCCGCGTTTACCCAGCACACCGGCATAGATTTTAACTACCCGCACTCGCGAGCCCACCGCCTCCATTAGGGCAGGCCGCTAAGTTACGCCAAGGTACGGGCCGTTCCGACAACCTTAATGACGGCATGACCTTATACAGTTGGCGTTTTGATCTACGTAAAAACGTCTAGGGCCAACCCGCCATCCTCCACAGCCTCAATATGAGGACAGATTGACCCGTCCACGTTCAGCGTGCCTGACAGCATGAGCACTCTGGACGCCCGGCTGCCTACGGCAGCGGGATACGGTACAGGTTGCGCTGCACCGTCACGCGCGAGAATGCGTACGTCTGGAGCGTAGGGCCGGGCGTAGCTGCCGCGTCTATCAGACGCGCCCCGGAGAGGTTAGCAATCTCCGCTTCCGATCGAAATCCTCCTGCCGAAGTCTGGGGTAAGGCCCGCCCGGGCGGCAATGGAACGATATACGTGCGTCCTCTGACTGAAACCGGGCCCGAGGAGATTGGCACGGTAATGAAAATCCGGTTACCCTCCTGGGACCACTGCACGTGGATGTCAACTGCACCGAGTCCTCCGCTAGCGGTGATATGAGTCGGAAACCCGCCGAGAAGGGGGAAGGCTGCTGTGCTGGATCCCTCTTTTCCGGGAAGTTTCACCACTAGCCATCGGCTGTCTCGCGAGATGCCGACAAGCACGACAATTGGTTGCTCGATCGCCTTTCGCAGTCCCGTTCCGTCCCCACGGACGCGGTAAACGAAGGCAGAGGTCCCTTCAAGACCGCGGAAAAAAATCTCACCGCTCGGTCCAAACTTGGGTTGCTGGCCCTCCACATTGGGGATCTGGTGGGGGGGTGAGCTATGGTCAAGCGGCGCCACCCACAGACGACGTTTGCCCTGGCGGTCGAGCGCCGTCACCACCGCCTCGCGACCGTCCGGGGAGATGTCGTAAGCTAGGCCTGGCGCTCCGGTGACTGGAAAGCCCGGCAGCAGGGGAGAGTTGCGCCTAGAATCGAGGTCCACCATCCGCAACTCGCTCGGGTCGGAATCTATCAAGGTGCCTTTCAGAATCCGGTAGCACAACCCCTTTCCGTCGGGAGTGAATTTCGGGTCGTAGCTGTAGCCTTCGAGCGAGACCTGCCGCTCGCCGTCTGAATCGTGCATCCAAACCGAACTTTGCTTCAGTCCCACGGAAGTGATGAAGGATCGACCGTCCGGCGCCATGGCAAAGCCTTCCTCATCAGTCGGCCCCGAAGTGATCCGCTCCGGCCACCCCTCGGGGAAGCGCTGCCGCCAAATGTGAAAGGCTCCTCCGGCGCTGGAGTTCAGGTACATCCATTTACCATCGAGCGACCATGATGCTGCGGTGCACCCGGCGCCCGGCGGGCCTACTTGCCGGCCCAGCGAACTCCCGTCCATTGGAACGAGCCTGCACGGGAGCCACACGCCCCGGTCCATTTCCACCAACAGCACCCAATTTCCGTCCGGGGAGGGATACGAACGGTGCGCCATACCGCGGTCATCTGGCGGCACGTAAACATCCCTTTCCCCAGCCCGGCTCTCTTCCGCCACCACGATCCCCATGTGGATATCGTTATTCTTGATCTCGGAAAACAAGATCTTCCCTTTGCCGGACCACACCAACCCGGAGGCGTTCGGCAGCCAGAGGTGCGGCTGGCCACCTATTAGTGGCACAAGCCATGTATCCCAGTGATTTTTGGCGTCCACCATTGTGTAGGCGATTTTTGATCCCTCGGGCGAGAACACCGGACTCATTTTCTGAGAATTGTCCCGTGTGAGCTCCACCGGCTCGCCCTCGGGCAACATCTTGACGTAGATCTGGCCGGGCCCAGCGAACGTGTAGGGACCGCGAATGAAAGTCACCATGCGCCCGTCTGGGGACAGGGAAGGCTGGGTTACAGCATCCGGCAGGTTGGTGATCTGCACCCAATCGTACCGTGCAGCGTGCTTGTTCTGAACAATCAGCCACTCAGCCGCTCCGACCGCCAGCACTAAAACGAGCGCGGTCACCGCCAGCCCCCAGCGCCATGCGGGGCTCACAGGCCACGCTAGCCGAAGCCTTGGTGCTGCCCCCAAACGAGCCGAGTCCGAATCGCGCTTGAGGCGCTTAAGCTCGGCACGCAATTCGGCAGCAGTCTGTGCGCGCAGTTCGCGGTCCTTTTCGAGAGCCTTCGAGATAACCTGTTCGAGACGCGGGGGAATATCACGGTTGAACTCCGAGGGTGGGATAGGAGTCTGGCCGAGGATGGCATGGAAAATGGTTGCCGTCGAGTTGCCGCTAAAGGCTTGCCGGCCGGCGGCCATCTCGTAAAGTACCGCGCCGAAGCTGAAGAGATCCGTGCGCGCGTCGAGCGCTTCGCCCCGCGCCTGCTCGGGAGACATGTAGGCGACAGTCCCCATCGCCACACCAGGGCTGGTCAGCAACTCATCCGCTGACACCGTCGGTAACGCCGAGGCTCCGGCGCCTTCCGCCACATGATGCGAGTGGGGCGCGAGTTTAGCCAGTCCAAAGTCCAGAATCTTGGCCTGGCCACGTGTGGTCACGAAGATGTTCGCAGGCTTGATGTCGCGGTGAACAACGCCCTTGGCGTGCGCGGCGTCCAGTGCGTCGGCGATTTGAATTGC
The DNA here is from genome assembly GCA_003225365.1 of Acidobacteriota bacterium. Taxonomy (GTDB): domain Bacteria; phylum Acidobacteriota; class Terriglobia; order UBA7540; family UBA7540; genus Gp13-AA74. The sequence continues at coordinate 21,775 of QHZN01000146.1, forward strand.
TAAGTCCAGCAGCTCATCGGTCTTGAGCGGTTCCCCAGCGATTCGCTGCTTCAGCGTTTGGCCATCCAGATATTCCATGGCGATAAATGGTTGGCCATTGTGTTCGCCAATTTCGTGGATGGTGCAAACGTTGGGGTGATTGAGGGCCGCAGCCGCACGTGCTTCGCGCTTGAGGCGCTCGAGCCTCTCGACATCGCGGGCTAATTCCTCAGGAAGGAACTTCAGTGCGACGAGGCGTCCAAGGGTGATATCCTCTGCCTTGTAGACCACCCCCATGCCACCGCCGCCGAGCTTCTGGAGGATGCGGTAGTGGGAAATGGCTCTGCCGGCCTCTCGTAGATCATCTCGGGCGGAGCAACCAGGCGGGGTAGGCTCCCGAGCCAGGGCCTTGGCGGCAATTTCAAGCGCCGGAGATTCCAGGAAGTTCTCTGCTTGTTTCTCGCCGGCAAGCAGCGATTCGACCTCGTGACGCAGGCTCTCATTTCCAGCACAATTTTCTTCGAGAAACGCGGCCCGCTCGCTTTCCTCGACCTTGAGGGCTGAGTGATACAACTGCTCGATTCGCCGCCAGCGTTCAGGCTTCATCACGCTTCTGCTTTCTGAGCTGGTGCAATAGCCAGACCTTCGCCAGCTTCCAGTCGTTCATTACCGTCTCGGGGGAGACCCCGAGCACTTCGGCCGTTTCCTGAACATTCAGGCCGCCAAAGAAGCGCAACTCGATGACTCGACTCTTTCGGTTATCAATGGTCGCCAGAGTTTTCAGGGTCTCATCCAGCGCGATGAGATCGGCCCGCGGTTCGAGAGATACGATCAGAGCCTCATCCAGAGAAAGGCGAACTACGTCCCCGCCCCTCTTTTGGTTGCGGCGAGAACGGGCAAAGTCAATCAGGATGCGACGCATGAGTTGCGCGCAAATGCCATAGAAGTGTGCCCGGTTTCGCCAACTGAGGTGCCGGAAATCGACCAGCCGCAGGTAGACTTCATTGATCAGAGCCGTGGCCTGGAGGGTGTGCTCGGGTCGTTCTCCGGCCATGTAGCGCTGGGCGGCCCGGTGTATTTCCGCATACACCAGGGGCGTCAGCTTTTCGAGCGCCTCTTCGTCCCCGGCACTCCAAGCCTGGAGTAACTCCGTTACGTCATGCGTGGAGGGCGCCGTCACATAGCCCCCTCAAGGACTTGCACTTACCCTGGTGCGTGGGATGTTAGCACAGCCAGCAGCCCATTTCCATCCGATCTTTTTCAGAGACCTCCATCCTCTTTACAGTTTTTCCCCGCGATTTACGCCTTATAGGGTGAGTACAGCCGAAGAGGCGACCGACCAAACTGGTGGCGCTTTAAGGCGTTAATTGTTCGGACGAATGAAAGGCCCTCAAGAAGGAGGATCGTATGGCGACGCTCAGAAAACGCAGTTCGGGATGGAGTCTGCTAGCGTGGAACGCGGGGTTGGTCTACCTATTGCTGGCGCTCTCGGAATCGCTGATTGCGCAACAGCCGCTCAGCGGAGGATTCACTAACATTGATCCTCCCGGCGCGGTGGTCGCGGCCGCCTGGGGAATCAACAATGCTGGCGTGATTGTCGGTCGCTACAAGGCTACGACGACCGGTCCCTATCACGCATTCCTACGGGACGAAAACGGATCGTATAGCAACATTGACCCTCCCAACGCCATTTGGGCCGAGGCCAAAGGAGTGAACAACAGGGGGGACGTTGTGGGCTATTTCTGCGACACGGCACCGTGTGGCTCGATCAGCACCTATCAAGGGTTCTTGCTGCGTGAAGGCGTCTACAGCTCCTTCGGATCTCCCAACCATACCAATACTTGGGCGATCAGGATCAATGAGGCTGGCCGAATCGTGGGGTGCGACCACGACACGGACACGATGGGCACGATGCATGGTTTCGTGGATAGCGGCGGCAATTTCGCGGACTTTCCCCTGCCTGCCTCGATGCACAACGGCCTCAGCCCCGACGGAAAAACCATAGTGGGGCTTTACACGGATCTTGTGACCATGCAAGGTCATGGATACGTTCTGCGTGAGGGCAATTTCATGCCGTTCGATGTTCCCGGGGCGTCCCTAACCAACGCCTGGGATATTAATGCGCAGGGGGAAATCGTAGGCGTTCATCTGGACGCGAACGGCAAGTTCCATGGATTTCTGAGGAACGGAGCCAGGTACTTTTCTATTGACTACCCCAACGCGATAGCGACTTTTGCCTTCGGCACAAACGAGACAGGCCAGATCGTTGGGCAGTACCGCGACGCCGCCGGTGTTGCCCATGCCTTTCTGCTGACTAGGCATGAAGAGGATTGAGCAGCGTCGCGCGCTCTCCTTCGCTGGGGCGCTTCGCAACTCGAGGGAGAGCGCGCCGCTGGGGAGCAGAGCCTGCGGCGGTTCGCCCCCCTCGTTGTTAATTTGCATAATCTGATTCATAGCGGCGCGGGTGGCACGCACATCGATGAGTTCAAAAGGCGATATCGTCTGACCTGCCCCCGTTCTATGGTCCAATCATAATGTGAGTTCCGGGGTTGAAATCAACTCCTTGGGCAAGAGGGCGAGGGGCGCGGGGGGAGACGCCCCTCGCGCCGCCGCTTGCGCCGCGAACTCCTGGGGTGTCTGATCCCCCAGGGCGTTGTGCGGGCGCGCCTGGTTGTAATCCCTCCGCCACATCTCGATCTTCTCCCGCGCCTCCTCGAAACTCAGAAACCAGTTCTCGTTCAAGCACTCGTCCCGAAACTTCCCGTTGAAACTTTCGATGAAGGCGTTCTCGGTGGGCTTGCCCGGCGCGATGAAGTGCAACTCAACGCCGTGCTCGAAGGCCCACTGGTCCACCACCCGGCTGATGAACTCCGGCCCGTTGTCCACCTGAATCGCTTGCGGGTAGCCGCGCTGGCGGGCGACTTCCTCCAGTACCCGCACCACCCGCAGGCCCGGAAGCGAGGTGTCCACTTCGATCCGGGGCGACTCCCGCGTGAACCCATCCATCAGGTTCAGCGTGCGAAACTTTCTTCCGCTCGCCAGGTTGTCGTGCGTGAAATCCATCGTCCACACCTGATTGGCCTGCGTGGGCAGCGCCAGAGGCCGCCGCGCCGCTGCCTTCCGTCGCTTGCGCTGACGTTGCCGCACGGCCAAAGCCTCTTCGCAGTAAATGCGGTATACGCGCTTGTGATTCACCAACCGTCCCTCTCGCCTGAGCAGCACCGTCAACCGCCGGTATCCGAACCGCCGCCGCTCCCCGGCCAGCTCGCGCAGCCGCTGCCGCAACGCGGGGTCGTCGCGTCGCCCCGCAGCCGCAGGATAGCGGCAGCTCGACCGCCCCACGCCCGCCAACTGGCACGCCCGCCGTTCGCTCCTCCGGTATTCACGCCTCATCACGCCCACCGCCTCCCGGCCGGCCGCGGGCGTCAGAACTTTTTTGCCAGCACCCCTTTGAGCGCTTGGATGTCCAAAACCTGCTCGGCCACGATGTGCTTCAGCCGTCGGTTCTCGTCCTCCAACTGCCGCAACCGCCGCGCTTCGCTCACCTCCAGGCCTCCGTACTTCGCCTTCCAGCGGTAATAGGTCTGGTCGCAGATCCCGTACTTCCGGCTCAGTTCCTTGACCGCCACCCCGGCTTCCCCTTCCTTCAAAACCCCAATCATCTGCTCCTCCGTGAAACGGCTCCTCTTCATCGTGAGTTCTCCTCTCGGCTTTTATACCCGAGAACTCACATTCCCACTGGACCAGTTTTCGGGGAGCAGGTTAACCTGTAGGGCTCCTGGTTGCAATTCAGCAATGAGTAGCAATGAGAGGCTGCGGCCTCGGCTAACGAAGTTTGTGGACATTAATGCGCCGAGCATAGCGGCCAGTACACCCAATTCCAATGTTCTTGGCGATAAAATGCGTTGTGATGACCACTGGAACCTCATAAATGCGAACTCCTTTCGCCGATTAGAACGCTTTCAGCGCTTCAGTATACTCAGTTGGTGCAAAATGCCATCGCCTGCGTGGGCGCTGAACGATAATCGATTGACAGGCGGCCTGCGCCCGCCTACAATTCCCCCTCGATTTGGGCGCCTGGGCGAAGTTGTGTGTCCGCCGGTCGCGGAAAACAAGATGAGGATCACCAAGGTAGAACCCATTATCCTGCGGCTTCCCCACGTTACTGAGGCAGTGGACGGTACGCAAGATGACCTTCTGATCCGGATTGAAACCGACGAGGGCATCTACGGCTGGGGTGAAGTGGATAGCTCCCCGGAAGTGGCGCGCGCGATCGTCGAAGCCCCCACCTCCCACGGCATTGCTCACGGGCTTCGTCAGGTTCTCCTGGGCCGCGACCCATTCGACATCGAGCAACTCTGGCGGGATATGTATCGCGCCACCATTTACTATGGTCGTGAGGCGGTAGTGATCCACGCCATGAGCGGCGTGGACATGGCGCTGTGGGACATCCTGGGTAAAGCAACGTGCAAACCGGTCCACAAGCTTCTGGGAGGGAGCTACCGCTCAAAAGCCTGTGCTTATGCAAGTGTCTTGATGCCCGAGACTGCCGCCGAGGCGCAGCGAATGGCGCGCGACTACGTTTCGCAAGGTTTTACAGCGGTCAAATTTGGATGGGGGCCGCTTGGCCGGGACGAAGGTCTCGACGTGGAGTTGATTGCGGCCGCCCGATCCGGTGCCGGGTGCGCGCGCCTGATGATTGACATCGGACAGCAATACACTGTGAAGCAAGCAATCCGTGTGGCGAAGCGCGTGGAGAAACACAAGTTGTACTGGATGGAGGAACCGTTGCCGCCGGACGATTTTGACGGATATCGCCGCCTTGCCGGTGAAGTGACGGTCAATATCGCGGCAGGAGAGGCGGAAAGCAGCCGCCGGGCCTTCCGCCGCCTCATCCAGGATTGCTGCATTGACATCGTTCAGCCAGATATCTCGCGCGCCGGTGGATTGACCGAGACTCGAAAGATCGGAACGTTTGCCGACGACGCGAACGTGAGGCTTGTGCCCCATGCTTTCAAGACAGGAATCCTACTGGCGGCCTGTCTACACTTGATCGCGGCGCTCCCGAACACCGAGCTCATAGAATTCAGCCTGGCTGACTCCCCGATTCGTCGCGACCTTCTCACCGAACCGTTTCAGGTGGTGGGTGGGCACGTTGAGGTGCCAGAGAAGCCAGGTCTGGGAATCGAAGTGAATCCAGAAGTGGTTGCCAAGTATCGCGTGGCCTAGAAGGAGGGCCGATTGTTCCGAATCCTTACTGTCTGCGCCGTCGCCACCTTATCCATAGTTGGCCCGAGTTCGCACGCCGCCGCCCAAAGCGGCAATTTTGACATCGCGCCCTTTGCCCGACGTTGCTGCGCGTCCGACCGCCACACGTCGCAGCTCGAATTCGACCTCGACGAAGCCCGGAACGCCGGGACCGCCGCAGAGGCGGGCGCGGGAGGCCGCTACATCTACGGGCTGCAATGGACCGAAGAGCGCGACATCAGCGAGATCCGTTTTCACCACGCGCGGGACTTGGGAACGTTTGAGGTTCAGTATTGGTTTCGCAACTGGCCGTATGAGCCGCCGCACATGCCGTCAATTGAAGACCCGGTGGACGATCCGTGGAATGGAGAGTGGCTGACGGCGACGATGAAACACGACTGCAAGAACGTTGAATGCAGCGTGACTTTCCTGCCTCTCACGGCGTCTGAGAATTCCCGAGCCAAAAACCTGCCTGGCGTCAATTACCGCCGCACAATAAAGCTGCGGCTCGTATTCCACAGCGATCCCGGCATCGATCGGGTCCAAGTTTTCAATGGATCAAGGATTAAGCCCGTCGAACTGCGCGTTCAGTTGGGTGCTGGAGAGAGTACTCGTCATGTGTGGGACGGGAATGTGCGAGTTTACAACGGCCGCCTGGCGAAGGTTGCCGTGTGGAAGGGCGGCGAAAGCGACGCGGCATCCGAGTCGAGCTTTCGAGTGACGACAAGCGGGAACGCCAAGGGCCTGCTCGTGAACCTTGACGCCTCTGAGCCCGGCCTTCCCGGCTCTAATGACGTTACGGTAGTGACAATCAATTCCGGCGATCGCACGTTTTCCTTCGCGGTTCCCGACGTTGAGAAAGGTCCGGCGTACGTTCCAGCCTTCCACGCCTATGTGACGCTCGCCTCCGACTCGAATGGTTTCTCACCTTCTAGTGTGAAGAGCGGCACAGAAATCCGCCAGATGATCGAGCGCGAGCCCGAACAGACATACGAGCGCGCCTCGCGCGAAATTCCGGCCCTCGACCCGGCGCATCGGGAAGGCGAGCGGCTTTATTTGCCTCTGGCCGCGGATGCGAGCTGGCAGAAATTTGCTTTCGAGTGGGGCGGGAACATTCACATCAGCAAGCGCGATACCAAGGCCAAGGGCCAGGAACTGAAACGACTGGAATGGTTGGGCGATCGGATCGTGTGGCGTCTGGGTACTGGGTCGACACCGAACTTCCGCCCTGAGTGGCATGATTCCACGCTTTCGGTGCTCGATGACGATCTCCCCGTTGCCACCGCGAAGTGGTCAAGCGACGGCGTCCATTACACCGAGGAGGGCTTCGCTACGATGCTTTCAGGCCCTCTTTCGCCCGATGATTCGGGTCGCAGCGAGCAAACCCCATCAGTGCTGATGGTGAAACTGACCGCGCAGAATGGGGGCGCGAGCTCTGCCACTGCTCACCTGTGGCTTGCGACCCAGCCTGACGAAACCGTGACGTTCCGAGACGGCGAGTTGCTCGCCCTAAATGGCGAGCTGGTCCGGGCGCGGCTGCGGCTGCCGGCTCCCGCGCGTGCTTCCCTGGCGGACGTGCCGGACGGAAACGTGAGCCTGCATGGAATCCAGATTGAAATTCCGCTGAGTGCGGGCGAGGAAAGTTCGGTGATCATTGAGTTGCCCTTCGTTCCGCGACTGACGACGGAAGAGCATGCGCGCCTGACGCAACTCGACTACAGCGCGGAGCGCCAGCGGCTGGTCTCCTATTGGAAAGATGTCATCGCGCACGCCGTCCCATTTAGCGTGCCGGAACGCCGGTTCGATACTTTCGCCCACGCGACGATCGCGCACATCCACATCAGCACCACAAAAGATCCGAAGAGTGGGCTTTACATGGTCCCCGCGGCGAGCTACGTCTACCCGGTCTTCGCCAACGAAGCGGCCTTCCAGTGTGTGATGCTGGACGCGCTTGGGGATCACCAGCTCGCGGCTGATTA
>QHZN01000082.1 GCA_003225365.1 Acidobacteriota bacterium
CGGTGGGGCCGGGCATCCCGGCCGGCAAGAAGCTGGGACAGTTTTCGATGACGCGCGTTGCGCCGACACTCGCCAAATTGCTTCGTTTGTCCCGAGAGGCGCTGGCTTCCAGGCACCCGCCGGTCGAACTTTGGGGATAAAGGCAATGGACGAACCGCACATCCCGTCGCCAGCGGCGATTGATCGCTACCTGAGCTTGCGGCCGCGCCGCGTTCGGTGGAGCGAGTGGCTGAGCGGCAAGCGGTATCTCACCGCGCGCTTCGCCGACCGGCCCAGCCCGTTATTTGTCGTCGCCCATTCGTTCCGCGACGCCGCGAAAGCTCGCGATTTTACTCTCGGCATCGAGCAGGATTGGGACGCCGTGCCCGAGCGCTGCCGCGAGGCTTACGACGAGATCCTGTTTCGCTCGCCCCCGTTGATTGTGGTGCAGTTTCGCCGGCGCAACCTTTGCGGCTGCCTCGGCCACCGGCACGTCGTGGTCAAGGAAAAGCCCTTCGCCGAGCCGCACGAAGCCTTGGGTGGAGCGAGTGTCGGCGAACTGGACATCGCCTTCGAGCGCGTTGAGTCCTGGCAAGCTCTGCCGTTATCCGAAACCGCACTCGACGCGAAATTTCTCGAGGGAAGCCGCCTGGAAGAATTCCGCCAACAGCAGTTCCGGCTGCGCCTGCTCAGCATCCTGCTCCACGAGACGCACCACCTGGTTTGGCCGCGCGAAGCGGAAAGCGCGGTGCGCGAGAAAAGCCTCGCCTTCTACCGCGAATCGCTCGCGAGCTACGTGGAAAAGGCCGTCGGCACGCTGTCTCTCACCATTGACCGGTCGTTCTCGCGCTTCGGGTAGCGCAACACCCCCGGTTTTCTAATTCAGATTTGCGCTCGAAGGGATTCGGCATGGCGGGGGTGCCCGTCGGCTGACGGGTCATCCGTTCGCTTGTTGGATTCGCTCGAAGATGATGGAGGTCATCAGCGGGTGACCCTCCAGCGGCTGGCCCACAATGATTTCGAGATCCGGAAACTTTTGTTTCTCGGCTTCGACCAAGCTTGGCAGGTCGCGGCGGAGGTGGAGCCCGAGCGTCAGGAAGTAGGGGATGACGATCACGCGACGGAAGCCGGCCTCGGCGGCCTCGTGGACCGCCGTCGCGAGGTCCGGCGCGCCGAGCTCAAGGAAAGCCGCGCGGACATAGGTGTGCGGACCGTTCCGTTCCACCTCCCGCGCCAGCTCTCGCACGCCGCGGTTGGCTTCTTCCACGCGGCTGCCGTGGGCGAACAGCAGAATCGCCGTCGCGATGTTCGTCGCGTTCATCTCACGCCCCTTAAGGTCTCGAGCTCCTTGGAGAGTGACGCGATGGGACTCATGTCCTGGTCTTTCGGTTGAACCGAGTCAACGACAGAGTTATTGTAAACCCATCTCGAAAGGGTTATGGAATTCTCCGCACCCACCGGCAAGGAGGAGGTTCTTATTTCTGGTCGCGCCCTGCTTTGCACGGCATGGTTTTTAGCGGGGAGCCTAGGTGCTTTCGGAGATTTCAAATACACGCAATCCAGTAAGATCACCGTCGGCGCCATGAGCGGCGCATTGAAAATCGCCGGGGTGTTCAGCAAACAGGCTCGCGATGATTACCGTGCAGTCATTCATGTTCCTAAACTCATATAAATCGGCTCTGCCAAAATGGCAGCGAGTGTACGAGGATGACGTGAACGTCCTGCCGGTCGAGAAGGACGGTAACATAAAAACCCGAGGTGACTGACCTGAGTTAGCGGGATGATTAAAAACTTTTGCGGGGTTGCCGTCCTGATCCCTTCGCTTGCCATTCTGATCCCGCAGAGCGGGAGAAGAATCCCGGCATTTCAACTTGGGTTGAACTCGGCGAAGGATCTGCCCTGCGACAAATCAATAAGCTAGCAGGGCCTTCGTCGTCCCGATGGAGAGAATCGGGACTCCTCAGAATGACGTCGTGGAGGATTTTTCAACAGCCTGTCAGAGGGGACGGGCCCAAACTATGACCGTCGCCCCATCTTCGCGAACCCACCTCGCCGCGTGTGGCGCTTGCCTCATCGTGGCCCTTTTTGCGTTGTGGAACCTGCGCACCTGGCCGTCGCGAATCACTTACCCGGGCGATCGCAATTCCGGCGTTGAAGGAATTGTTTTGGCCGAGACCCTAGATCTGCGCGCGGGTGTGCCGATTTACAGCGCGGATACCTCCGGAGGTTTTCACGCCTCCGCCTACGGCCCCTTGCATTACTTACTGGGTTCGCGGCTTATCGATCCCACACATCCAGGCTACCTGGGCTTTCGCATCCTTGGGGCTTTGACGACGCTCGGGTCGGCGGCGGCGTGCGGGGTGCTGGCGTTCTGGGTCTCTGGGAGTTGGCTGGGCGCCGTCCTGGCACCGCTTATATATCTCAGCTTCGCGGTCGTGTCACAGTTTGACGTGACCGCTCGAAGTGATTCGAGCGCGCTCCTCCTGTCATTTGCGGCATTCCTGGTGGGTTATCGCTTTCGTAAATGCCGCCTTTTGCTGCTATCCGTGCCTTTCGCCTTGGCGTCGTATTTCTTCAAGCAACAATTCGTGGCTGGATCCGCGGCGTTGTTCTTTTACTTGCTGCTCGAGAAACGCTACCGCTTGGCCGCCGAGTTTGCGGGTCTTCTCGCGCTGGGATGGCTGGGACTGATGGGGCTGTTCGAGTACGCGATCTTCCCCGGCCAGAACTTCGCGCGACATTATCTGACCTATATTGCGACGACTTTCTCGCCCGAGCTCTTCTTGGTGAGTCTGTTTTTCTTTGTTTTTCTGGCGTCCATTCCTTATGTGGTGGGCTGGGTGTATCTCCGGGAACACCACGACTGGGCTCTGGGATGCTACATGGTGTGTGCGCTCGTTCTGTTCTTGGTGGGGTTTTCCAGGCCAGGGAGCGATCGGAATTATTTCGTGGACTTGGACTGGATTACCAGTTGCCTTGTCAGTGCTTATGTCGTGGAGGGAATTGTCAACCGCCGCGGGCTGGGCAGCCGGTTCATCCTATTGCTCGCCGTTCTGTTCTGCGCCCAGTGGTTCACTCGTCCAGAGACGCCACGCCCGATTGATTTTGTTGACGACCGGGCGATCCAGGATTATCTGCTCGCAAACTTCCCTCCGCATGCCCAGGGGCTCAGCTATTGCGTCGGGGACCTGGTTCGTGCGGGCCTCGACACTCCGTATACGGACCTTTTTCTCTTCAGTCGCCTGGTTGAGCGCGGAGTGATCTCCGACGCAAGACTGGTGAGCCAGGTGCGACGGCACCACTTTGCCCTGATTGTTCTGAATTTTGATCCCAATCAAGAGAAGGACCAGGAAAGGATGCATTTCCTCCTGCCCGAGGCGGTCCTCGCGGCGGTACGTGAACGCTATCGCCTGCGGGATACCCTGTCAATGCCGGGACCCGAGCGGCTAAGAAAGCTCCTGGATCGATTCTATGTTTTCGTGCCGCGTAAGGAATCCTCGGCAAGCGAAATCCAGGAACCCGCAGCGCTGCCCACGCCATCGGCGAAAAGTCCCGTTCGGCGTTAAGGCGATGGTTGGATGACTTCGCGGAGGGCTCGTCGTACTCAACGGAGTTGCGACTTCCTAGCCGATGATCGGAATATCCGTCATCGAGGTCGGGTCCGCCAGGTAACATACTCCTGGCGCACGCGGATAAGCTAGGGCAAGGCCACCCGTGAGGGCAGGTTAGAACTCGGCCTCGGCCTTGAAACCCGCGGGCAGGAAGAGGCTTGCCGCGCCGTAGACCCCAACATTCTTCTGAAGCTTGGCGGGAAGAAGCGGGGTTTTGGCGGCGAAGCTGGGGCTCAAGGTGTATTGCTGAATGGTTTCCCGGATTTTGTGGAACAAGGGCTTCCCGATGCGCGCCACGCCCCCTCCGATGACGATAGCTTCCGGATCTAGCAACGTAATCATGCCGGCGAGCCACACGCCCAGATAGAACCCCGTCTGGTCAATAATCTCGCGCGCGATGGCGTCGCGGGACGCTGCCGCTTTCTGAATCATCAGTGGCGAAATGCGGCTCAGATTGCCGCCCGTCCAATCGCGGAGCAAACTGGGCGTGGTATGTTCCTCCTCAAGCCGCACGCGGGCGCGACGGGCCATGGCCGGCCCTGCGGCCAGTGCCTCAATGCAGCCAAGCGTCCCGCAGCCGCAGCGGTAGGGGCTGTGATAATCAATTGTGACGTGCCCGCCTTCGCCGGCGATGCCGTTCTTCCCGTGGTAGACCATCTTGTTGATGATAATGCCCGTCCCGATCCCTGTTGAAACCGTGACGTAGAAGACGTGGCGGTACTTGACGGCGGCGCCGAACAACGATTCGGCCAGGCCCGCGGCATTCGCGTCGTTTTCAACCTTGGCGGGCAAGCCGAATTTCTCGCTCACGAGCCTTGCTAGAGGGATGTTCCGCCAGCCGGGGAGGTTCGGCGCGCTCAAGACCAGGCCCTGGCGCGGGTCGAGCGGCCCCGGAGCGCACATGCCCAAGCCGAGGACACGATTTTTCTTTCCCGCGCGCGCCAGCAGCCTCTCGATGAGCCGGGTAATCTGACCGAAGCTGGCCGTAAATCCCTTCGCAGCACGCGTGGGCACAATGGCGGCCCGGCGCAATTCCCCCTTCATTGTCATCAGTCCGCCGGCAACTTTCGTACCGCCGATATCAACCCCCACAATGAGGTCTGCCATAACCGCGCCTTTCCTCCTGTCCGGTCGCGCCCATTCCACGACTTGAGTATGGTTCCGAAACGGCTGCTTGACGCCCTGCTCCTAGTTTTCTAAGATGGCTCGAAAGCTCGTTCGAGGGAATGAGGGCGATTTCATGCCTCCCAGCGCCGAATCCCGTGCCGCGCGCCACGCGCAGCCGCCTTTGCCGGCCGTGACCATCCCGGATAAGCTCTATTTCCGCATCGGAGAAGTCAGCGATCTGGTCGAGACCAAGCCTTACGTGCTGCGTTACTGGGAAACCGAATTCCCCGTGCTCAAGCCGATCAAGAGCCGCTCGGGCCATCGCCTCTACCGGCGCCAGGACGTGGAGACGATTCTCGAGATTCGGAGGCTGCTCTACGAGCAGGGTTTTACCATCGAGGGCGCTCGTAAGCAACTGGCGGGCGAGGCTCCGCCTCGCGCCTCCACGGAAAAAACCGACGCCCGGACGAGCTTCGACGGCCAGCCTCTCAAGGCCATGAAGCGTGAGCTTCAGGCGATATTGACAAGGCTTTCGAAGAAATGTTAGCGTTCAGAGGCAGTGGCTAGTGTTCAGTGGTTAGTGGCTGGTCCCAAAAAAGACGTTCTTGGACCTTCATGTCACTCGCCATTCATCACTAGCCACTGTTTTTGACGGGACGTAGCGCAGCCTGGTAGCGCACTTGCTTGGGGTGCAAGGGGTCGCCAGTTCAAATCTGGCCGTCCCGACCATGAAGGGCAGTGACAAGTGGCCAGTGAGGAGTGGCAAGCGAACATGTACGGCCCTGACTCTTAGCTTGCCACTCGCCACTAACCAACAGCCACTGTTCGTAACGGGGCGTAGCGTAGCCTGGTAGCGCGCTTGGTTCGGGACCAAGAGGTCCCCAGTTCAAATCTGGGCGCCCCGACCATTTCTTCCGCAGCAGGAGTTCTGCCCGAGAGGCATTTGGAACCGCGCCGCGGTAGCGCGACCCGAAGCCGGACGGGGAAGGCCCTCAGTTCAAATCTCATCGCCCCGACCTCTCAGCTTTGTTTGCCATTCTTTGATGGACTCTGGGCTGTTTGCTGTTGGAGCCTCCCAGGTATTTTATCGGCGCTCTTTTCGTCGCACTTGAACCAAAGACCCAGCGGTGATGGATGGCAACTTGACTTCAGGCGAGCACTCGCTTTCGAGCCGCTGTAGGCTCCATAAGCTGGGCGGGCGGATCGCCGCCGCGTACGGCTGCAGGCGGCTCTCCGAAGGCGTGGCATTTTCAACCGGTGTTGAGCGAGCGGTGCCACTCGATGGTTTTCCGCAGGCCTTCCTCGAAGCCGACGCGCGGGTGATAATCCAACCACTCGCGCGCGCGGGAGATATCGGCGAACGAGTGCTTCACATCGCCCTCGCGGGGCGGAGCATATTGAGGCCGAACGTCGTATCCAAAGATCTTGTTGAACAGGCGAATGGTCTCATTCAACGTCTGATGCCCGCCAGCGCCCACATTGATGGTTTTCCCAGCCGCGTGCGGAGCCACACAAGCCTGGAGCGTCGCTTCCACGGCGTTCTCAACATACGTAAAGTCTCGCGATTGCTCGCCGTCGCCGAAGATGGTCGGCGTCTGACGGCGGAGGTACGCCGCGGTGAAGATGGAAAGCACGCCCGTGTAGGGAGAATCGGGATCCTGGCGCGGCCCAAAAATATTGAAGTAGCGGAGCACTACGGTTTCGAGCCCGTAAAGGCAATGGAAAACCTGGCAATAGTACTCGCCCGCGAGTTTGGTAAGCGCGTAGGGCGACAACGGCTGGGGGCAATGCGTCTCGACTCGAGGCAGGGTGGGATTGTCCCCGTAGACGGAGGACGACCCCGAAAAAACTACTCGCTTGACTCGGGCGTCGCGCGCCGCGACCAGAACGTTGAGAGTCCCATCAACGTTCACGGCGTTCGAGGTGATGGGGTCGGCCACCGAGCGCGGCACCGATGGCAAGGCTGCCAGATGAACGACGTAATCCACACCCGCGAAACACGCTCGGATGGATTCGAGGTTGCGAATGTCCGCTTCGAATATGGTGATCTTGTCGCGGGCGTCATCGAGGTTTTCCCGCTGGCCCGTCAGATAATTGTCGAGGACGCTCACTTTCTCCTTGCGGCGCCTCAGTTCATCTACGATCGTGGAGCCGATAAAACCCGCCCCACCCGTCACGAGGTAGTGAGCCATTCCAACGGTCCTCCAAGCCAGGACATTCACGCTACCATCCGTCCAAGGAAATTTCCAGAGCTACAACATTTCGCGCCGGGCGCATCCCGCGAACGCGGGACGCCCCTACCGGACCCGACCGCGCTCGACCGGTTTCTGCGCGAAGCCCGCGCCGGGCCCCTAGTTCGGCATCCGCTAAAGGAGGATCTGGCTTGTATTTTTGCTTGATAAGATTCCCTGTGGACTTTCAAGAGTCAATCAGCGCGAGCCATGCTTCAGGGCCAGCCAGCAACGTCATCCGCCAGAGGGTGGGTAAACGACAGGCCGGATAAGTAGTAGCGACTGGCTTGGCGAACCTGAACGACCTTGGCTTCTAGGTTACCCACGACGGGCTGGCGAAGCGATTGGCTCGGGAATGGTGGCGGGGGAATCTGCAAAGAGATAATAGAGCCCGGAGGCAAGTAGTGCCGTGTCGCAAGGAGGGCTCCTCCACGGCTAATGTTCAGGGCGGTGCTGAATTCAAGGAAGTCTTTCCCCAGTTCGTCATTGCCCCGGACGAATAAAGGCACAGGGATCGGGACCCGTTGCCATGTCCTCTTGTCATTGCGACCGTTTGCTCGAGGCACCTGTAACCCCCTATAAACTCTGAGATTATGAGCAAACGCCGGGCCAAACGCGCTTTTGTCGAAGCCCCCCTCTTCACTCCTGTATCCATAGGTAATTGAAGGATTTATTTCAAACCAGCCGTGCCGGAAATCCTCAACTTAGGGCTGTTTCGTACCTCATGCAAATAAGTGGGAAAACTGTTTCCCTCGAAGGATAATCTTGTGCATGATTTCATTGCGCGGCCACGCCGCATCGGATGGGCGATGTTGGGCCGGTTCATTCCCAGGCCGCGCCCATAATCGGCCTCGCCAATGTAGCCATCTCTCTAAGCTGCCTCTCGTTTAAAAACTTCAGCCTGACAGTGGGAATACGATGTACCCATGCAATTCCGAGCTGCCCCCTTGACACGTAGTGGGTCAATTTGAGCGGCGGTCTATGACCGCCGGTGTTGATTCCACGGCATCTTCGGCGCTCATAGAGCGCCGCTACAGCAAACTGACCCACTACCCCTTGACACCCTAGGTTGACATCTGTAACATTGTAGAAAGCCATCGGTAAGATTCTTTTCTCGACGGAGCGCCGCCCTAAATGGCGGAAAGTGGTAGTATGAAACCCGTGCAACAGGCATATTCTGTTGCCATTAAATCACTTATCAGTTGCTAAAGGCGACGTATGGTTCGCGAGTCAGGGGAGATGTGGGGTCCGAGGGGGATCCTCTGGCCCAAATGACGACTTTCGGTTGCCGCCCTGAATGCCTGGAAGGGAATTCGTGTCGGAACGTCTAGATATGAAATGGGAAGGCTTGAAGAAGGAAGCACCAGAAGAGACTCCCTTGGCCTCCCCGGGGAGTCCTCCCGCTTGGACTTCCTTGGGGGAATCGGTCGTCCTCCCTCCGCTATACCTGGAGGTGCAGGATGCCTTCATGCGCCTCTTGAAGCATGTTCAGCGGCGGACGGTGGCGCTGGCGGCGGCGGCCCACGAGTTAAAAACTCCTCTTACCATCATTACGGGCTACACGGAGTTCCTTCTCAGTGAGAAGGCCGGTCCCTTGAATGAGCCTCAGCGTCGCGCCTTGATGGATTCGCAGGAGAATTGTCGCCGGCTGCAACGGTTCATTCAAGACGTCCTGACTTACAGCGCGCTGGAGACGGGGAAGATTCCGATGAAATTCGAAGAGTGGGACGTGGGGGCTTGCTTGGAGGAAGTTTACGAGGTTTGGCTGCGCCTTTTTCATGAGAAAGGAGTGTCGCTCTATTATCTCACGCGCGCACAGATCGAGAAATTTCAATTTGATTTTTTCAAAGTCCAGCAAGTCGTTTCCAATCTTTTGGAGAATGCGTTGAAGTTTACGCCGGCGGGAGGAACGGTTTGGATCTCCGCGGAGGTCACTCCCTGGGATCGCCGCAACAAGAAAGCCTCAGTGGTCGGAGAGGAGCGGCGCAAGGAAGCGAGCGTCTCCCCCACCGCGGTGCGTATCACCGTGGCGGACACGGGCCCAGGTATTGCCCCCGAGTATCAACTGGAGGTTTTTGACGATTTCTTCCGGCTTCCGCAATCGGAAGTGAAGCCGGGTGGTTCCGGGCTCGGCTTGGCGATTTCCCGCCGTTTGGTCCAAGCGCACGGCGGAAGAATCTGGGTAGAAAGTGACGGCGTGTCGGGAAGCAAGTTTTCTTTCTTGCTTCCCATGGTCGAGGAGGGGGCGAGTCGCCATGGGGCTAGTAACGTCGATCAGCTCTAAAGCCAGAATTCTCGTGGTGGATGACGAACCCGGGATGCAGCAATACCTCCGGACGGTCTTGGAGGCCGGGTCGTACGAGGTCTTCACGGTCCCGAGCGGGCTGGAGGCATTGGCTCGCGTGACGGAGGACCCCCTCCCCGATGTCGTCCTCCTTGATGTCCTCATGCCCAACATGGATGGGCTTCGAACCCTCGAGAAGCTTCGGGAAACACGGCCTGGCCTCAAAGTCGTCATGCTTTCCTGCTCCACCGACCCGCGGAATGTCGTTCAGGCCATCCGGTCAGGAGCGACCGATTACCTGACCAAGCCCTTTCAGATTTCCGAACTCGAGGCCGTGCTTCGCCACTCGCTGGCCTCGCACGCCGTTTCGAGCGGCGCGGACGGAGAGGCGACGAAGGTGGAAATCGAGGATATTGGCGGCGATCAGTTTTTTGTGGCCGCCAGTCCCGCCATGCGGAAAATCCGCGCGCAGGTCGACCAGGTCGCCAATTTCAATGTTCCCGTTCTGATTCTGGGAGAAAGCGGGACAGGAAAGGAAGTTGTCGCGCGCCTCGTCCATAAGCGCTCGGCGCGAGCGGACCGCCCGTTTATGAAAGTGAATTGCGCCGCCCTGCCGGCGGACTTGCTCGAAAGCGAATTGTTCGGCTACGAACCCGGCGCTTTCACGGGAGCCAATCGTGCCAAGCCCGGCAAATTCGAATTGTGTGACACCGGAACTTTTCTTCTGGATGAAATCGGCGAATTGCCCGCGGCTCTACAAGCCAAGCTACTGCACGTCATTCAGGACCAGGAATTCTCCCGCTTGGGAAGCCGTTCGACGATCAAGGTGGATGTGCGAGTTCTTGCCGCCACCAACGTGGACATCCAAGAGGCGATCGCCGCCAAGAGATTTCGAGAAGACCTCTTCTATCGTCTGAACACGTTCACCATCCAGATACCGCCGTTGCGGGAGCGGCGCGAAGAGATTCCCCTTCTGTTAAGTCAATTCATGGCGCGGTTCGCGCTGCGCTACGCTCGGGCGCCCCTGCCGCTGTCGCCGGGCTTAGTGGATGCTTGCGTTCGCTACTCGTGGCCAGGGAACCTGCGCGAACTGGAGAACTTCGTCAAGCGCTACCTGATCTTGGCCGACGAGTCCCTGGTTCGCACCGAAATGCAGGAGAAAGTCAACGGGCTGGGTCCGGCTCCTGAGGCGCCCGCAGCCAAAGATCCGCCGCCAACCGCAGGCGGATTGAAGTCGCTGGTTCGGAACGTGAAAGACCTGGCCGAGATCGAGGCGATCAGCCGCGCCCTGGAGGAGACAAGATGGAATCGCAAGAAAGCGGCCCGCCTCCTCGAAATCAGCTACAAAGCTCTTCTCTACAAAATCCGCCAGTACGGAATTGAAAAGTAGATTGCAACGGGACCTGTGGCCTCCTAGTTCTCCTTCAAACCAAGCTCCCTTTCCCACCCCTGAGCCGCGTCCAAACGCCAAAGGTTTTTTGAAGCTTTCCAACCTTAGGCGTCTTAAGATCATGCAGACCGGACCCGCGGACCCAAAGATGCAAACCGAGTAGCGGCGATCGACATTCCGACAAATCCGTGCGGGTCAGTTGAAGTTCGCGGTGGCAGCGCCGCAACCGATTCCCTGAATCCAAACATTCTGCAGGCCCGGAATCTCAGGAGCGAGATCGAACTTCGAGACGAACATCTTTGCCGTAAACGACTCAGTGTCCCCGTCTCCCTGCCGGTAGAAGTCCGCTATCAGGACCACCGTCGTGTCGCTGGTCGTCGCTGTTTTTCCCGCCTCCGCCGCATCGCCCGTACATTTGAAAGCGGTCGATGGCAGCACGTCCACCGTATCCCAGCGCACCCCTTCTCCTGCGAGGCAGCCGCTGAACGGACCCCCGGTAATGTCCGCAAGGCAACGGAAGCCACCTGCAGATTTGACAGAATTGTTCGCCAGATTGTAACTGCCGCCCCCCGTCAATTCAGCCGCCCGACCATCTGGGAAGCCAGAAATCAGCTCGGCGTTAAAACCGAAGCCTTGCTTAACTTCGCTCCAACCGGTCCCCGCGTCCAAGAATAACCCCAATGCGACAACAGTGATTATCGCAGCTGAAATCTTGTACTTTTTCATTGCATCCTCTCCTTTTAGTTGTCGTGTTTGAAACGACCATGCATTAGCCGGGCCTCGCCCAGAAAACAATTCGCGCAGAAGGCAAATTGAATGCGCAACTGCGTTGTTTGGTGTGTTAGAAAGTTACCCCAGTGCTCCCCCCCATCGAACTTATGTCTCATCGTCTGTGCCTGATTGCACGCAGGCATCCAAATTCGCCGTAATTTCGGCACTTTCAGATCAAGACTTGTATTGATCACAACCGACATGTTTTCAATTAATTAATCACTTCAGGAGGTAACAATCTGGATGGGGTCTGCCTGACTAACGTCAAGTTCTCATTGGGAACTCTTTGCGCGTGCAAGGATTGTCTTGCCTCCATCCTCTTGACTTTGCCCCTTCCGGCGGCGGGTTGCTGGGGCTCAGCAAGATGGTGCTGACGGCGCTTGAGGAGGATCTGTTTTCGGGGGAAGTGTTTGTGTTTCGCGGACGACGCGAGCGGAGATGAATTCTCGCCTGGAGCGCCGCGTAGCCGTTCGGCCCCCTCCTGGATGGCCCTCACCTGCTCGACATTGTAGCCCTTTCCGAGAACGCTGCGGAGCATGATGCCGAACTATGAGATCGGGTCAACGATAAAAATGCGCTTAATCGGTTCGTTCACCTCTGCGACGGGAATCATGGCCATCCAACCCCTGGCTGCTAAACCTTTCCGTTTACAACCGAAGTGTTCTCCGAATTGCGCGGGACCATTCTAACGCGTCATCAAGCGGCGGAATCAATCCGCAACTACGCCCTTCCTCTAAAGTTACCAACGATCTAATGCCCAAAGTAGAGCGGAGGCGGCTTTACGCCGTCATTAGGCGATCCCGCGTTTCGGGATCGCTTCTACAACGGCAAACTGACCCACTACCCCAAACTGAGATTTGCAAATGTATGCACGCGTCGGCAAAGTGGTTTTCATCGAATGCAATTTGGGTTACGAGTTTGATTGCCGGGAGGACGCACTTTGCCCGGGAAACCGGATGCGGTCGGCAGCGCAGGAATAAGGCAACTGCCTGAAATAAAGACCGTTAATACCCTGTTTGCGATTACGTGACGCCCGGCGCCTTTGGACAGACCGTATTTGGTAGAAGACTTGCTCTCTCGCTAATCGAGACTTTCGAAGCCGCAAGGCCGAGTCTCCTATCGGTGCAGTATCGATCCCGCGACGCGGGATCGGCATTTTGGAGGAGTGCGGTCCGCCGACTGTCGGTCCGCGCTACGAGGCGAACATGATTCAACGCCCACTCGGTATTTCGCTAGGCAGTTCTGAGGAATGCGCTGTAGTACCGACGGTCAGCAATTTGGGCAGAAAGGCCATTCGACGTATGACGCTTCCGACCCTCCGCGCGAAGCGGTTCCTGGCACGAGCGAGCAAGGAGCAGGGCCAAAGCCTTATCGAAACCGCCCTGATTCTTCCCTTCCTAATGCTGCTGGCCTTCGACGCCATCAATTTCGGCTTTTTCTTCTTCACTGCGGTCAACATCGCCGCGTCGCCCCGACAGGGGGTTGAATATTCCATTCAGGGGGCTTCGACGCCGAAGGAGGGGCAGTCCCTTCCGCTCGCGTGCACAGGAAGCGTAACATGTACGCCTCCACCAGCTCCGCCGACTCTCGCTGTCTGCCAGACCGGCCCCACGCCAGACGTTTCTACCGCGACTTACTGTGACATGGCCGGCGCGCTGCCTTCGTTTGGCACTTCCCGCGTGCAGGTTTGTACGAAAGCTTTGGGGTTGAACGCAACAGGTCTCGGAACTGCAACGCAGATACCGATCTGCGCGCAATTCGGGACCGGAACTGAAACTTACACGCCCGCGCCAGATCCTGAGGCGCCGTCTTTCGTGCTGCAACGCGTGGACGTGGTTTACCAGATGGCACCGATCATTCCGCAATTTACAATGCCGTGGGCCGGGACCGTGATTAACCTCAGCCTGTTACCCAACCTGCGCATGCACCGACAAGTCTCGATGCGAGCGATGGACTAAACATGAAACTCCTAGCCAAAGCGAAGTGGTCTGATCGCGCTGCCCGCGGCGCGGCCTCAATCGAATTCATGCTGACAATCATCATCATCATGTTCGTCATGTTCTGGATTTGGGAACTCGTCATGATGACCTATACCATGAACGTGCTCTCCGACTCCGCCAAAGAGGGCGTGCGTTATGCAATCGTCCACGGCCTTGAAAGCTCGGGTTCCTGCTCGGTGCCTCCCGACAACACCGCCGTCGTTTCTCGCGTGCAGGACTTCGCGAAAATGTCTCTCCACGACATGTCTGGAATGACCGTGGCGGTGACCTACCAAGGTACCTGCAATCTTCCGGGGAATTGGGTGCGGGTGGTCGTCACTTACCCGTTTGTCCCCTACATTCAGCTCCCGGTGAATTACTCGCTGCACGCGACGTCTGAGGGGAGAGTTGTATTCTAGAAGGTGGCTGAAAAACCCTCACTGCGTCGTCATCCCTGCCTGCGCAGCCAGGCTCTGAGCCCCTTCGTTTCACTCAGGGCAGGCTCTTCGCTTGTCATTCTGACGCTGAGCGCAGCGAAGGGGAAGAATCCCTTGTGACGCAGTACTACGTTTACATTCTCGCGAGCGGGTCCGGGACTCTTTATACCGGGGTGACGAATAATCTGGAAAGGCGAGTGCTTCAACATAAGCAGAAGTCCATAGCTGGATTCAGCAAGAAGTACGGAGTTAACCGCCTGGTGTTCTACGAAGCGACGAGCGACGTTCGCACGGCGATTGCGCGGGAGAAACAGATCAAAGGCTGGCTACGAGCAAAGAAAGAGGCGTTGATCAGAACGAAGAACCCGAAGTGGGAGGACTTAAGCTTAGGTTGGTATGAAAGGGATTCTTCGCCCCGTCCCGGAAAGCAGGACGGGACTCAGAATGACAAGCCGTTCCTCTAGGTTTGTCATTTTGACAAGCCGTTCGATAGAGTTGTCATTCTGACAAGCCGTTCGATAGAGTTGTCATTCTGAGGAGTCCCGACGCATTCCATCGGGACGACGAAGAATCCCTTACGGCGACGGAGACATAGCCCCGTCCCGGAAAGCAGGACGGGACTCAGAGTAACAGTATCGGAACATGCGATCCACGTATGAAAAGGACTAATGACATGAGACAGACTAAAGATAGCGGCCAGGTCACAATATTCGTGATGTTGGCGATGGGAATATTTCTGCTGGGCCTCATCGGCTTCGCGGTGGACATGACGAATATGTGGTTCCACCGCCAGACGGCCCAAGGCGCCGCGGACGCCGCCTGCCAGGCCGGCATCATGGATGTCTTGGTGAATGCCGAAGGCACGCCGACTCCCGGCTCAGGGTTCACCGCCGGGACGGCCTTTGACTGCGCTTCGTCGTCCACCCCCTCTCCCTCTCCCTGCATATACGCCGCGCTGAATGGATACAACGGGGCGGGGTTGGTGGCCGACACGCAATCGAACGAAGTGAAGATAAGTTTCCCGGGAACCGTCACCAACCCGCCCCCAACGTCGGCCACGGGGGTCGCACCTGTCCCGTATTTGCAAGCGGACGTGACGGACCGCGTGCCGCTCACCTTCGCCTCCCTCCTCACCAACACCCGCACCTCAGACGTGCGCGCTCGCGCCACTTGCGGCATTGTGTACGCCAAGGTGCCCATCCCGATGATCGTCCTGAACCCTGTGTGTGCGCACTCACTCGACGTCCAAGGCTCCGCTGAGATCAAGATTGTCGGGGGACCCCCCAAGAGCATCCAGGTGAATTCGAATTCGACCTACCCGTCTCCCAGCCTTCCGCCAATTTGCGCGGCCGCGACTACCGGCTCCACGGGAAGCTGCACGGCTAACGCGGTCATAGATTTGAGCCAGGGGGGGGTTGCCGGTACCGGCAGCATGTTCGGCACCTTTGGCGGCCCCGCTACTGCCCCGCCCAACTTCATGCCTGGAACGACCGGGTCATGGCAGCAACAGTCACCAATTTCCGATCCATTCGCCACGTTGCCGGCGCCTGCGCGACCCACGACGCCCGGAACCCTGACCCTCGTCCCCAGTGGAACGAACGGATGCCCGGACTCGAACGGGTGCGTTGAATTTACACCGGGTCTGTACACCACGGCGATTGTCGTCAAGAAGGGGGCGATTCGAGCGAATGGGTCGTTGGTGGGTATGGCTAATTGCCTGGGTGGCAAACCCTGCGCGACGGCTATTTTTGACCCGGGGCTTTACTATATTGCACCCACCGCCGCCGCCGGGAGCTTCGACTCGGAGGGTTGCGGGTCGCCTTCCTGCGCGAACGCAACGAATCCGGGAGGCAGTTGCAACTACGACTTCGCTGTGAACTCAAACGGAATCGTACGGCCGAGCAAACTGGCGGTGGATCCCAGCGGCATGGGCGGCACGGTTTTCTACTTTACGAAGGATCCCGCGGCTACGAATTATGGCTCTGTGTTTTTCGGCTCGAGCGCGGGGTCGGCTCCAGGGTCTTATACAATTCAACCATATACCCCGACAGGGGACGCGTATTCGCCGAATCTCGTTTGCCCAGGAGGAAGTTCGCCCACTCCGGCAAGCATGAACGGCAACGTCCTGCTCGCCCCGTGCTCGGGCCCTTACGGCGACCCATTGGGGGCGCGCCGCGTGATGCTTTTCTTCCAGGACCGCGCGAACAATGACAACCACGGCCAGCCTTCGCTTCAAGGCGGCGGGGGATTCATCATGGCGGGGACGATGTATTTTCACAATTGCCCGAATTCGCCTAACTGCGCACCCTACCCCACGGACTGGAATGCCTATCTTCAGTTGCAAGGCGGGGCGTGTTCCGCCACGCAGGTCATGGGCCAGATTGTTACCGACCAGCTTGGGATTGCCGGCAGCGGGTGCGTTAACATGACGCTGGATCCATTTCTCAAGCGTAACATTTTGAAGGCCACATTGTTGCAGTAGGGGCGGACCCGTCGGCTGACGGATGTCCGCCCGTTTCGCGCACACACGCGCATGCGGGACGGAAGACCAGTCCGCACACTTCGGTGTCGGTTACCAAGAACAGGGCGCGCACGCGAGTACGGTTGTCATTCTGAAGAGTCCCGATTTACTTCATCGGGACGACGAAGATTCCCTTGCAGGAAAGGACCCTTCTCCTTCGAGGGCGCGGAATGAAAGGGATTCTTCCTCTTCGCTAAGCTCAGCGTCAGAATGACAGCCAGCGAAGGCCTCAGAATGACAAGGCGCACCCCGATGCATCGGGACGCCCCTACTAAGATGCCGACTCCCCTTTCAATCTTTTCGCCACTAACCCCTCAGCCCCACTTGCGAGAATTTATTGCCAACCTGCGCGCCGACGCGTAGTTCTCAGACTGATCTGGCCGCGTTGAGCCGCCTAAGAGGTTGCTGAACAAGGCCAAGTTGTCATGCTGAGCGGAGCGAAGCATCTCCGTATTTCCTTGAAAACAAATGCCCAGGTCCTGCGACTGCGGGATCAGGACGACACGCACGAATTGCCTTTTTCACCTGCCTGCCGAACAAAAGGTCGGGGGGCACGTGCCCGATGGTACCTAAGTGCCAGGTGGCTGGTACCTACGGGCGATTGCAAACTTTTGCAGCTTTTGAGAAAGTGAGAGCATAATGAAGAAACAAACAGTGTTGCCCATGAATACCCAGATGTCATCGTCGGTTGCCCCCGCGGGTTCTTTACCCCCGCAGAGCATCATTTTTGGGCGATCCCGGCAAATGCAGGAAGCGCTGAAGAAGGTGGAAAAGGTTTCCGCGGTGGACATCCCGGTCTTGATTCAGGGGGACAGCGGCACAGGCAAGGAGATTATCGCCCGGCTCATCCACACCTCTTCGCCTTGGTCGAAGGGGCCATTCGTAAAAGTCAATTGCCCGGCAATTCCCGGGACCCTGCTCGAGAGTGAGCTGTTCGGCTACGAGCGAGGTGCCTTCACGGGGGCATACGGCTCGAAGCCGGGCCGCATGGAGCTTGCGAGCGGGGGAAGCGTATTTCTCGATGAAATCTCCGAGCTCGAGATCGGGTTGCAGGCTAAATTGTTACAATTTCTTCAGGACGGGCGGTTCTGCCGGATCGGCGCCAGCGAAGACACTCAAGTTGATGCGCGGGTCGTCTGCGCGACGAATCGGGACCTCCACCAAGCGGTCGAGTCTGGCACTTTTCGTGAGGACTTGTTTTACCGGATCAATGTGTTGATGATCGAGCTGCCTCCCCTCTCCGAGCGTTCCGAAGACATTCCGGACCTGATGCTGTATTTCCTGAACCATTACAACCATTTGTTCTCGCGCGACCTTCGCCCTCCCTCGCGGTGGGTGACTCAATTGTTGCAGGAATACAAGTGGCCGGGGAACATTCGTGAGCTGGAGAACTTGGTCAAGCGGTACGTTATCATGGGTTCTGAAGAATCCATCGTGAGCGAGTTGACCGCCACGAAGCGCGAGGTTCCCGACCTCGAAATCCAAAGTGGAGTTGTCGCTCCCATTTCTCTCAAGCAGGTCACCCGGGAGGCGGTGCTCGAAATCGAGCGAGGTATCATTCTCAAGGCTCTGCAGGCCAACCACTGGAATCGGAAGCGCGTGGCCAAGTCGTTGAACATTTCTTACCGGGCGCTGCTTTATAAAATCCGCCAAGCCAACTTGCCCTCCGCGAGAGATCAGGCAGAGCCCCAAGGGATCCCCACATCTGTTGCGGAAGTAGCCTAAGAGCATCTTGGGATTTTGGCTGAACCACTCCATGCCCTCCCCGGAGCTGATCTTCGCGCGAAATCTATCGGCGGAGCTCAAAAAGAACCGGCTCCGGCGAAAAGAAAGAATGCAGACCCGAGAAGGCCAAGCCGGCATTGTGGTCCCGCCCAACGGGCTGAGCGTGGACGTTGAAGACTACTACCACGCCGAGGCCTTTGCGGATCGCATTCCCAGGGAGACATGGTCTCAATATCCCTCGAGAGTGGTTCGCAATACTCACCGCGTTCTTGAACTTCTCGAGGAGGCAGGGGCGCGGGCGACCTTCTTTGTGCTGGGCTACGTTGCGAAACTTGAACCCGCGCTGGTACGCGCCATCCAGCAGGCAGGCCACGAAGTGGCTTGTCACAGCTATATGCACCGGCGGGTGTCAACGATGGAGCCCGCGGAATTCCGCGAAGACCTCCGCCGCGCTGTCTCCGCCATTGAAGATGCAGGAGGGCAAAAAATTCTCGGCTACCGTGCCCCCACGTTTTCGATTGTGAACAAATCGCTTTGGGCGGTGGAGATACTGGCAGAGGAAGGCTTCCTGTACGATGCGAGCGTTTTCCCCATCCGGCACGATTTGTACGGCTTTCCCACCGCCCCGCGATTTCCATTCCGCTGGCTTTGCCGGGGCGGCCGTTCGGTCTATGAAATCCCTCCGACTACGGTTTCAGTGCTGGGCCAAAACTTGCCGGCGGCGGGCGGGGGCTATCTGAGGATTCTTCCCATGTGGTATACGCGCTGGGCCCTGGAGCGAGTTCGCAATCGTGAAGGGCGGCCCGGTGTTGTGTATTTCCACCCCTGGGAGCTCGACCCGGACCAGCCGCGCCTGCCGGGTAGCTTCAAGTCCAGGCTGCGTCACTATCGCAATTTGCCGCTTATGGCGGGGCGCTTGCGAGAACTGCTGAGGAGCGGCCGATTTGTCCCGCTGAAAACCCTTCTAGAGGATTGTCTGAGCCTCGGACTCGTCTCGTCGGAGCTCCGTGTTTCTGAACCCGGCCTGCTGAGTGATTCTTAGCAATTTGTTGGAAGACGCATTCGGCATGTCATTCTGAGCCCTTCGCGGGCTGTCATCCTGACGCTGAGCGCAGCGAAGTGGAAGAATCCCTTTCATCGCGCGGTCAGGGTAAACTTCGCGAAGAATCCCTGCATCTATAAAATAGAGCAAATACTCAGATCCCGTTCGCTTCGCTCACTGTCCCTGAGCGGAGTCGAAGGGAGCGCAGGCTCTTCGTCGCCCCGATTTCATCGGGGCTCCTGAGGATGGCAAATTCCAGAGTTTTTCAACTTCCTGTCAACCCGCGGCAATCTCCTCCAAGGTTTTTCGCACATTGCCCGCTCCAAAGTTCGGGTCGAGCTGGAGAACGCGCCGAAGGTGTTCCCGGGCTCGGGCTTTGTCGTTCGCCTTCAGGTACGCCATGCCCAGGTGATATTGGTAAGTGGTATTGTCGGGAGCCTTCTTCGCGGCCTCTTCCAGAAGGTCAATGGCGAGCCGGAAAGAACCCTTCAAGTAGTAAGCCCAGCCAAGCGTGTCGGCAACCGGCGGGAAGTTCGGCAGTCCGCGCCGCGCCAGTTGCGCGTAGCTCAGCGCCACATCGCTGTTGCCGCCATGCTCGAGAAGCAGGTAAGCCAGATTGTTTGCGGCGACGGGATAATCCGGCCGCACTTGGAGCGCCTTTTGGTAAAGGACCTGAGCCTGGTGCCAATTGCCGCGAGCTTCCTCCAACATGCCAAGGAGGATAACGGGGCGAACGTCGTCCGGGTTCTTCTGGATAACGCGCTCGTAGCTCGCCACCGCTTCATCCATGGATCCTTTTTCCGCCTGAAGGCGGGCGAGCACGAGGAAAGCATCGAGGTTGTTTTGATCGAGTTCGACTGCTTTTTGGAGTGCCACCTGAGCCTCAGCCGGCTGCCGGACGGCGACCAGGAGTTTTCCGAGCAAGTAATAAAACGCGCTGTTTTTGGGCGCCCGCTCGATCTGGGTATTGACGCGCGCCAGGGCCTTGGGCAGCTCCTTCTGCTGGATATAGAGCGCCGCCAGGTCCTGGAGGGCTTCGCTGGAATTCGGGTCGAGTTCAAGCGCGTGTACAAAGAGTTTTTCAGCTTCCGGGTAACGCTTTTGGAGCATCCGTATGACGCCCAGATGAGCGTAGGCCACGGGGTCTTGAGGGGCCAATTCGATCGCCTTGTTCAGGTCGGCTTCACCGGCAACTAGATCCTTCTTCATCACCCGGGCAGCGGACCGGAAAAGGTACCCCTGATCGGAAGTGGGCTGGGCGCGGATTAATCCCTCCGCGGACTGCGTCAGCGAATCCGCATCACCCTTGTTCAGGGCCAACTGCGCCAACGCTTCAAGAGGCCCCGTCATATCAGGTCGAAGGCGCAGCGCTTGCTGCCATTGATTCTGAGCCTCCCCCAGTTCCCCCAATTGAGCCATAGCGAGACCCATTCGGTAATGGCCGGCGGGGCTATCCGGATTCGCCTTAAGGGCGGATTGAAACAGGGGAACCGCCTCATCGGGCTTTCCCCTGCGCAAAACAATCTGACCTTTGCAAATCAAGCCGTCCGGGTCGTTGGCATCGGCCTTTAGGATTTCGTCGTTCAACTGCGAAGCGAGGTCTAGCTGATTCTTTTCAATCAAGAGCTGAGTGTAGTTCTTCTTGACGCGCAGGTCCTTCGGATGCGCCTGGTAAAGCGCGGCGTATTCGGCGAGCGCCCGGTCCGGCTCGCCCATGTCGAGGTAAAAGTCGGCCAGCATCCGATACGCCTCGGAGTCCGTGGGCATTTTGCTCTTTGCGTCTTTCAACAACTCCTCCGCCCGGTCCCTTTGCTTCTCGAAAACGTATAGTCGAGCCAGCGTGTTGTAAGGTTTCGGGTCGGTGGGCGCGACTTCAATGGCGTGGCGAAGCCGTTGTTCGGCATCGGGCAATCGGTTGAGCCGGATATAAAACGAGCCGAGCGCCATGAGCGCCGGCACCGACTTTGGGTCCAGCTCCACAGCTTTCTTGTAGCTTTCTTCAGCGGCGGGGAGCTGCCCCGCGCCCACCTGGAGCACGCCCAGATTGACGTAAGAGTCCGAGCGGCTGGGCCCGAGGCGAATCGCCTCCTTCATTTGGTCGAACGAATCCTTAGTCTTCCCCTGTTCGAACAAAGTATTCGCAAGAAGGGTGTGGGCCTCGACGCTGTCGGGTTCGGCGGCGAGCACGGTTCGAGCCTCGCCTTCGGCTTTGATGTAGCCGCCCCCGGCTAAGTCAAGATTTCCCATGTCAAGGTGGGCTTGCCAGTTCTTGGGGTCGCTATCGAGAGCGTGCCCCAATTCTGCGTAAGCGCTCTGCCACAACTCCAGCTTCCGGTAACACTGGGCGAGTTGATAATGCGCATCCGCGTAGTGCGAATCCACCCTGAGGGCGTTCTGGAATTGGATGGCTGCTTCGCGATACTTCCCGGTCTGAAAGTAGCGCTCGCCGCTCTCCAGATATTCCCGTTTCTGGACGTTCGGGTCGCGCGAGCATCCCGCCAGTAGCCCCATTAGGCAAAGCGCCGCGAGGCATGGAAATATTCCTCGATACTTGCTCATTCGAATCTCACCCCCATAACTGAGGAAGAGCCACCGCGAAGGAGGGGCCTCCGATGGCTTTCCGCCCAAGAACAGCCGCGAGCAGAAACCCTCCGCCGTATTTGTAACAGCTTAGCAGGTGCCGGGGCCACGGTCGAGGGTCAATATTATACAGTAGGGGCGGACCAGCGTGTCCGCCCAGGACATACACATCGGTCTGGCCCTACCGCTTGGGCGCGTCATTTTCGGCGTCGGCTATTTCCGATGTTGTGATCCGACCGGTTGAAGGTTTGCGATTGCCAGCGACGGGGTGACTTCAAGAAGAGCCCGAAATCTCGCTCTAAAATTGAGGTGCAAATGCGGGGCGCCAAGAAAAATGAAAAGGTCCCGTCTTGTTTGACGGGACCTTTCAGAGATGGAGGGTAGCCTATGCCGGGGCAAAGCCCCAAGCCACATCCAACACTACTTACTGAGCCACCACGGTCTGCTTCTTCCGGCGACGAATGGCACCGGCGATGGCAAGCATACCCGTTCCGAGCAATGCAATCGAGGCTGGTTCGGGAACCGTAGCGAATCCCGTTGACGTGGCACCCTCAGCTGCAGTGCAGGGGTTGAGGCAGGCATAAGAGTGAACTGCCGCGGGGAAAACGCCGCCACCACTGACTAGTACGTCTCCAGCGCTTGACCAAGTCCCACCAGTGTTGGTGAGGGTGATCGTAACGCTGGTGGCTGTGTTATTGAATTGGACGCCGCCGAAGACTTGGTTGAAAGTTCCGAATCCGTCCATGTTCTTCGACCCTTCATCGGTCCACGTGCCTGCCGAGAAGCCAGCGGAGGCAGGTAAGGAATTGCTTGCGCTGCCGAACGCGGCCGTAAAGCTCGATGCGTTAACGTTCACACCCACTTCGCCAAGCAGGTAGGTGTACCCTCCGGTGTCGAGCGAAGTGATAGTGACCGTAGCCGTCGTTGCACTTGTCAAGGTAACGGTTACGTTTGCGTATGGCCCCGGGCAACACGTGCCATGATTAGTGAGCCCCGCATTTCCCATGGTCATCACGTAAGTAACTGAATCCGCCAACGCGGGCTTCGCTCCCATGCCCAGCATGAGTAGCCCCGCCAAGGCGCCGAAAAACCAAAATCCTTTCACTTTTTGACTCATTGTAATGCCCTCCATCCTCTGATTCATGAATTTTTGGCTGTAGTCCTGATCTTGTCTTGCAGGCCAGCCGCACTTCTATGCGCAAGTGGACAGCCAAAGTGCGCTGCCAATTACGGTAAGTATCTATCTTATTTTCAGTGTCTTAAAGATTATGCTGGGAGCGTATTGGTTGAGTGGCATTTATGTGTGCAATACTTTGTCATGTTTTCCCCTGGACCAGGCGATGTAATTTCACACCCGGGCTACCCTCGGACGACCAAGATCGGCACTGCCTGTAGGCGTGCCAACTGAGCTGAGGCGCGAGCGGCCGGGCACCCGATTCAAGCCAACACCCGAAGCCACCCTCTGGGTCCCCCGCCGGGGCGAATTCGGTGAATTGGCAGACTAACCTGGGATAAACTTTCCAAGGAATGGAAGCAGGTTCTGGATGAATTCCAAACTCCTTTGGTCTGTGCTCGCGGGGCCCTTGTCGTGCCCGACGGCGGTCATGACTCGGATTAAGGCGCCGTCGCTGCGGTTGATTCGAATCGAATCCGCCACCAAATAGAACTTCGCCCAATATTCGCTGGCGACGACCCGGCCATGCTCCTGGTACCAGTAATAGACCAAGAGACGGTCGGCGTCTTTGGCCAGAACGTAGCGGTTGACATTCATAGGCGTTTGATTTGGTCCTGGCAGCACGACTCGCGCTAGCTCGATGGGCGACCAGCCATTGCCCGGCAGGCAATTCTGCGGAGAGTGTATGCTGCTTCCGTTCCGCTGGCTGGGGAAGTAGGCGATGAATAAATCCACAGGCGGTTCGTTCGGCGACCGAGAGTAAATCCGATCGAGAAAATCTCCCGAACCCAGAACCTCGAGCACGCTTTGCGGGATCACCTCAGTTGCTCCCTGCCACTGGGCAATCTCGGAAGGAAAGGAACCCAGGGGTTCGGCGGCCGGCACAACCTCGGCCTTTCCTCGCGAGTGCAAGATCAGCCCGGTGCCCGCCAGCATGGCGACGACGATCGTTAACCGCAACCACATGTTCATGTCTCGTTTCATAATCCCGATCATCCCTGCGTGTGTTTTCGCCAACTCCCGATCCAGCTTATAAAGCCATGAAGTCCGAAGAGCATCATGGTGGAAGCAACGAAGATCACCCAGCCGGAAAATGTGTGAAAAAAGCCCTCCGCTTTGTCAGGATCCCAATAGTACCCCACCAGGCCCGTTCCCATCACTCGCAGTCCATTGGCGGCCACAGCGATGGGAATGGCGGCGAGGGTCAGGGCAGCGCGACGAAGGGCTCGGGGTTCCAGCAAGTACCCATAAACCACTGCCAACGCGCCCAGCGACATGAGCGACCGAATGCCACTGCAGGCCTGCGCCACTTCCAGGGAGACGGCCGGCAAGCGGATGACGTTGCCATCCCTTAAAACGGGGACGCCCGCGAGAGACAGGAGGCTGGTCGCCATACGCGCAGCCAGGGTTTGAAGAGGGAAGGCGATTTGATTATAAACGATGGCTGGGATGGGAATCATTAAGAACAGGAAGACCCAGGGAAATAGCACGGCGCGGAAGTGGCGCCACCCGAGGAAATAAATGATCAGGCCCGCCATAAGAAAGACGAGCGAGGAGCGTTGGAGAAAGTACTCAACACCCAGGACCCCCAGAATGAGCATCGCGAGAGACAGGGCGACGACAGCCAACCCAAACCACGAGGGCTCTAGACGAAGCTTGGCGAGTTTTTTGCGGCCCTGCCAAACTACAAGAGCGGAGAAGGGGACTACCAGGAATCCGTGGGAAAAGTTTGGGTCCTTTATCCAATCCTCCACCATCCCCACGAGAACCCCTCGGTAGAGAATCCCAATTAGAATTGTCAGAAGGACCGCGGGTATTAAGAGGGACCGATCCCACGTCCTCTCACGCGGTTCAACGCACTCAACGAAGTTTGAGTCCGCAGGATTCATGTCTCAAAGCGCAGGACGAGGGTAACTGGTCCAGTCAACAGTTGCAATCCGACACCCTCTTGCGTCAGCCGACGACCCGTCCGAGTATGGTCATGCTCGGCGGGGCGGGTGGGTTGACCAAAGGTCATCGCGCTGCCTCATGGCAATGCAGCGGTATAAATGTCCCCGTGGTGACGCTCCCATTTCTCGTGTAGATTAATCTACAAGTTTTCCCCCACTCGGGGTATAATACACAGGTTCGTTGGGAAATAGCGGAAAACCTTTATCACTTTGTGGAGGTCGAGCGGAGTTTTAGAGCTCGTCTTCCCCTATTTTCAATTATTCAAAATATATCGATGCGATTGTCCATAAAAGAGTTACGGTGATGTTGGAAGGCATGGAGGCGAACGCACGCCGATCGCACCCGCATAGCTTTGCACTGAGTGAAAGCGAATACAGACAATTCATACAGGGAGTCCAATACTTCTAGTGAGGGCAGGGATGGGCTGGCGAGGTGTTGAGGTTTTGGAGTGCGTAACAGGGGATACGTCCTCCGGGGATGACTGTATTTATTTTGTCGAAGCAGTCAGCCCGGTTATGCGTGCTGTCGAGTTGGTCGTGGCCAACGTCGCGGCCACGGACTTTCCTGTGCTCTTGATGGGTGAAAGCGGCTCAGGTAAGGAAGCCGTGGCGCTCGAAATTCACCGCCGCTCGCGGAGAGCGAAGGAGCCCTTCACAAAAATCGCCTGTGGCGCCCTGACGCTCGAATCGTTCGAGCCGCTCCGCCGAAAGCTCGAAATGAACGACGGGCAGGAGGGAGGATCGAAAATCGGCACACTCTTCCTGGATGAGATTGCGGACATGGCTCCGACTTGCCAGGCCGCTCTTCTACACGCGCTGCCTGATGACGACTTAGCGGCACACGGTCACGCCTTGAGCGCTCGCCTGATTTCGACCACCGGTCGGGCTCCTCTGGAGCTTGAGGACGTCTTGCAGCGGGGAATTTTGCGAAAGGACCTCTTCTACCGTATCAACGGTGTTTCGCTTCGGCTCCCTCCTCTTCGCGAGCGCAAAGAGGACATACCCGCCCTGGTCGAGTTTTTCTTGAAAAAGAGTTCATCCCTTCTTTCCCAGCCAATCCCTTCGCTGAGCGCACAATTGCTGGAGACCTTTCAAGAGTATTCCTGGCCCGGAAACATTCGGGAATTAGAGAACTCGGTGAAGAAGATCGTCGCCCTTGGGGACGAATCCACCGCGACGGGCTGGGGCGCCCTGGGCCGCGCTGAGAAGGGGCCAAACGGCGAGGATGAAATACTTTCCCTGAAGGAAGCCGCGCGCGCCGCCTCGCGGCAAGTGGAGAGGGAACTGATTCTGAAGGTCCTGGAGCGGACCCACTGGAATCGGAAACGGGCCGCCCGGCAGCTCCAGGTCAGTTACAAGGCTCTACTGTATAAACTTCGGCAAATGGGACTAGACAAATCCGGGTCTTTTTGACCCTTTCAGGATGTTTCGAATGAAAAAAAAGAATAGTACGTGGATGATCCTCTTCCTTGTGCTTGCGGCTGCGCCTCTTTGGGTGCGGGCGGCGGGCGGGCAGAAACAGCCCGCGAAAAAGCCGGTCTCAGAAGCCATCGCCCCGGCTGCGGACACGGAATACGTGATAGGCCCGGAGGACGTGCTCGAAATCAGCGTTTGGAAAGAGCCGGACATTTCCCGCTCGGTCCCGGTTCGCCCCGACGGGAAGATTTCTCTGCCCCTGCTGAACGATGTGCAGGCCGCTGGGACCACTCCAATGCAGTTGCAGACTAACATTTCCGAGGGCCTCAGGAAATTCATTACCGATCCTCGAGTCACCGTGATCATTACGCAAATCAACAGCCGACGCGTCTATGTCCTGGGTGAGGTCAACCGGCCGGGCCCCTTCTCGATGTATCCGGACATGACAGTGTTGCAGGCGTTATCTGCGGCGGGTGGGTTTACGCAATTTGCCAAATTGACGGGAATCTACGTCCTCAGAAACGAAAAGGGGAGGCAGGTCACCTTGCCCTTCAATTACAAAGAGGTCGTCCGGGGACAAAGAGCGCAGGAGAACATCCTCTTGAAGCCCGGGGATACGATCGTAGTTCCATAAGAGGAGTTCATCATGAGGTTAAGGCTTGGAGTTTCGATGGTGGCGCTGGCGGCGACGCTGAGTTTGCCTGCTCTCGCGGCTTGCCCGCAGCAGTCCGGTGGTGAAGAGCAAGGGCAGACCTCCCCACCTGCCTCCGCCGGTTCGGAGAAGGAGGCGGCAGGAGGTCTCCCCCACTTGTCCGGCCCTGAATCTATCGCCCCCGGGACAACATCACCGGAGCACAGTTATTTCTTCCCGAGTTTTCAGATTTTCGGGCTGGCGGACTCGCACTCGACCGTGACGTCGGGGCCCCAGAGGTTCGAGTCGATCGAGACCGCCGTGTTGGGTTTGGCGGGGGAGAGCGTGGGCAAACATTCCCGCGCCATAGCCGATTATCAGGGAGGAGTGCTGTTGTATAACCGTCATTCGGGCCTCGATGCCACCGAGCACCAAGTAGGCCTTAACTGGTCGTACCAAGGACGCCGTTGGGGATGGGCCCTGGATGAACGGGCCAACTACCTGCCGGAATCGGCTTTCGGGTACCCCGGCTTCGGCTGGAGAGGGGCGCTCGGAACGGATTTGGGGGGCGCCACAGGCTCGAACCTCGGAAGCCTCAACCCAAACTTTGATCCGAACCAGGTGCTTTTTAGCAGCCGCGGGTCTCGCATCGTCAATGGAACCGCGGCCGAGGTGCAATACGCCACCAGCCCGCGTTCGTCTCTGTCGGTGAGCGGCGCCTTCGGGATGCTGACGTTTCGGACGCCGGGGTCCATTGACTCCACGAATGAGTTGATCACAGTGGCTTACAACCATTCCCTGTCCCGGCGAGACTTCGCCTCGGTCAGTTATGGAATGAACGTGTTCCAGTTCCGTCCCGTCGGCGAATCTTTCAAAGTTCATTCTATCGACTTCTCCTACGGGCACCGTATTCGGGGCAAGCTCGCGATCGGAGTCGGGGGCGGACCTCAGTTCGCGGTATTTGGCAGCCCCATTTTCGGCTCCAGCGTGACGGCGACATGGGTGGGCCATGGCTCGGTCGCTTGGAATACGGCACGCAACGCCTTCACCCTTTCCGCCATGCGCTATACCACGAACGGCGGAGGGGTCTTGGCAGGGACCATCGCCGACCAATTCCAAATCAATTGGAGCCCCCGATTGTCCCGCAAGTGGTCGGGCTCCTTGGGCCCTGGTTATGCGCGCAATACGAGCTTGCCGCAAACAATATTGGCCGGCCAGAGTGCAACTTATGACTCGGTTTACGCGCAAGCCAGCCTGAGCCGTGCTTTCGGGCATAACACGAACATGTTCGTCAACTATACGTTCCAGGGCCAATCTTCGCGGACAGCTTGCCTCGCGGGCAACTGCAATGCCAGCCTGTCGAGGCACGTGCTCAGCCTGGGATTCGCGTGGCACCGGCGCCAGATCGTACTCGAATAGACTTGACCACGGCCTTGCAGAGGGAGTGAGAGAAACCAATGATTAGAAATAAGCAGTTGACCTTTAATGAGTATCTCCAGATTTTCCGCCGCTGGTGGTGGGTGGTTTTGCTTCCCACGGTGGCCGGTTGTGCGGGCGCGTTCCTGCTGTCTTTGGCCCTGCCCAATGAGTACACGTCGCGCACGCTGGTGCTGGTGGAGCAGCAAAAGGTGCCTGACAATTACGTTAAATCGGTGGTTACCGGGGACATCTCCCAGAGGCTCGGAGCGATGCGGGAGCAGATCCTCAGCCGCACCAGGCTGGAGCCAATCATTGATAAATTCGGGCTCTTCAAGAAAGAAAAAGGGAAGGTCCCCGTCGAGGACCTCGTGGCCCGGATGAGAAAATCGATCTTCGTCACCCCCCTCCCGGCCGTGGTGTCCACCAATGCGGGACAGTTGCCGGGGTTCTCGATTACCTTCACGGCCAGCGATCCGCGGCTGGCGCAACAGGTTTGCGCCGAAATCACTTCCATGTTCACGGAAGAAAACCTTCGCCTCCGCGAACAAAGCGCCGTGGGCACTACCGACTTTCTGAAAGACCAACTCGATGAAGCCAAGCGCCAGCTCGACGCCCAGGAATCGAAATTGGCGGAATTCAAGCGCAAAAACATGGGGGCGCTGCCCGGCGAAGAACAGACGGATGCCCAAATGCTGATGAGTTTGACCTCTCAACTGGACGCCGTCACCAATCAGCTCAGCCGCGCTCAGCAGGACAAGGCTTATGAAGAAACCATCATCAACCAGCAAGTCTCCGCATGGAAGGCGTCCCCGAAGACGATTGAGGGACCGCAGGCGGACCCGCTGAAGAAGCAGCTCTCGGACCTCAAGGACCAGCTCGCCACGATGCAAGGGCATTACACCGCGGATTATCCGGACGTGGTCAAATTAAAGAGTGACATTGCCGCTTTGGAAAAAAAGATCGCCGGCAATGATGTGGAGGCGAAGAAAAAGAGCGCGGCGAACCCGGATGTGGCTCGGGCCGAGGAGCCAGCGGAGATTCAGCAGCTCCGCTTTCAGATTCACCAGAACGACGTGCTGGTCCGTGAGAAGACCCAGGAACAAGACCGCCTCAAGAAACAGTTGGGAGGCATCCAGGGGCGGTTGTCCATCAGTCCAGCGGTCGAAGAAGAGTACAAGCAGATCACCCGCGACCACAACACCGCGGTGAAGTTTTATGAGGACTTGTTGGCTAAGAAGACCCAATCGGAGATGGCGACCAGCCTGGAGCGGCGCCAGCAGGGCGAGCAATTCCAGGTCATGGATCCGGCGGATTTGCCGCAGAAACCGTCGTTTCCCAACCGGCCGGCCTTTGCCGGCGCGGGGTTGGGCCTCGGTTTGGCCCTGGGGATTGGGATTGTCTTTCTCCTGGAACTTCGAGACAAGTCGATTCGGACCGAGGCCGACGTCGAGCAAGCGCTGGGCTTGCCCACTTTGGCCAGTGTACCGTTGATTGGCGAAAAGGCGCGAGACGTGAAGCATCGAACGTCGCGAGGGAAAAAGGACCCGCCCCTGTTGGGGCAAATTGCACAATCGTAGGCAGGCAAATGTACAAGAAGTTTTTCGGACTAAGAGACAATCCGTTCAACGTCAATCCCGACCCGCGTTATTGGTTCCTGACGGAACGCGCGCAGGAAGCCCTGGCCTGCTTGACCTACGGAATTCAGCGCCGGCGGGGTTTCATCCTGCTGAGCGGAGAAGTGGGGACGGGGAAAACGACCCTGCTCAACAAACTGCTGGCCTGGCTCCGGCAGTATCGCGTTGCCACCTCTTACATTTTCAACCCCGGACTGGATCCCGACCAGTTCCTGGATTACATGATGGCGGATTTTGGCCTGAGCTGCGAGCTGGGGCAGAAAGGCCGCATGTTGCAGCGCTTGAACAAGTGGCTCCTCGACCGCTACCGCATGAAAGGCACGGCCGTCCTGATCGTGGACGAGGCGCAGAACCTTGCCCCGGAGGTCCTCGAAGAAATCCGCATGTTGACCAATCTGGAGACCTCGACCGAAAAACTCTTGCAGATTGTTCTGGCGGGGCAGTCCGAACTCGAGGACAAACTGAACCGGCCGGAGCTTCGCCAACTGCGCCAGCGAATTACCTTGCGATGCAAAACTTACCCCCTTACTCCGGAAGAGACCCGCCATTACATCACCACGCGGCTCCGCATCGCCGGCTCGAACGGGCAGGAGATTTTCACCCGCGAGGCCGCAGAGGCCGTCCATACCTACGCGCGAGGGGTGCCGCGGGTGATTAACCTGCTGTGCGAGCACGGTCTGATCGGAGCGTTCGCTCAACAGAAAAGGTCGGTTCCGGTGGAGACGATTCACGAGGCCGCACACGAGTTCCAATTGGATACCGTTGCGCCGGTCATCGAGGCAAAGCCTGCGCCCGCCGACGACAGCCAGCGTTTAATGGGCGCGCTCGAAACTATCGCCACATTCATGGAGAAGATGCGGCCGCCCCGCTAAGACGCGGCCGCGAAATCAGGAGGCCTATGAGCCGAATTCATGAAGCCTTAAAGAGGGCAGAGCAGGAAATGGAAGGGCGGTCTATACCCTCAGTCGGTACGCAGATTGCAGAGCTGGCGGAAGCCGGGACGGCGGTGCCGGAGAAGCTCCCGCAATCCGCGACGGGGATCGAGCCGGCGGCACTTTCCGAGCTCGAAGAGCCCGGGAGCGATCTGACCCTGGAGGTTCTCGAGAGCCAGGTTCGGCGATTCAAGTGGAATCCCAATGTCAAGACCATGCTCTTTTTCGGCGAGGAAAATTATGCCCTGGGGACGGAAGAATTTCGCACC
This sequence comes from Acidobacteriota bacterium, assembly GCA_003225365.1. Taxonomy (GTDB): domain Bacteria; phylum Acidobacteriota; class Terriglobia; order UBA7540; family UBA7540; genus Gp13-AA74. The sequence goes on from QHZN01000082.1 coordinate 31,082, forward strand.
CTGCGCTCACACTTGTTCGGGTTGAACGAGACCTCAGCCACGCGCTCCCTTTTGGTGACGAGCGCCTCTCCCCGCGAAGGGAAATCCTTTATTTCGTCAAACACCGCGCAAATTCTCGCACGCCAACCCGACAAGCGCGTTTTGCTGATCGACGCCGACCTCCGATGGTCGCGCCTTCATTTATTCCTTGGGACCCCCGCCGTCCCCGGTTTGGCCGAATACTTAAGCGGCGAAGCCAACGAATTGTCGGTGATACAGCGAGGCCCGCTTGAGAATCTCTATTTCATCCCGGGAGGAAAGCATCCAGCAAATCCCGCTGAGTTGGTTTCCAATGGCCGGTTCAAGAACCTTCTCCGTCGGCTGTCGCCGGTGTTTGACTGGATCGTTGTGGACACACCGCCGGCGATAGCGGTTTCCGACGCGCAAGTCCTTGCGGCGGCTTGTGACGGTGTCTTGCTGGTCGTGGCGGCAGGAAGCACCTCGTGCGAAGCCTCCCAAAAGACGCGCGATCAGTTCAAGGGCCGGCGCGTGCTCGGTGTGGTCCTGAACCGTGTCGATCCCCGAGGGAGTTCCAGCTATAAGTACTACGACTACTACCGGGGCGCGGCGGAAAATGCGAACGGAAAAGGCAGGAGAGCAAAAACTTGATCCGCCTGTTCAGCGTCTATTACCCGAAGCGCCTTCTGGTTTTGGTTGCGGGGGAGGGGATCATCGTGTGCGCATCCTTTCTCCTCGCGGCATTGATCCGGCTGGGCCCCGACTCCGCTCTGGTTCTGAACTACCAATACGGATTCGGGAAGATCCTGGGCGTCACAGTTGTGGCGCTCTTCTGCTTGCATTATTTTGACCTCTACGACTTGCAAGAGGTTGCGTCGCGGGGCGACATTTGGTTCCGGCTGTTTGTCGTGGTTGGGATTCTTTCCTTCTTCCTCGCAGGACTTGGCCTTCTATTTCCCCGATTCATGCTCGCCAATCACACCTTTATGTTGGGCCTCTCCATTTTGGCTCTCGGTTTGGTCCTCTGGCGAGCGGCTTATAACTGGCTGATTAGGCAGTCCTTCCTTCGGGAACGGGTTCATGTCGTGGGCGAAGGGGAGAGAGCGAAATGGTTGGTAAAGATCATCCGCGCAAAGCCCGAGCTGGGCATGGACGTAATGGGATGGTCCGGAGCGATGGGTGGCGGCTCCATGAATAGAGAGGCCCTCAGGGACAAGCTGGCGGAAATCGCGGAGAAACACAACCTCGACCGCGTCATCATCGCCTTGGAGGATCGGCGGGGAATCATGCCCGTCCGCGAATTGCTGGATCTCCGCTTGAGCGGCGTCAAGGTGGAGGATGCGACGGGGATTGTGGAGAAAATCTCGGGAAAGATTGAGGTGGATTCTATCCACCCGAGCTGGCTGATCTTTTCCGAGGGCTTCAGGCTGAATCCGACATTCATGTTCCTGCGGCGGTTCTTCTCTCTGGTGGTTTCCCTCGTTCTCCTGCTCGCCGTGCTGCCCCTGCTGCCTTTGATCGCCCTTGCCATCAAACTGACTTCTCCGGGTCCCGTCTTGTACGCTCAAAAACGAGTCGGGAGGAACGGGAAAGTTTTTACCTGCTACAAGTTCCGCACCATGCGAGCGGACGCTGAAACCGCTCACGGCCCCTCCTGGGCGGGAGATAACGATCCGCGCGTGACCCTCGTGGGCCGATGGCTCCGCCGGGTGCGAATAGACGAAATCCCCCAACTGTGGAACGTCTTGCGCGGAGAGATGGGCTTTGTGGGTCCGCGACCCGAACGGCCGGAATTTGTCGAATGGCTCAGCCGCGAAATCCCGTACTACCCCCTGCGCCACGTGATTCGGCCCGGCATTACCGGCTGGGCGCAAATCCGCTATCAGTATGGTGCGTCTTTGGAAGAATCGAAGGAAAAACTCAAGTTTGACCTCTACTACATCAAGCACATGTCGCTGAGCTTCGAGCTGATGATCGTCCTGGAATCGGTCAAGATCGTCCTGCTGAGGCGTGGGGCGCGGTGAGGCAAATGAGAAATCAGGAGTCAGGAGACAGGATAGGACTTGGTTCTTCTTCTGACTTCTGACTTCTGGCTCCTGCTCGCCGCGGCTGGCTGGAATCGAAGGTCAAATGAGCACTCTGCCGGAATGGGCCATTCGGAAACTGGTTTTTCCCTTGTGGTCGCTGCGTGACCATCCCGGTTACCGCGGCGATTTACGAGATTTTCTGCGGACTCAATTCCTTTCCCGCGCCCAAATCGAGGCGCTTCAGTTGGAGCGGTTGAATAAGCTCCTTAAGCACGCGTACGCCCAATGCCCCTTTTACCGCCGGCGATTGGCCGAAGCTGGGATCAACGGCGACAGGTTGCCTTCACTAGACGCGTTCAAGGCGTTGCCCCTTCTCGGGAAGCGCGACATCCAGGACAACGGAGCGGAAATGCTGGCGACGGACTTCTCCGAATCGGACCGGGTACGCAATCAGACTGGCGGTTCCACCGGCAGTCCGCTGCAATTCTACGTGGACAAGCGGCGCTTCGACTCGAGGCTTGCGAGCACGGTTCGGCACAACGGCTGGGCGGGTTACCAGCCCGGGGACTGGTGTGCGGAATTATGGGGCGCGCGGCTCGACGAGGTTGCCGGCCGAGGATGGTGGGATGGGTGCCGTAACAGGTTTCTCTACCGTCTGGTGCCGTTGAACACTTCCCTGATCCGGCCGGAAGACTGGGACCTCTTCATTACGGCGCTCAGGAAGAGGCGTCCGCGTTTCATCGTGGCCTACACCCAATCCGCCGTGCTCTTCGCACATTACCTCCGGGAAAAACGCGTTGACGACATTCGGTTCGAATCCCTCATCACCACCGCGGAAGTCTTGCTTCCCGGACAGCGCGAGTTCCTCCAGGAAACCTTTGGGGGACGAGTATTCAATCGCTACGGGTGCCGCGAGGTCAGCGTCATCGCGAGCGAATGCGAACATCACCGCGGCCTGCACGTGAACGCGGAGGCCTTGCTGGTCGAAATTGCCGCTGATCCATACTTGCCGGCCCCTGGCGGAAAAGTGGTGATCACCGACCTTTTGAATTTCAGCATGCCGCTCATCCGTTATGAGATCGGCGATGTCGGCCAGTGGAGCGAGAATCAAGAGTGCCCTTGTGGCCGCGCACTGCCGTTACTTGCCGATATTCAAGGGCGCATCACGGACTTCCTGGTTTTGTCCCACGGCCTCAAGGTTTCCGGGCCCTCACTCACTCTGGTTGTCTCCGACATGCCGGACGTCCGGCAAGTGCAATTCATTCAGAAGAGCGGGGACGAAGTTACGCTTCGAGTGGTGCCCGGGCATGCTTATGGGCCCGAAACCGCTGCGGAACTGCGGAAGAGGCTGTCGCTTTATCTCAAAGGTTTGGCACGGTTGCAAATTGAGCTGGTCGAAAGTATCCCTAGCCTAGCCTCCGGCAAGTATCGATTCGTAGTGAACGAATCGGAGTCTCAGGCGGCGGGCACGGAGGCTACACTGGAAGGGGCGAGAGCTTGAGCCTGCTGAATGAGGCGTATATCAGAATCATACTCCCGGCCCTCCAACCGGAAAGCTACGGAGGGTTGGCGGGGCTGCTCCAGCATTACAGGAAGCTGGAAGGGAATACCCTCGAGCAAAATCGTAAATTTCAGTGGGCAGCTCTCCTTCGCCTCCTGACGCACGCTTACCAGAGCTCGCCTTTTTACCGCCGACGAATGGACGAGGCGGGGGTGAGGCCAAACGCCAATTTGACCCCGCGCGACTTTGCCAAAATCCAGCCGCTTACGCGAGACGACATTCGGACGCACTTGGCCGAGCTCTGCTCCGACCGCTTTGCGCCCGAGGAGCTTGCCGAGGCTGCAACCGGCGGCACGACGGACACGCCGGTAGCCATTTTGCGCTCACGGTCATCCTTGCCGGAAAAGAATGCCGCACAGCTTTGTTTCAATCGCTGGGCCGGGTTCGAGCCCGGGGACAAGGTCTTTTATCTCTGGGGCGCGCGTCAGGACTATAGCGAGAATCCCAGCTGGCGGTGGCGCCTTTACGACCGGCATCTCATGCGGCGAGTTTGGGCGCCCACCTCTCTTTTCAATGAATCGGTGCTGGAATCCTATCGAATCAGCCTGAACCGCTTCAGGCCTCGCATTATCTACGCCTACCCCACCCCGCTGGCTTTGTTTTCGGAGTACTTGCGCGACAGTGGGAAGGAGTTTCACCGGCCAACCAGCGCGATTTTGACGGCCGAGCCCTTGCTTGAGAATCAGCGGCGGGTTATCGAAGAAACCTTGGGGTGCCGCGTATTTGAGCACTATGGCAGCCGCGAGTTCGCGATGATCGCGGGCGAGTGCGAGCGGCATCAAGGACTGCACCTGAATCCGGCCGTGGCGTTTGTGGAGTTCGTTCCTGTGGAAGGCGCGGAAGTGGAGGGGCTTCACGAAATCCTCGTGACCGACCTCTTGAACTACGGCATGCCTTTGATCCGCTATCGAGTTAACGATTGTGTGCTCCTGGGCGCGGAAGCCTGCGCTTGTGGCCGGGGCTATCCCCTGATCCGGCAGATTACGGGCCGAACTACGGACGTCTTTCACCTTCCCAACGGCGACTTCGTTCCCGGCGTGGCATTGACCAACCGGGTGCTGAAAGTGTGTCCGGGTCTTAAGAAGGTCCAAGTGATTCAAGAGGCGCTGGATTTCTTTCGCGTGCGCTACGTGCCGGGAGCCGATTTTGTTCCCGCCGATTTGGATCTCCTCAGAACGAATCTGAAAAAGTTCTTCTCCGACATTGTCGATTGGACGTTCGAGAGCGTGGCGGACATCGAGCGGGAACGGTCGGGGAAGACCCGGTTTTGTATTTCCTTTGTTGGCCGGTCTGAAAAAGTGTTGATAGCAGCAAATGCGCTGAAGTAATGCCCGGAGAATTTCCAGCATGCTGCTCATTTTGGGCATCGTGATTATTTCGATATGCGTTGTGGTCACTTTGCTCTCCCCGCAAAACGGCCTGATGATTTATTGGGCGTGGTTCATCGTCCGCCCCCAAGAGATCGTGTTGGGATTGGGCGGCGAGCTTCCGCTCGAGCGAATTCTGGTCTTGGCATTGATTGCCTCTCTGGTCATTCATCGCCGGCTGTTCAAGGGCGAACGTTTCCTTCTGGGTCGCATCTCCTGGGCTTTTTTGGGATTCCTCGGGGTCTGTTACCTCTCGATCCTCACCGCGGTTTGGAGGGGCGGCGCCCTGGTCACCGCAAACGACCTAGCCAAGACGTTTGTTTTTTTCTTCTGCTTCATCAACTTGATTACGGGGCCGAAAGAGTTGCGCCGGTTCCTCTGGGTTTACGTGGTCGGCATCGGCTGGGAAGCCGCTTCCTCGCTTTGGGCTTTTGGCGCGCATCCCTATTTTGCTCAGGGGATTCAGCGCGCCACCTCGTTGGAAGTAACTTGGGGAGACCCGAACATCACCGCCGCGAACCTGGCGTTGACGGTTCCCATCTTGGCTGTCCTGTTGAAGGGCGCCCGCGGGTTTCTTGGCAAATCCTTCCTGGTGGGATTAGGGGCTATGTATCTCATTTGCATTGTACTGACGGGATCGCGCGGTGGCGCGGTACTTACGGTAGTGGTGTTCCTGGGTTTGGCGCTGCAATCTTCGAAACGAATGTTTTTGATACCGGCCCTCCTCGCTTGCCTCGTTATCGCCTGGGCTGTTGTCCCGCCGGAATACCAGGAGCGGTACCGAACCTTGCTGGAGTTACGCGAGGATCTGACGAGCAGCAATCTCAATTCTTCGCAAGCCGAATCCGCCCAGGGCCGGCTGATCGGTTTTGAGGTGGCGATGCAGATGTTTATGGACAGGCCGATCCTCGGCGTGGGCTGTGGAGATTTTGCCGCCGCCTGGTGGGCCCGCGATCTCCCTTATTCCTATCACGGATTGAAGGGATGGCATCAGCCGCACAATCTGCCGGGGCAACTGCTCTCCGAGTTGGGATTGCTGGGGGCCCTTTCCTTCGGCTTCTTCATCTTCTCGATCATGCGCCAGGGCCGCGCCGCGCGCCGCGCGTTGCAGGCGTTACAGAACCCCGCACACGAATGGCTGATTTCCTTGACCAACGCCCTGGTGGTCGTGCTTGTGGCGCTTTTTGCAGGGGGATTATCGGGCCACAACCTCTACCGCTATAACTGGTATCTGGTCGGAGCCTTAGTTGTGGTGATCGTACGAATTGCGGAGCAGGAGAGAGCAGCCGCCCTGCCCGGCGAAAACGATTCCCTGGAAACCCTGACCCCATTGCCAGGTTTGGAAGAGGTCAAATTCATCGATGAGTGGGCGCGCTAAAGGCAGAAGTCAGAAGTCAGGAGTCAGAAATCAAGAAGGGTGGAATCTTTTCTTCTGACTCCGCACTTCTAGCTTCTGAATTCTGACTTCCGATTTATCCCTTTCGCGCCGCCAGTACGAAAAAAAGGAGTTTATCGTGATGCAGCTAAACGCCCAAAGCGATGCCCCCGAGAGCCCGGTCTCGGGCCGGGGCTTGAGGGTGCTGGTTCTTGACGAGTGGATTCCCTATCCCCCGGACTCCGGCAAGCGAGCGCGAACCTGGAACATCTTGCGGCGGCTGGCTCGCCGTCACGATCTCGCCTTGCTATGCTACGGCGACCGCGAGGGGCGGGCCGCGAACGTTGTCCGCTCCGCCGGGATCGAGCTTCACACCGTCACGCCGCTTCCGGAACTCAAGGGATGGCAACTCTATTTATCTCTGCTCGTGAATCTTTTCTCTCCGCGGCCTTATTCAGTGTCGAAACATGATACCCGCCGCTTTCGGGAGCAATTGCGGCGGCTGGCTGGGAGAAATCAAATTGATTTGATCCATTTCGAGTGGACGCCTTACGCGCGTTTCGCGGATGAAATTGCCGGAATCCCAACTTTGATGATGGCTCACAACATCGAGGCGCAAATCTGGGCCCGGCGAGCAAGGCACAGCCGCACGTTCCTCGAGAGGATCTATTTCGGACTCCAAGGGAGGAAAATGGCGTCGTTCGAGCGCCGCGCGATGGAGCGGGCGGACGCCGTCGCCACCGTGACCGATCTCGACCTGAACCAGGTGAGGAATTGGGGAATCCGCAGTCCGGCGCTTGTGGAAAACGGCGTGGACTTGGACGAATTCAGCCCCAGCCAAGAGCAGCCCGCCGCTTTGGAGATTCTCTGTCTCAGTTCGCTGGATTGGTTTCCCAACGTGGATGGCGTGAATTATTTGATTGATGAAGTAATGCCGCTCATTGTCGCTCGCATGCCGGCAGTCAGACTGCGGATTGTAGGCCGGCGGCCCCCGAAAGGGTTGCAAGACAAAATTGCGCGCCTCCCTTGGCTTGATTTTGTCGGCGAAGTTTCGGATGTGCGGCCGTGGCTCGCCAGAGCCAGCGTTGTCATCGTGCCGCTGCGCATCGGGGGCGGCAGCCGAATCAAAATCCTCGAAGCCTTGGCCATGGGGAAGCCCGTGGTTTCCACGACGATTGGCGCCGAGGGCTTGGCGGTTTCGGGGGAAACGCACCTCCTCCTGGCAGACTCGCCTGAGGAACTGGCTCGGCGGACTATCGAGCTATTGAAGTCTCCAGAACTCGGCCCGCGCTTGGGAGAGCAGGGAAGGAAGCTGGTCCAAGAGCGATACAGTTGGGATCGCGCGGCGGATGCCCTCGAGGCCGCGTGGTTCAGTGCTTGCCGGTCCCGGGCCGTCGAGGTCGCCCCCGCTGCCAATCTCCTGAAGGAGGCCCACGGAAGTTTGTGAGCGAGAACTTCACCGTCTTGCACCTTCGTGCCAGCAATTTTGTGGGTGGGCCCGAAAACCAAATACTCCGCTACGCGGAGTGTGAGCGAAGCGGGCCTATCTCCACCCTCATCGGAACCTTTGTGGGCCTGGGGGAAGGCACCGAATTCCTCGAGGCGGCAAAACGGCGCGGCCTCGAAACGCTGGCGCTGCCCGCCGGGCCCTTGGGCGACCTCCGCGCCGTCTGGGCTCTCACGCGCTTTCTCGGTGAGCGCGGCGTCGCTTTGCTCTCGACGCACGGATATCGGGCCGACATCATCGGTACGCTCGCGGGGCGTCTCAGCGGTGTGCCTGTCGTTCCGTTTCTCCGGGGATGGACGCGCGAGGATGCGAAGGTTCGCTTCTACGAGGCGCTCGGCCGGGCCTTCTTGCCTTTGGCGTCGCGCGTTGTTTGCCTCTCAAACCGTCAAGCAGAGAGGCTCGCCGGCCGGCGCTTCCTGGGGGCGAAGATTCGCGTGGTCGTAAACGCTGTGGAAACGTCTTGGGTGGATGGCAGGGACCGCGCCCTGGCCCGACAGGAACTATGCCGACGGTACGGCCTTCGGGAGGACTCCGCGCTGGTCGTGACGGCGGGGCGGCTAAGCCCTGAGAAAGGCACGTTGCACTTCGTTCGCGCCGCTCCCCAGGTCCGAAAGCTTTTCACGGCGGCGCGCTTCATCGTTTTTGGCGACGGGCCGCTTCGGGCGGAGTTGGAAGGTGTGGCCCGGACGGCCTGTCCGAATGGGGAAATTCTTTTTGCCGGCCATGTCGAGGATTTCCGGCGGCTCCTTCCGGGCGCCGACGTTCTGGTGAATGCGTCTTTGTCGGAGGAGATGCCGAACGCCGTCCTGGAAGCCATGGCTGCGGGAGTGCCGGTCATCGCTACAGATGTCGGAGGCGTAGCCGAAATCGCCGGCAACCATAGCCTGATTCTCATCCCTACATCAAATCCGGCCGCGATTGCCGATGCGGTTTCGGTCCTCTTGAGCGACTCCGCAAGCGCCAAGGAGCAAGGGCGCGCCGGCCAACAGCGCGTCCGCGAAGCCTTCTCCACGGATCGCCAACGCGCGGCGCTCCACGCCCTGTACGAAGAGCTTATTCCAGGGTTGGCGGGTTCGCCAAAGGCCCTGAGCCCAGTCGAAGGGTGGGAAAGGCTCCGTGTTCCCGGTGGCAGTCAGGAAAAGGATGAGAGGGAAACTGTCTCCGCCCTTCGCAACACCAGGCAGCTTCCCTTCATTTCTGTCGTCGTTCCCGTGCGCAATGAGGAGGCCCACTTGGGAGTCGTCCTCGAAGACTTGCTTCGCCAGGACTACCCGCGCCATCGCTACGAGATCTTGGTTGTGGATGGAGGCTCGACGGACCGAACGGCCGCCGTCATAGACCGCCATGCGCTCCGGTCTCCCGAAAGGGTGCGAGCCCTTCCTAACTCGCACCGTTGGTCCAGTGCGGGCCGCAACGTGGGCGTTCGCGGCAGCCGGGGAGAAATCGTTGTCTTTGTGGACGGTCACTGCCGGATCCCAAGCCGCACGCTATTGGCGGACACCGCGCGGCTGTTTGAAGAGACCGGCGCCGATGCTTTGGCAAGGCCCCAGCCCCTCACGATGTCGGGCAATACCCCGTTCCAAGAGGTCGTCGCTCATGTCCGGGCGACGGCCCTCGGGCACGGGCAGGGTTCCACAATTTATGCCTCGGATCGCGAGGGGTTTGTCAATCCCACGAGCTCCGGCGCCTCCTACCGCCGGTCGGTTTTCGGGCGCGTCGGAACTTACGATGAGTCGTTTGATGCCTGCGAAGATGTTGAATTCAATTTCCGCGTATGGAAAGGTGGCTTGCGGTCGTTTTTCAGCCCCGAGCTGGCGGTTTATTACCAGCCGCGGGCAAGCTTGCGCAAACTCTTCGCGCAGCTCGTTCGCTACGGGCGCGGACGCTTCGCTCTGGTCCGCAAGCATCGTGATGCACTCAGCTTTTCCCAGCTTGTCCCGGCGGGATTTGTGGCTTGGCTGGTTGCAGGTGGGCTGGGAGCGATTCAATCCTTCATCCTTCGGGAAGCTCTGCTGGCAACGGTTGTCATATACATGGCGCTGGTGCTGGGATTCTCCGCCGTGCTGGGCATCCGGCACGGCTGGCGGCATTTCTTTGTGGCCCCTTGCGTTTTCGTGACGATTCATGTCGCGTTGGGAACAGGCGCCTGGTTGGAATTCGGCAGCGGTTTCCTGAAAATGTTCCGCGGGAGTAAGCCGAGTCACCCTCGAGCGCCCGATCAAACGGAAGCGGGTCCAATTCCTTTGTCGGCAACACCCGACGCGTCGTCTCGCTTGGAAGAATCCCCCGTCCGGGTGACGAGGGACGGGTCGTAAACGGTTTTGAGGTTGGCCGGCGTGAACGAGACTTTGGTTAATATTCTCGGAAAGTTCAGCCCGCTTCTCGGAGGAATGGGTCGCAGGTCCGCCTCGGCCATCTTTATGTTTCACCGGGTCATCCCCGAGGGTGAAATTTGCTACGACCCCGAGATGGCCACTTCCAAGGAGCTTTTTGAGGCTTTCCTCGACTGGGCGGACGAGCGCTATCGAGTGGTTTCCTTGGTCGATTTGCTCAGCGCGCGCCCGAAGCAAGGGGATGGGAAGAAGCCGTTTTGTGCCATTACCTTCGACGACGGTTGGCAAGACGTTTTTCTCCACGCTTTTCCTCTTCTCCGCGCCCGCGAGATGCCTGCGACAATTTTTCTTCCCGTCCGATTCGTGGGAACGGTTCGACGGTTCTGGCAGGAACGCATTTGGTTTTTTTCGAGAGAGCTTCGGAGGAGGAACAAGGCTGAGTCCGTCGTGGACCATTTGATGGCTCGGTTTCCCTGGTATCCGCCCCTCCCCGCTCAGGGATTGGATTTCAAGCCCTTAAGGCGAACGTTGCTCGAGCGGCCGAGCCAGGAGGCGGAGGAATTCGCCGATTGCCTGGAAGAAGTCTTGGGACCAGGGGCGGTGCCGCCGGGGCCCGCGTTCATGGACTGGACCCAGGTCCGCGCCATGCGAAGCGCTGGCATTACCTTTGGTTCCCACACGCTCAATCACACCCTGTTGATATGCTCGGACCCGAAGACCGCGCGCCGAGAGATTGAAGACTCGAGAACAGAGCTGGAGGGAATTCTCGGCGAGCCGACAGCGGGTTTTTCCTACCCTTGGGGAGCGTCCGACCCTCGACTGCGCGAGCAGGTCCGAAAAGCCGGATATGCTTTTGCGGTCGCGACAGACACGAACCTAATTCCTGAAGCAGCCGACCCCTATGCGCTGCCTCGCTTGGCAGTTAGCAGCGCATTCTTGCGCGGTCGAAACGGCAAGTTTGAGCCGAATCGGGTGAATTTTTATCTCTTCCGCGCGGCCATCCCTCTGGGCAAGCCGAAGCGAGCTTCGCCCGTCAATTCCTCCGGCCGAGAAAGAATTCGCATTGCTTTTGTCATTGACTTTATCGATGCCTGGGAGGATGGCGGAACTGAAAAGCAGTTGGCCCAGCTTATTTCAGCCCTCGATCGGGATTACTTTGAGCCGGAGCTCTATTTTCTGCGTCCGTCGCTGGGGCTCACCGATAAAGATTTTCCGTGCCCGGTCCGAGTGGCGAGCCCGCTTCCCGCACCCAAGTGGTCCCGTGTCGGCGTGCTCTACCGTCTCGCACAGTTGTTCCGCCGCCATCGGCCTCACATTGTCCAAACTTTCTTTCGCGACGGGACGTACTACGGAGTCGCGGCGGCGAAATTCGCCCGTGTGCCCATTGTCGTCGTCTCTCGCCGCAACGCCGGACATTGGATCACTCGTGTCGACCGCCTTGCCTTAAAAATGATCAACAGGCAGGTTGATTCCTGGCAGTGTAATTCCAGGGCCGCATTTGAGTCGTTGACGTCGGCCGAATCGGTTCCTGCGGAGCAAATCGAAATCCTTTCCAACGCTCTCGATGTGGACAGGTTTTCGCCCGCAACGGAGGAAGAAAAATCCTCAATTCGAAAACGCCTCGGCCTTCCTGATTCCAGTCTGGTTGCGGTTTCGGTGGCTAATTTGACGCCTGTGAAGGACACTTCTACCTTGGTTGACGCCGCGGCAATGTTGGTTGGGGCGCTGCCGGACGCGAGGTTCCTGCTAGTCGGCGACGGGCCCTTGCGCGCTCCCCTGGAGGAGCGAGCTCGGCAAAGGGGATTGAGCGAATCCGTTAAATTTGCCGGAACCCAATCGGATGTGCGCCCTTTCTTGGCCGCCGCCGACATCGGTGTGCTGACATCGAAGAGCGAAGGATCTTCCAATTCGCTCCTGGAATATATGGCGATGGGGTTGCCCATCGTCGCATCCGCCATCCCCGCCAACCGGGAGCTTGTGGAAGGGGTTTTTTTCGAGACGGGCAATCCCCGCGACCTCGCCGATAAATTGCTTGCGTTGTGGAGCGACCCGAAGCGGCGCGATCTCATGCGCCAAGGAAATCGGCAGCGGGCCCTGGAATACAGTCCTCAGCGCTTTGCCGAACGCGCGCAAAGCTACTACAGCAAGTTGGTCGCCAAATACTCGCAAGGTTCCTAGGATTCGAGCCTGCGGCCCACAAGCCGCCAGCGGCCGCAGGGCGAGACGGAAAAAGACGGGGGCGGATCCGGGCCGGGGGCCACAAAGGGATTCTGCTGCCATGAACCGCGGAGGAAAAGAAGAGCGGTGAAAGAAAACTTGGTCGCCATGCCGGGTGAAGCGAGTGCGGCGAGGCCTACCTCACTTGAGGACGCGAAGTCCCGGATTCCCGGAAATATCATATATAACTTCTTAGGTTACGCTATAAATATTATCATAACCTTTCTAATAGCGCCTGTGGTCGTACACCGGCTCGGCGAAACGGCTTATGGCGTTTGGGGATTGATCGGGCAAGTCATCGGATATTCATTTTTGCTGGATTTCGGAATTCGCATCGCCGTGACCCGTTTCGTCGGCCACCACCTGGCGCTCCGCGAGCCGAGAGAAATCAACCGGGTCCTGACGACGGGCTTGGTTTTCACGGCGGCTTCCGCCGCGCTCGCGCTGGCGGGCGGAGCGGTCACCGCGTATTTCCTCCCGCGGCTGTTTGCCATACCGCCCTCCCTGGTCCGGGAGGCGCGAATCGCCGTCCTACTCACTTCAGTCGCCTTCGCAACTTCTTTTCCCGGGTCTCTGTTTAACGGCGCCGTGGCGGCCCTCTCCCGATATGATTTGCTCAATATCCGGAATGTCTTGCCCAATGTCCTTCGGGGGGCGCTCCTGTGGTTTTATCTCGATCGCGGCTATGGGCTCGTGGCCGTGGCCGCGATATCGGCGGGCAGCTTCGTCGTGACCTACCTCTTGGATCTTTATTTTGCTTCGCGGCACCTGCCCGATTTTGAAATCGGCCGGAGGTTCTTCGATGTCGCAACGCTACGCACCCTTCTGAGCTTTAGTTTCTATGCCTTCGTGTTGACGATTTCCTGGCGCGTCTTGTTCATGACGGACAACATCGTGGTCGGTTTCGTTCTGGGGCCGGCGGCCGTGACTTTTTACTCCGTGGGGATGAACCTGGCGGACCTGTTGCGCAGCAGCCTGGGCAACATCAGCAACCTTTTTGCGCCCCTCGCGTCACAGATGAACGCCCTCCGCGACAAGGATTCGCTTCGCAGCATGCTCTTCCGGGGCTCCCGAATCTGCCTGCTCTACGCCCTGGCGGGGGCGGGCGCGCTGGTCGTCCTGGGCCCCTCCTTTCTCGGTTTCTGGATGGGCGCCGAGTTCATCACTCGGAGCGGGCCGGTGCTCGTGGTGCTGGCCCTCGAGGTAGTTTGTTCTGCGATTTCCTCCGTCCACGGCCAGGTCCTCTACGGTATGAGCCGCCACAAAGCCAACGCCTGGCTTTCGCTCGGGCAAGCGGCGACCAATTTTTCCTTGAGCGCCATTCTGGTCCGCGCGATGGGCCCGGTCGGCGTGGCTTGGGGTACGCTCATTCCGGCGGTTTTTGTCGAAGGTGTAATCTTGCCTGCCTACACCATACGGTCTCTTGATTTGTCGCTGCGCCGGTACTATATGAAAGCGGCGCTTCGGCCGGTCTTGGTTTCGATCCCATACCTCGGCTGCCTGTGGTTGGCGCGAGCGGAGGGTCTGGTCCGCGGTTACGCTTCGTTGGCCGCGGCGGTCGGCTGCGGCCTGGCCGTTTATGGCTTGCTCGCCTGGCGGTTTGTCATCGACGGCGATGACAAGGAAATTGCCTGGCGCTGGATCGCCAGCTTCAGGCCCGCTCTCGCCAGGGTCGGGCAGGCTTTTGGGACGCCGCCTCCGGTCGCGGCCGGCCCCTACTCGGTCGGTGCCCCGGGACCGGCTCGGGTGCGGTCCACCAAACTTCACATCTTGACAGTCGCGAAGTACCCCCTCGGCGGGATCCGGACCTACCTCAAATACGTTTACGGCCATTTCGATTCGGCGAAATACAGGTTCACGATTGTTGCCACTCGATTTCCCGAGAGTTCGTTGATCCCTCAAGACCTGTCGGATTTCGAAGTGGAGCTCGACGAGTGTGAGGAGGCGTCCGGAAATCGTGGCCTCCTCGGTGCAACCCGCGAAGCTCTCCGCCGCTCTCCCGTTGACCTGATCCACTCGCAAGGATTGACAGCGGGACTGGTGGCTATCCTGGCGAACTGGCGTTTAAGGCGGCCTCACGTCATAACCCACCACGATGTCTTCCGAAGGGACCAATTCCGAGGTGCGCACGGATGGCTCGGGAGGCGGCTCATGGCCATCCTGCTTTCCCGGGCCAACCTCATTGTTTGCGTCACCGAGGACGCGCGCGAGAATTTCCGTGAATTCCTCCCCTGGTTCCCGGCGGGGAAACTAATGGTGGTTCCTAATGGTATTGCCACGCTTCCCTTTGCGGATGTCGCCCGGCTCCGGCGTAATCGCGCCGCCGATGCCCGTCTGCAGGCACCTCCTTTTACGTTTGCTTTCCTTGGCCGCTTCATGCCCCAGAAGGGCTTTGACGTTCTCATCGGAGCCGTCGCCGAGCTGGCAAGCCATGCGGGCTCCGAGCGGGCTTTTAGAATCCTTGCCGTAAACCGAGGGGACCGAATCGGTATGTACCGGACCGAAATAGCCAAACGGGGTCTCGAGGCGTTCTTTGAGTTTCCCGGCTTCCGGACTTCGGTCAGCGACCTCTTCCATGAGCTTGGCTGCGTAGTCATTCCGTCCAGGTGGGAGGCCGGTCCCTTGGTTCCCATGGAGGCGATGGCCGCCGGCTGTCCGCTCATCGCCAGCGACTGCATCGGACTTCGCGAAGTTGTCCGCGGGACTCCAGCGCTTGTCGCGAACGCGGGCGATGCCCATTCGCTGGCTCAACAGATGAAGGCTGCCATGGACCGTGAGCCCGAGCTTCGCACCGTGTGCTCGGACTTCGCAAGCGTTGCTCAGAACCGCTTTGACGTTCGCCACGCCGTCGCGTCCATGGAGCAGATATTTTCAGCTTTGGTAGATTCCGAGAAACGCGCAAACCTTTGGCTGGGCCGGGTATAGGGGGGCGCCCCCTCCCCCAGCCCGCTCCGCAGGGAAGGTGGCGTTGGGTCACAGCGAATTACTCATGAGGAGCGACGCGGTTAAACTTCACCTTTGCTGTGGCAGAGTCACCGCAGCCGGCGATCATGGACAGGGCGAGCTCCGGGTCGAGATCGTGCCGTTCCCGACGGCCTTGCCTGTGGAGCAGACCGTGGCGGCGGAGGTCTCGGAAGTTGTACACCCGTAAGCGGCAATCCCCGGCGGCCCGCATACCTTGACAGCGTTCGTGATCCCGGAAGGAATAGTGTTGTTCTTGAAGTTCGCGCTGGTTTGCCCGCCCGAGTATCCCAAGGCATCGGTGAACATCGGCCAGCCGCCACCCGTGCAATTCCCTCCGAAACATGTGAAGGCGTTGCTCGAAGCCGTCACTCCGTTGGCTGAGACCACGACAATGCCGTTCCCGCCGTTTAACTCGATGTTGTTGTTATAGACGTTGATAGCCGTGGTCATAAGGTTGCAATCGTCTTCCCCGACGTGGATGACCCCAAGCCGCCCCGTCTCTTGGCTGTTGGAGATGGTGTTGTTGTAAACGCTTCCGTGCTGGATGCCCCATGGACCAGCGCCGCCGGAACAGCCTGCCGGGAATTCCCGGTAACGAATCGCCCGATTGTTCGAGGCATAGACCAGGTTATTGTAAATGTCGCAGGTGCCGTTGACCCCCGCTCCCTGGTCGCACATGAGGGCCCGGCCGTCCTGGGTTGTGCCCGAAACCGTATCCATTTGCACTTGGTTGTCGTGCAAGAAGGCGAAGGGAATCTGCCCAACACCCATACCCTGGCAGGCGTTCAACAGGCCGCCCGTGCAGTGAATGTAGTTGTGATCGAACTCCGCGCTGCAATTGCCCTGGCTTACGATTCCTCCATAGCGGTTACCAACACCAGTCCCAGTTATGCTGGTCATGGAAATGTGGTCCGCCCGGCAAGGCATCCCGAGGCCGCTTCCGCCGCCGGAATAGGCGCCCGGATTGTCCATCTCGAACATCACGGCCCACACTCCATTGAGTTCGTGCTGGTTCTGGACCGCCAGGTGGTGGATGCGCGCCTGGCCGGAGGTGATTTGGTTATAGATGTCCACGCACGCCTGGGGATACGCGGATTGGTCCCTATTGCAGGTCACGGTCCCGTTGTAGATCGTGTTCCCATTCCCTGAGACATCAAAGATTGCACCTGTGATGGTGAACCCGCCTAAGTCCAAGTTCACATGGGTCGTGTTGTAATTGATGGTGATGCAAGTCGCCGTAGGATCAGTCCCGATGTTCTGGCTGACTTTATAATTTCCGGAAGCGCCGATGGTCTTGCCGCAAGCCGAGATCGCCTGCTGGTTGGGTGGCGGACCCAGACCCTCGTACGGGTCGCCGCAGACACCGTAGGTGCTGTTGACGCAGACGCCCGTCGCAGTTGTTGCCGCCGAGACTACGGTCATGCTGTAGGCTTTAGCCGAGGTATTGCTCGTCGAGTCCTTCACCTGAACGGTGAATGAATACGTGGCGGCGGTGGTCGGCGTCCCCGAGAGCGTGCCCGAGGTGGAAAGCGTCAGCCCGCCAGGAAGAGCGCTCCCCGATGCAACGCTCCAAGTGTAAGGTGAATTCCCGCCAGTGGCTGCGAGGACGGTGGTCCTGTAAGCCATGGAGACTGATCCGTTCGGAACCGAAGCGGTCGTGATGGATAGCGACGGGGTGATATAGGCTGCTATGAGCACGCTGTAGGTGTAAGAGGCGGTGTGCAAGTCCGAATCCGTGACTTGCGCCGTAAACGAATAGGTTCCGCTCGTAGTGGGCGTGCCGCTGATGGCCCCTGATGCGGCCAAACTGAGCCCCGTGGGCAAGCTGCCGCTGGTCGTCCTCCATGTGTAGGGGAATGTACCGCCGGTCGCGGCCAAGGTCTGACTGTAAGAAGTGTCGCTAGTTCCCGCGGAAAGTGAGGTCGTAGCGATGGCCAGCGGGGTGGTCGTGCTGGGAACAGTATTGATAGTAAAAGTCGCCGAATTCGATGTGCCGCCGCCCTTGCCGGGGTCGTAGACCGAAACCTGTACCGTCCCCGCGGCGGTCAGCAACGTACTCGGAATCATCGCCTGCAATTGACTGCTGCTGACAAGAGTGGTGGAAATCGAGCCCGTAGTAGAGCCCACCCACTGCACCAAGGCTCCAGACACGAAATTTGTCCCAACCACGGTCAGAGTGAAGCTTGCCCCGCCAGCCGTGGCGCTGGTGGGCGAGATGGAACTAACAGTGGGTTTGGTCGAGTTCTTGACCCGGCCGCCTTGACTTTGGCTGGTCTCGGGAGCGAACGCCATCAAGCCGATCGTGACTAGCACCCAGCCGAATATTAATTTGTCTTGGAATTTTAGCATTGCTCCCCCCTTCCCCGCGGATGGGATTTGAGCGCGAGTTCTGATCGTGCCCATAGCCTGCTGTGATATCGGTAGTCTGGAAGATTCGGTTGAGCCATCGTTGCGCCCGCCCTCTGATATTGTCTTGTGCTGCGACTGGCTCATGGCACAAAACCCCATCCAGTGGACACGGGGACGAACGATTTCAGCTAGTAAAATGCACTTGGGATACCAGATGACTCTACTCTAACAAGAGCTTGTTTGTCAATTTAAATCCTTACCTACAAACATGTTAGGACACATTTTTGCATCGCTTGAGCAGAGTTAAGTCGGTAGTTTTGCTAAAGCGTGCAAAGGCTTATAATTCGTGCGCAGTAGATTGCACATGTTGTATGGCCATAGTCTAGGGGTTGGGCCAAAGGGTGAGAGAACGACTGGTTCGATGGCTTTGGAACAATTGCACTGATGGTAGCCGCGAATTCATGAACTAGTCCGCCACGGGCGCCGCGATCAGCTCCTGGGCAGGTTTGACATTCACCAATTCCCGCTCGACCTTTTCGAGCAGCTCGTTGGCGTAAGGAATGAAGTGGTGGCCGGAGATTAATATCGTAAAGGCCAGCCATAATTTCGGCCGGTTAGTCGAGTAACGGCCGATCATCCTCAGGAAGAATCTCCAATAGGGCTTCCGGTAGGAAGAGCGGAGGCCCTGATGCCAGATCGAACGCGCCACAATGCGAATAATATCGCCCGTGGTTGGGTCCTTGGCGGGATGTTGGCAGCCTTGGGCTTCCCAGCGTTCCAAGGATCGCCACGCACGCTCGTAGAATTTTCCCGGATCGTAAATCGCTGCAACCGTCCTTCCAAAACCTCGAAGCAATACCGCGGAGTCCATTGTGGTGACAAAGTTGGGAGGAGTCCCGTCGCTGCTGCTGCCCCGTGAGACGAGGATGCGGCCTTCTTTTTGCATGCGATCGTAGAGGGCTGTGCGCGGCAGCGCGTGAAGGAAATTCAGTAACGCCCAGGGGATGGCCGTGCGCTCGATAAACTCCACTTGCTGCTCGAAAATATCTTCGGTATCCGAATCGAACCCCACGATAAAACCGCCGGTCACCCACAGGCCTTTCTGGTGCAGCAGTTCAATACAATTCACCGGATCCATCGCCAGGTTTTGGAGCTTCTTCACTTCCTGGAGGGATTCTTTCGACGGGCTTTCAATCCCCAGGAAAACGTAAAAGAAATTCGCCTTGACCATCGCCTCGATGAGCGCCGGTTTCCGGGCCAGGTCCATCGAGGCCTCGGTGTAGAACATCACCGGGTCCCGCAACCCCTTTTGCCACTTCTCGAGTTCCAAACACAAATCGAGAGCATGCTTGTGATTGCCGATGAAATTGTCGTCAACAATGAAAACCTGTTTCTTCCACCCCAGGCTCAGGAGTTTGTCCAATTCCGCCACCATTTGCTGTGGCAGCTTGGTTCTGGGCTTTCGCCCGTAGAGGATGATGATGTCACAGAATTCACACTGGAACGGGCAGCCGCGGGAGAACTGGACCGACATGGAGGCGTAGCAGTCGAGCTTCAGCAGATCGAACCTGGGGATGGGGGTCTTGGTGACGTCCGGCTTGTCGGCGATCTCGTAAAGGCGTCTTGCCGTGCCTTGCTCGAGGTCGCGGGCAATTTCGAGAAACACCTCGTCGGGTTCCCCTACCACCACATGGTCCGCGATCGGGAGCATGCGGGCGGGTTCGCCGCTCGCGTACGGCCCCCCGACCATCGTGCGCCGGCCCAGGCGCCGCGCGCGGGCCAGAACCTCATCAAGCCCCGCCTGCTGAACGGTCATGGCGCCGACCATGACGAGATCGGCCCAGAGGATGTCGTCGTCCGTCAGCTCCTCTACGGCTTCGTCAATCAATCGGATCGTCCAATCGGCCGGACACAGGGCCGCCAGCGTAATCAGCCCCAGGGGCGGCATGACCACCTTTTCCGGAAGCAGGTCCAGCATCCCGGAAAACGACCAGAAGGAATTGGGGATCTTGGGCCAGACTAGGAGCGCTTTGATCTTATTGCCGAGTGGAGGGAACGCGCGATCGGTCGTATGCTGCGTGCTGGGCTCAGAGGTCATATTACCGGCCCCATCAAAAGGCTCTTGATACTTTGGGCGGCCGCAGCGCGTGGCGAGCGTACCAGCGTAGCTCTGACCAGCAGATGAAACCTCTCCGCGACCAGAGCGGGATGCCGTTCTGGGAAGTCCGCTGCCAGGTTCGAGAGGCCTATCTCGCCTGGAGATTTTTTGGACCCTAAAAGCGATCCATGCCAGGCGCGATTCTTGCCTCGATAGCCCCGCCTGGGCGCACTATACACCGAATCGCCTACGACGACAATGTCGAGTGTCGTCCCGGCAGATTCCAGGGGGGGTGAAGTCTCCTCAGACGCTGGGAGGAGGAGTTCCAGTTCTGGCCTGCAGTTACCAATCTCGCCGGCTCTTGTTGAAGCCGCCGCGGCCACCACCCCCACCGGGGCGCGGCTTTGAGAAACCGCTGCGTTGTGGCCGGGCCTCATTCACGGTAAGCGGGCGGCCCTCCAGCGCCTGGCCATCCAAGCTCTGGATGGCTTTCTGAAGGTTTTCGCCATCCGCCAACTCAACAAACCCGAAGCCCTTGGAATCCCCGGTCATCCTGTCGCGAATCACCACCGCCGTGGCGACGTGGAAACCCGCGTTGGTGACAAGTTCAGACAAAGTGGTGTCGGTGGCGTTGCGAGGGAGATTGCCGATAAAGAGTTTCAGAGCCATACGTCCTCCTGGTAGCGGCCCTTACCGAAGCCGCCGAGCGTGCCGCATGCAACTGAGCTTGCTGGGAAAGCCGTCCTGTCGAAGACGCTGAGCCTGTCGAACGGGACTCCCCGGCGAAAACCCCAATCATGTTTCTTCCACGCCTCGTTCATCGGGCGCCGTGGATTCAACTGCGTTTAGGAAAGGGTGCGCGCCGCCCTCGGGGCCGGAAGCAACTTGCGTCGCTTTCCTTTCAATCCGCCGCTGCTCGCGGCGTTCGCGTTTCATTTGGGCTTTCTCGCGAAGCTTGTTTTCCCGTTGACGCTTCTTGAAAGTTTGGCTGGGGTTTCCCATCGCTGCTCCTTTCGCAAAGCCGACCCAGACTCCGAATCAGGCTCGAATCGCCATTGCCTGAGGACTTCGGTCCCCTTAGCCGCGCCTTACGCGTTTGGCCCGGAGCGCCTTCGCGGGCCACGAAATGGAAACCATCGGTCCGAAATGCTCTCGCTTCGAGCTCTGCTGCAGGATCTTTCGTTCCGCGATAAACGGCTGCCCGCAGCCTGCGGCTAGTCGGGCCCCAACTTATCGAATTTCGCAAAATAATGTGACAGCTGCTACTGTTGCGCCGGTCTGCGGCCGGCGTCTTTCGCCGCTCATCCTTCGACTTACGCTCAGGACGGTGAGCCGCAGTCGAACCGTGGAGTGGCGCTAGACCTCGGAGTGGCGACGCTTTGGGGGGCGATTCAGTCCCCACTGGTTATGCCTCTTGGGGGGGCTGTGCATCTCCCGGTACTCGTCCAGTTCCTGAATCGAAACCTTCGCGTAACGAGGGAGAGGCTGCTCATCCGTCTCCAGCTCAAGAGCCTTTTGCAATTTCTGATAACAGACACTCGCCGCGTCCTGATAGCGCACACGCCCTTCGAGAAGGGCTTCGGCAGGGATGCTAAACGTAAACCTCCGTTGCTCCGACTGCTTGTTGGTGACGAGATATGCGTAATCTCTGCCGCGCTGTTTCGATTGAAAGCCCAGATATTGAATCTGCAAAATTCCACCTCCCCGGGTCGCAGTGCTCACATACGCCTGAACTGGACGAAATCGGTGCTTCCGCTCCAACACCCGCGCAACAAAAAAAAGCCACAGGGTCCCTCATCCTGCGGCCTGCACCCTCGACGACGGTAGTTGAAAGTTCCGATCAAGATTTTGGAGTCTATCACGTCCTCGGCCCCGATGCTATCACAATTGTGACCATCAATAAGCCGGCCCGGCGAGGCGCGGAATTGAGCTCGCCTCAGAGGCATGGGAAATGGTACGATGCCACGCCCATGAGCAGCCGGGAAAAGAACCAACCCCGCGGACTTGGAAAAATCGCGTCCGGCGAGCGCAGGAGCCGTCTTTCCCGCCGCGAGTTGCTGAGCATTGTCGTGGGCTCGGCCGGGGCTGCGGGCCTGCCCGGGCCGGGACTGAAAACTGCCTTGGCGTGCCCCGCCGCGCCACGGACGACCACCGTCCAAACACCCTACGTCCCGCGGTTCTTCAGTGACCTCGAACTTCGCTCGCTCGCCGCGCTGGCCGAGACTGTTATCCCCGCCGACAAGCATTCACCAGGCGCCGAGGCCGCGCGCGTTCACGAGTTCATTGACGACATAGTCGCGGATTCAGACCCAAGGACAAGGCAGTTGTGGCGCGAGGGCCTTCGAGCCGTCGAGAAGACTTCAGAATCGGAGTTCGGGAAAAGATTCGAGGGCTTGCCGGCCGACCAACGGATTGCGGTGCTTGAAAAGTTCGCAAGGGGTGAGACGAACCCCGCCACGCTCGAAGACCGTTTCTTCGTCGCCTTGAAACGAATGACCATCGAAGGCTATTACACTTCCGCGGTGGGGATCCACCAGGACTTGAACTATCAGGGGAACACCGCGCTCGTCGAATTCCCCGGCTGCAAGCACGAAGAACATCATTGAATCATTGGTTCATCGAACCATTGACCCATTGGGACCCTAATGGTGGACGCAGCTGGTGAAAGCTTAAGCCGGTGACGGTCCCTCCGGTACCAGCGAATTCCCATGCCTCAATGAATCAATGGCGAAATGGATCAATCAGCCGATGACTCAATCACCCGATGTTATTCGCAACGCAGAGCGACCATCGGGTCCACTTTCGTGGCGCGCCAAGCGGGGATGTAGCTTGCGACGAGCGCCACCGCAGCGAGAATCGCCGAGGCCGCAACATAAGTCAGCGGGTCAGTCGGCTTGACGCCGTAAAGCAGACTCGACAAGACCCGCGTCAACGCGAGTCCGCCCACAACACCGGCGCCCGCTCCCACCAGCGTCAAGTTAATCCCGCGCAGGATTATCAGCCTCGTCACGTCACGCTGCTCGGCGCCAAGCGCCATGCGAATGCCGATTTCGCGCGTCCGGCGAGCGACTTCGTAAGAGAGCAGGCCATAAAGCCCGATCGAGGCAAGCAGAAGGGCCAGAGCGCCAAAGAAGCTCGCAAGACGCGCGATCACGCGCTCCTGGGTCAGCAACTCTTCGATTCTCTGAGTCTGAGTTTTCACTCCGAAAATGGGAAGGTTGCTATCTGCGCGCTTGACGAGGTCGCGGACGGCGGGAATAAGCGCCCTGGGATCGGACGCCGTGCGCAACTCGAAATAAGCCCCGCCACGCGTCGCGGGAGTGTACAGGGCAGGATGAATCGCGCGCCGCAGGATGCTGTACTTTGTGTCACCCACGACCCCGACGATTTCCCAGCGGTGGGTTTTGGGCTTCGCGATGGCCACATCTCCGCTCGATCCTTCACTTCCTCCCTTGATCAAGATCTTGCCGAGCGGGTTCTGGTGCGCGAAGTATTGACGAACAAAGGTCGCATTGACGAGTACCGGCACCGGCGCGCCAACCGCGGGCGACAAATTACTCGCTGGCGGCTTGGAGAGGGGAGGGACAACGTCTTCGGGAACGTCCTCCGCCGCAGCCGCTTGGGTGGCTTGCTCGAAGTCAGCGGCCGTGAAGGTTCGGCCCTCAAGCAACGGAATGCGCATGGTTTTGAAGAAATCAGGGCCCGCACCGAGCCTATCGGTCTCGTGGGTAGTCTTTTCCCCTTCAATAGCGAAGTCGCCGGTCCAAAGGCTGCCAGTCAACAACGCATCGGACGAGTAACTAACTGAGATAACGCCGGGCAAGGCGGCGAGCTGCCCCTGCAAGGAACGGTACAGGTTCCGAATCTGCAATTCCTGGTATTTCAGAAGCGTCGGGTCAATGCCGAAAATCAATATGTTACGCGTGTCGAAACCGGGGTTGATGCCGTGAGGGTTTTGAAGCGTCCGCACGAAAAGCCCCGCGCCAACGAGCACCATCGTTGAAAGCGCCACCTGGACGACCACGAGCGCCTTGCCGAGATGAAAGCGCCGGCCTGGGTGCGTTCCCTGGCCCGGAAGCGTCGAGGTGTTTTCCTTGAGCGCCGTCGTCAAATTAAGCCGTCCACCAAGGAATGCCGGGGCCAGTCCGAAGAGAACTCCGGTAAGGATCGAGACCGAAATCGTGAACGAGAGGACGCGCCAATCGGGCTCTACCACAAAGGGAAACGGGTTTTCGGAATTACCTAGAATCAGCGCCTCCGTGGCGCGCACGCCCCAGTAGGCGAAGAGAATTCCAAGCGCCCCGCCCGCCAAGGAGAGCGTCACGCTTTCGGTAAGAAGCTGGCGCAGAATCCGCCCGCCCCCTGCGCCCAGCGCCAGCCGCACCGCGATTTCCTTCTGCCTTGCCGCGGCGCGCGAAAGCAGAAGGCCTGCGACGTTCGCGCAAGCAATCAAAAGGATGAGGCCAACCGCGGCCATCAGAACGTAGAGGGGCTTCGAAAAGTCGCCGCGCTCGCCGCTCAATCCCGATTGAGCAGGCATGAGGACGACGGCCGGATCGTCCGAAGGCTTCCAAATGGGCTTCTCCCCGCTGAACATTTCGTTGCGGAAAAGCACTGTGGCGGCGGCTTGAGCTCGCGCAAGCGGCACGCCTGGCTTCAGCCGCGCGAGGATCACCAGCCACCAGTTTCTGAGCTCTCTCGAATGACTACCCCAATAAATATTCAGCCGCGGCAGCATGGCGAGGGTGAGAAACAGG
>QHZN01000083.1 GCA_003225365.1 Acidobacteriota bacterium
AAAGCCGTGGGCCGTGCAGCCTTCTTCGTGATCGGAGAAGTGCGGCGGCAATTCAGCGAGAACCCGGGCATCATGGAAGGCACCGCCAAACCGGACTACGCCCGCTGTGTGGACATTGTGACGATCGGCTCTCTCAAGGCGATGGTGGTGCCCGGCCTGCTTGCCATCGGCATGCCCGCGGCAGTGGGATTTCTGTTCCGTTATTTCCGCTCGACTTATGGGCCTGGCATCGGGGCGGAGTCGGTGGCCGCGTTGTTGATGGTGGGAACCATCGGCGGCATCCTCATGGCGACATTGATGAACAACGGTGGCGGCGCCTGGGACAACGCCAAGAAGTTCATCGAAACCGGCCATTACGGCGGGAAGCGCTCGGAAGCGCACAAGGCAGCGGTTGTCGGCGACACGGTCGGCGACCCTTTCAAAGACACGGCCGGGCCTTCACTCCACGTACTGATCAAGCTGCTTTCTACGATTACGCTCGTGCTCGCACCGCTCTTCATCTAGCCGCGGCAGCTCCCGTCTCCGGAAGGCGGCCGGCGCGGTCGGGTAACCCCTTCGCGGTATCCTTGATTTTCTTCGCCAGCTTCTCGATCTTCTCCGCTTTCGAGACTACGCCGAGCGAGAGAACATTTTCATTGGAATGGTCCACGTCCTCTTGGAGCGACTTGGCAAGCTTCGCGAGTTCCTGGGCGTTCTCTTTCATCTGATTGAAATTGTACTTGAGCAGGTCCCTTTTCTGCTTCGCGGGGAGCGGAGGGGCCGGAGGTTGAATTTCCCCCGGATTGAGTTGTGGGGAGTAGCCTAGCAACGGCCTGGCTTTACCCGGCGGAGGGGCCTGGCCGCACGTCACGGGTGCGGCGGTGATCATTGCCGCGGCCGCAAGCAGCACTAGCCTAAACTGGAGAGACCGCTTTGCGTCGAACATGTCCGGATTTCCTTCCTGCCGTGTGCCTTCGGTGTGCAAGGGAATTCCCCAATCGGGGACCGAAGCCCCGAGGGGGCCTGCCACCTCCCCTCTTAAGATTCCATTTTAGCCTTTGCGGTTGACCTGTGCCCGGCCTTCTAATCCGAATTAAGTATTTTTCCCAAAACATCCGATGATGGGGGAGAGGCTCGGGGCAAACGTTGGCCCTGCGGTTTCCGCAGAGAGGAATCGCTTATGCACATCTTTGACCATATTGAAGCTTCGAAAATCGACCGCCGGGACGAGCAACTCTGGGTCCTGGCGATCGCCATGATCCTTATCTTCTCCGGCGGTCTCGGCGTTCTGGCTTATCCCGCGGCCTTCTCCACCCCTGCCCCCGTGAACGGGACCTGGGTACGCCGCGTCTTTGTGGGGTTCTGCGTCCTCAGCTTGCTGCTCATCGGCTACCTCATCGAGCGGCAAGTCATAATTCGGAGGCTGCGGTCGCGGTTGATGGAGGAGCGGACGCGGGCGGCACGGCTGCTCAGCCAAGCCAGCGCGGATTTGCTCGAGACCCTCCCGCGTTTTCCACACTTCCAGGACCGGCTGGCGATGGAGTTCCGGCGCGCCGTAAGCCTCCAGCACACGCTGTCTCTGTTGGTCGCCTGTCTGAAGCTGGCGGCTGACCTGGAGGGCCGTCCCGAAGCTTCGGCGGCGTTTGGAGACGCGGCTAAGGCCATGGTCCGGAAGCTGCGCGGAGAAGACTCAATATATCTATTCTCTCCGGGGATCTTCGGGATTTTGCTCCCAGGCGTGCGGGGCGTGGACGCTCACCGCGTCGCGAACCGACTGGCCGACAGCCTCCATGACGTTTCGGGAGCGAGCAATCGGTTTTCCTTCGAGATGCAAGTCGTGAATTATCCGGAACACGTGGCCGCCGCCCGCGAAATGGAGCAGGCGGTGAGGGCGGTAGTGTCGCAAGTCGGAGGGGAAGAATTAGCGGCGTGACGCCGGAGGGAGCGGCCCACGACGCATAGGGTGGCGCCGAAACACCTATAGCGATTCCAACTATTTCAGGACACTCTGCTCCAAGCATTCACCTGCGTCTGGTGTACCGGTCCCGCTCTGCGGGGTGGCGCAAGCGCGCGCCAGGTTGGAATGGCACTAGCGGTGCTGCTCATATCGGACCCCGTAGATCTTGCCGTGGGTGCCGGTTACCTCTTTGCGGCGAACTACACGGGCGGGGACTTCAATGCATTCTTCCGCGGAGTTGTAAGGACAGGCCACCATGATCCCGGCGCCGATGTGGTAATTCTTCTCACTCAAGAAGCAGAAACCGCCCTTGGAAACATTCTCGCTTTTGGAGATCTCGACGCCCCCGTAGTAGTCCCGAACGAGGATGGGCAACTGCATGGAAACGCGGGTGTGGCGGCGCAGGTCAGACGGCCGGGCCATACCGACTTCAGCGAGCATCTTCGTTTCGCCCGGAGGCGCTGACATTGCCAGTTGCTCCTCAGCGTATCCCCAGGGCGTGTTGACGCCGCAGGTTCCGCAGGGCTTGTTCAGGATACCGGAGGTTTCCAAGACCTCGACTTCAATCAAGGAGACGCGCTTCAATTCCGGGGTGTGGCACTTGCGACATTCGAGCAGGGCAGAGGGCTCGTTGGGGTTGCCGGAAGGAGGAGGGAACTGAATGCCCCACATATTGACTTTGCTGTTCAAACATTCGACTCCCCATTGACCCCCTTTTTCCGAACGGGGCGCCACCGGACCCACCACCGTGAATTCGGCCTCGCGGTGACACAGGGCGTTGACAATCCGGATTCGCTGGCCGGTCAGGAGCGGACGCGAGATCTGGATCAACGCGCCGTGACGGTTGAGGATGACCGTGCGGGCATCTAGCTCGAAGTCTCTCCCTTGTGCGTCCCTTCCGGCCACGATGAGCGGCACGGTCAGCATCAGGCGGTCGGACCGGCGTTTCTCGGCAGTCATGGGACAAACCCCAAGCTCGTGGAGATCGTCAGACACCAGCAGTTTACGTGCAGCGCCTATCGGCTGGCAACAGGATTTGTGGGATGAACCTTGCGGTTTCCTTTCTTGGGCATAGAATTTATCAAGTGTATTATCCAGTTGATACTATTTTCGGACAGGCCAGCGGACCCTCCCAACGGATACGAGTCCGCCACCAAGGAGGCGGTTTCACCGGAATGAAATTCCAATTATCATGGGACATGATCGAGCACCCCTGCGGAGGCAGATGAGCCGGCCCCGTTTTCGAATTCTCCTGGTTCACAACGAACCCCGCCTGCTGCAGATTTTCGAACAGGCGGCGCGATCTTCGGGCGGCGAGCTCGTGACGGCCGACAGTTACGAAGCCGCGGTCCAGCGGGTCACGAACGAGCGCTTCGACGCCGTGGTGATCTCTCCCGCGCTCGCCAATTTTTCCCGCCGGGGGTTTGCGCGAGTCGTTCAAAATTCTCGGTTGAACAGCCAGTCGAGCGTCGTCCTTCTGACGGGTTCTCGAGGGCGGGGAAGCGATGTGCCGGGGGCGGGAAGGATTTCCATGCTCCCTCGTCCCTTCCATCCCGACGAGTTAGTGCCGTTCTTCAAGCAAATCACCCGCGCTTTTCAGGTCGAGCGGCGCGGCCAGCGGCGCCTGAGTTTCCGCGCGAACGTCCACTGTGTGAAAGGTCTCGCGCGTTTTCAGGCGACGAGCGTCAACCTGGGAACCACCGGGATGCTTCTTGACGTGCACACGCGGCTCGGCCTCAATGAAGAATTGGAGCTGCATTTTAACCTGGAGCCCTCCAGTCCCGCCCTGGCCACTCGGGGGAGGGTCGCGCGCGCGGACAGCCCCACTCGAGTCGGCGTAGTCTTCCAGGGTCTCGCGGCACAGGACCGCCAGCGAATTCGCATGTTTATCGAGCAGCACTTCCCGGGACGTTCCTGACCATGGCCGGCTCCTTCGGAGCAGCGGCAAACCGGGCCCTTTTGGAGAGGGCAAAGTATTTTACGTGCGCTCGATGGGGGCGCATTTCTTTGGTCCATTTTGAAAACACAGAAACGGCGTGAGTCCCGGTTCCGAACTACCAAGCGGTAAGCCCGTCGAGGTCGAGCTCGCTCCCCTCGCCTGCCGCGCCCGCTCTCGGGTGGCGCTCTCTCCCGAAGAATTCCAAGTGTTCAGCGCTTCGTGGATAATCAAACGCCCCTGCGGAGCTTGCAATAGAGCCTCCGAATGGAGTTTTCGCAAGGCGGCCGCTGACGCCGAAGAGCCATTGGACTCTTTGCAGTGCGCGGACTTATCGGTGGGGAGAAACGATCAGGATCGGGCTCCTGCTGCCAAGGAGCATTTGGCCGCAAGCCAAGAGAGGCGTCATCGTCCGGGCCAATCCGCCCCTAGATGGGAAAGTCCCCTAAGGCGCCCGCTTGAGCTGAGCCTCTCACACCGACGGCCCGCCAGGTTTCTCCTTATTGACATAGGACTGAATGCGGTCGCGGTCTTGGGGTGACATCCCGTTGAATTCCACCCCTACGCCGAGTTTATGAACCACATAACGGATCTCCGCTATGGCGATGACAATCTGGCCCGAGTCGTCCACGTGAAAGCGGAGATGGACGGGGGAGTTCGTGTCGAATTTTTCCGCGGTTTCTATGAACATCCCACCCAAACTGATATCGCGGGAGAACCCGATGGCCATGCCTCCCGAATGCTCGACTTGAACGGCCAGTGGGGCGCGCGGGAACTTGCGGTTCTCCTCCATCTTGTGGTGAATGAAACGGAGAATGGTTTCTCGGTGCTCGGGGGAAATCTCCAGGAATTCTGTTCCGATCCCCCGGTCCGGGCCCTGATAAACGACCTTCGCTTTCGTTTCCACAACGGGCTGGCGTGGCGCCAAGCGGAAGCGGATGGAAAGCTCGGTCCCGGGAGCGAAGGCCTCGCTAACGCTGAGGAATACGCCGCCACCCCCGAGCCTCATGACGCTTCCCGACTTCGTCTCAGGCGCAGATCCAGTCTCATACTTCGCGGCGATTTTGACATCCAACCGGGGGTATTTCCGGAGCGGCCGGCGGACGCCCAGGTCACGAGACCAGTCAATCGTGTCGTCGAATCCCATGGGGGTCCTATCGCTGATGCCTATTCGCAGCCTAGCTTATCCCGCCGAGGCAATTACATGCAAACCTCCGGCAATTCCATTGACGAATGCGACTGAGAAAGGGTTCAGAAAATTTGCGCGCCAAGCCTGGGATGAAGCACCATGAGGACGGTAGAGCGGCCGCAGGCGCCACCCAGAGGCGGAAGCAGGCGGGGATTGGCTGTTCGCTCGCGAAAACTTTCCGGTTCGGAGATCTGGAGGCGCGGGTGGGAATCGAACCCACGCGTAAAGGTTTTGCAGACCTCTCCCTTACCACTTGGGTACCGCGCCCCGGAAAGCAGTGGCTGGTTGTTAGTGGCGAGCGGCAAGCTGGAAAAACAACGTCGCTTCTTCTCTCGCCACTTTCCACTGCGCACTTGCCACTTAGCTTCTTGGAGCGGGAGACGGGATTTGAACCCGCGACTTCGACCTTGGCAAGGTCGCACTCTACCACTGAGTTACTCCCGCCCGCCTGCCAAGAAAATCTATTTCCCCTGCTGCGGAATTATAAGAACTGCGGCCTCGCGGTGTCAAGTTCGACCGCGTGCTGAGCTGTTCCGACTTAATGGGCCTACGGGTGGTTTTTGTCCCGACCTCCAAATCTCGACCCGGTGGCGCAAGGGAGTTGATTCGAAATAGTTGGAACGGGACTAGCGCGTGGACGCCGGGTCGGCGACCGCCGCTTCCCTTAAGAATTTTGCCGACTCTTCCGGCGGCGTCGGATTGATATAGAAACCCGATCCCCACTCGAACCCCGCCACCTTGGTGAGTTTGGGGATGATTTCAATGTGCCAGTGGTAGTAATCGTTTGAAGCCTCGGGCAAAGGCGAGCTGTGAATGATCGAGTTGTAAGCCGGGTGGTCGAGAATTCGGTCGAGGCGAGTCAAAATGTCCTTCCAAATGGCCGCGAGCTGCTGGTATTCGTGCTTCTGCGATTCCTCGAAGGCCGATTGGTGGCCCTTGGGCAGCAGCCAGAGCTCGAAGGGAAACCGCGGCGCGAAGGGCGCGAGGACCACGAACGCCTCGTTCTCCGTGATGACGCGGGTCGCGCTCTCCATTTCCTGCCGGATGATGTCGCAGAAGATGCAGCGCTCCTTGAAGTTGTAATATTCGCGGGCGCCATCCACTTCCTCGAGCACGCGCTTGGGGACGACCGGCAATGCGATCAGTTGCGAATGCGTGTGCTCGAGCGAGGCCCCGGCCGCCTCGCCGTGGTTCTTGAAAATCAGGATGTACTTGAATCGGCGGTCCTTCTTGAGATCGACGATTCGGTCGCGAAAGGCCCACAGGGCCTGCTCGATGCGTTCCACAGGCAAGGTGGCGAGCGTCATCATGTGGTCGGGGGTCTCGATGATCACCTCGTGGGCCCCAATGCCGTTCATCTTGTCGTAAAGCCCTTCACCCTCGCGGTTAAGGTTGCCTTCGATGCCGAGCGCGGGGAACTTGTTCGGCACGACGCGAACTGTCCATCCCGGACCGTTGCGGTCGCCGTTCGAGCGATAGGCGAGAATTTCCGGAGGCGTCTTCGACTCGTTGCCGGAACAGAACGGGCAAAACCCCGAGCCGCGAATCTGCACCTTGTCGCGAACAAAGTCGGTGGGCCGCTTGGCCCGGTCGGTGGCGATAATGACCCAGCGTCCGGTGACGGGATCCTTCCTCAGTTCAGGCAAAGGTCGCTACCTCCTCTGCTCCAGGCGCCTCAGTGCTTAAAGGCGTCCTTCGTCAGACGCACTTGAAAGCCCCGCTGCGGGTCCCAGAACAGACTTACTATATCAAAGCGATGGGCTTCCGGCTTTTTTCGAATACGGTGCAAATATTCCCGCGCGGCGCGGGCAATGCGGAGTCGCTTTTCCGGCGTCACCGCGTCCTCGGGCCGGCCGGCTTCTCCGGAAGTGCGTGTTTTCACTTCGATGAAGGCCAGCACAGGGCCGTCCCAACCAATGAGGTCGAGCTCGCCGCCGCGCGCCCGGCGGTTTCGGGCCACAATTGTATAACCAGCTTGGCGGAGA
This sequence comes from Acidobacteriota bacterium, assembly GCA_003225365.1. Classification (GTDB taxonomy): domain Bacteria; phylum Acidobacteriota; class Terriglobia; order UBA7540; family UBA7540; genus Gp13-AA74. The sequence continues at coordinate 7,047 of QHZN01000083.1, forward strand.
AACCAATAGGCCATGGTCTCCCCCCGCTCGCCGGTATCCAGGTGTTCGGCCCCCTCCGCCCGGGCGGGTCGCTCCTTCCGGCGGGCGCGCTGCCGCTCTTTCCAAACCAGCGCGTTGTACATCATTCGCGCGAAGAGAGGCATCGGCCTCACCTTTCGCTTTCCGCGATGGTGCGGTCGAGCACGTCCAGGGCGAAATCGGCGTGGTGCTGCTCGACCACGAGCGGCGGCATGAGGCGGATTGTGCTCTCGCCGCAGCCCAGTAACAGCAAGCCCTGCTCGAACGCGCGCTCGGCGACCTGGCGCCGAGCCTCGGGGTTTGGCACGCGTGTCTTCTGGTCCTTGACCAGCTCGATGCCGATCATCAGCCCTTTCCCGCGCACGTCGCCGACCGTGGGATGTTTTTCCGCCCACCCCCCCAGTCTCTCGAGGAGGTAGTCGCCCATTCGCCGAGCGTTTGAGATGTATTTCTCCTCGAGCAGGCGAATCGTTTCGAGAGCCGCAGCGCAAGCGATCGGATTGCCCCCGAAGGTCGAAGCGTGGGCGCCGGGTTTCCAATCCATTAAATCGGCGCGAGCGATCATGACTCCGAGCGGCAATCCGGAAGCAAGTCCCTTGGCGGTAATGATGATGTCAGGGGCGGCCCCGAAGTGTTCGGAGGCCCACATCCGCCCAGTGCGTCCCATGCCGGACTGGACTTCGTCAAATATCAACAGAATCCCGTGGCGGTCGGCCAGCTCGCGCAGCCGGCGAAGGAATTCCGCGGGCGGCACCACGTACCCGCCCTCGCCCTGAATTGGTTCGACTACGATGGCCGCCACCTCTTCGGGCGGCACCTGTGTCCGGAACAATTGATTCTCAATGAATTCAACGCACAAGCGGTCGCATTGGCAGGCGCCCGGAGAATGAGGATAGGGGCAGCGATAAGGATTGGGGAAGGGCACGTGCGTGACGCCGGAAAGGAGCGGGCCAAAGCCCATTCGTTGCGCCGCTTTCGAAGCGGTGAGCGACAGCGAGCCGAACGTCCTCCCGTGAAACGCGTTCATGAATGCAATAAACCGGTGCCTGCGCGTGTGGTAACGCGCGAGCTTCATCGCGGCCTCCATGGCTTCCGTGCCGGAGTTCCCGAAATAGACTCGCTTGGGAAAATCGCCGGGGGCAATGGCCGCAAGCTTTTCCGCTAGCCGCGCCATCAGCGGATAATAGAAATCCGTCCCCGACATGTGGATGAGCGTCTCGGCTTGTCGCGCAATGGCGCGCGCCACGTCCGGATGGCAGTGGCCGGTAGAGGCCACGGCAATGCCGGCGGTGAAATCCAGAAAGGTATTGCCGTCCACGTCCTCGATGAACATGCCCTCCCCTCGGCGGGCGACCAGGGGATAGTCGCGTGTATAAGAAGGGGAAACAAATTGGCGGTCGAGCGCAAGGACCTTCTGCGCTTCGGGCCCTGGCAATATCGTCTGGATGTGCGGCAATCGCTTCTCCACGTTCACTCTCCTGAGATGGCGTGTCTCGCCCGCCGGCTCCGATGGTCGAGGTCCTCGGGGCTCGCTCGCGCCGTTCCAACCTGCATGAGGCAGGCTACCTCTGGAAAACTCTGCTCCAAGCGCCCAGCTCCGTCCGGTGCTCCAGTCCCGCCCTGCGGGATGTCGGATAGGCACGTCAAGGTGGACGGGCACTAGTCTCCGCCGAAAAGGTTCGGGCGAGCCGAACGCGGGAGGGTGTGCCCAGGGCGGTTCATGCTATTTCCGTTTCCAACGCGTTCCGGCCTTGGTGTCTTCCAGTATAACTCCGGCTTCCTCAAGTTCGCGACGAATTTCATCGGCGCGGGCGAAATCCCTCCGGCGGCGGGCCTCTTCTCGTAGCGCCACGCGCCTTTCGATTTCCGCGTCGCTGAGGATGGTTCGGATCACGGGGCCGCTTGCGCCGCCGACCGGGACGGCGAGGGAGTCCCTCCGAGGCGGGGCCGTCGAAACCTCAGACGATGCTTCAATCCCCTTGACCAGGCCAAATTTCTCTAGCTTCTCGTAGTCGTCGTCCGCGAGCACGGCGAAGATGCCGTCCCACCGCGCCAGCGCGTCGAGAAATGCATCGCGATTCCCGGCGCGGAAACGGCCCTGGTCCATGGCCGTGTTTCCTTCGAGCACCAGATTGAAGATGGCGGCGAGCGCTTCTGCGGTGTTGAGATTGTCGTCGAGGGCTTCCTCCATCGCCTTGAGTTCGGACTCCGCTTTCGCCCGAAGCGCCTCGTCCTCGCCCGGCGGGAAATTTTCCCTGGTCAGCCGATCCTGGAAGTTGCGCAGCCGCTCGAGCGATTTTTGCGCCTGCACCAGGCCGTCCATGGTGAAGTTCAGCGGCTTGCGGAACGGCACCGAGGCCAGCAGGTAGCGCACGGCGCTTGGTCGGTGGCCGTTCGCGATGAGGTCGCGCAGGGTGTAGAAATTCCCCACCGACTTGGACATCTTTTCGCCGTTAACGATCAGGTGCTCGGCGTGCAGCCAGTAACGAACGAAGGGCTTTCCCGTGGCGGCTTCGCTTTGCGCGATTTCGTTTTCGTGGTGGGGAAAGATGAGGTCGCTGCCGCCGGAGTGGATGTCCAGCGTTTCCCCGAGGTACCGCATCGCCATCACGGAGCACTCGATGTGCCATCCGGGCCGGCCCCGGCCGAGCGGCGTCTCCCAGTAGGGCTCTCCGTCTTTCCAGGCTTTCCAGAGGACAAAGTCCCGGGCGTTGTCTTTGTCATATTTGTCGCTGTCCACGCGCGCTCCGTCGCGCAGGCCCGTGAAATCGAGTTTGGAAAGCTTGCCGTAGTCTTTGAAGCTGTGCACGCGGTAGTAGACGGCGCCGTCGCTCGAATAGGCGTGGCCGTTCGCGAGCAATTTCTGGATCAGCTTCACCATGTCGTCGATATGGTCGGTGGCGCGGGTGAGGACCTCGGGCTTTTCCAAATTCAAGAGCTGGCGGTCAATTTCGAATCCCTGGACGTAGGGCTCGGTGTAATCGCGCAGCGTCTTTCCCGCCGCCAAAGAATTGGCGATGGTGCGGTCGTCCACGTCCGTCAGGTTCATCACCTGGAAAACCTCGAAGCCTCGATATTTCAGGAATCGCCGGAGGACGTCCTGGAAGACGAAGGTGCGGTAGTTGCCGATGTGAGGCAGATCGTAAACCGTCGGCCCGCAGGTGTACATGCGCACTCGCTTGTCTTCGAGCGGCTGGAAGTCCTCCACCCGGCCTGAAAGCGTGTTGTGGAAACGCAGTGCCATAAAGACTTTTCCGCCGGTGCACGTCATTCCCGCGAAAGCGGGAATCTACTGAAGTTCGAGAAGATTTGATTCTAGGGGCAGGTCTAAATCATGTCAACAAACCCGCAAGACCGTGGTGGTGTCATTTGGAATCGGATCCCTTTCGAAACCCGTCGGCTGACGAGTCATTCCGGCGGGAATCTCGTCCGCAAGCGATTGGAAATGCGGTCGCCTTGGCGACACTGGTTTCCCGCTTTCGCGGGAATGACCGGTTCTTCGAAACGGATCCGATTCCAAATGACACCGCTATCGGGAGCCGGCGGAAGTGCCGGGCAGGGGAATCTGTGGTTTAATGGGGGCGGGGGGGTGAACTGTGGCAGAGAAGCTCAGGATCGCTGTCGGCTCCGACCATGCGGGCTTTCATCTCAAGGAGAGCGTCCGCGACTACCTTAAGAAAAAGGGCTTCGAGGTCGAAGACTTGGGGACGAACTCGACGGAATCGGTGGATTACCCCGACTACGCCGTCAAGGTGGCGCGAAGGGTAGCGGCGAAGCAGGCCGACTTCGGCGTGCTGATGTGTGGTACGGGGCTGGGCGTCGCCATCACCGCCAACAAAATCCACGGCGTCCGTGCCGCGCCGTGCAACGACACGCTTTCGGCGCAGCTTGCCCGTTCCCACAACAACGCCAACATCCTCACTATGGGGGGCCGTCTTACCGACGCCGCCACGGCCGAGAAAATTGTCGACTCTTGGCTTGCCACTTCCTTTCTCGGCGGCCGGCACGCGCGCCGAGTGGATAAAATTTACGCCTTGGATGCTCCGCCTTCGGAGAACAAGTCATGAGCACAGATTCGCCCTTTCGTAACCGCCGCTTGGAAGAAGTGGATCCCGACATCGCCCGCGCCATCAAGCTCGAAGCTGACCGCGAAGCCCGCACGCTCGAGCTGATTGCTTCCGAGAATTTCGTCAGCGAAGCGGTGCTCGAAGCACTCGGCTCCGTGATGACGAACAAATACGCCGAAGGCCTTCCGGGCAAACGCTACTATGGCGGGTGCGAGTTTGTGGATGTCGCGGAATCGCTCGCCATCGAGCGCGCCAAAGAGCTTTTCCACGCCGAACACGCGAACGTTCAGCCGCACTCGGGCGCGCAGGCCAATCAAGCCGTCTACATGACCGTGCTCAAGCCCGGGGACACGGTGCTCGGCATGAACCTGGCGCACGGCGGCCACCTGACGCACGGCCACCCGCTGAATTTTTCCGGCAAGATGTACAAAATCGTCCCGTACGGCGTGCGCCAGGATACGGAGACGATTGATTACGACGAGCTCGAGCGGCTGGCGATGGAGCACCGGCCGAAACTCATCATCGCAGGGGCCAGCGCCTACCCGCGCACGCTCGACTTCGCGCGCTTCGGCGAGATTGCGAAGCATTCCGGCGCCTTGCTGATGGTGGACATGGCGCACATCGCGGGGCTCGTCGCCACCGGCCTCCACCCGAGCCCCTTCCCGCACGCCGACTTCGTCACCACCACCACGCACAAGACTTTGCGCGGGCCGCGCGGCGGCGCGGTGTTTTCGAAAGCCCAGTTCGCCAAGGAGCTCGACAGGGCCGTCTTTCCGTGCCTACAGGGCGGGCCGCTCATGCACGTCATCGCGGCCAAAGCCGTTTGCTTCAAGGAAGCGCTCGACCCCTCATTCCGCGATTACCAAAAGCAAATTGTCGCGAACGCCTGCGAGCTCTCGGAGACCATCGCCGAGCAGGGATTCCGCATTGTCTCCGGCGGCACGGACAACCACCTGATGCTCGTGGACGTTTTCTCGAAGCGCATCACCGGCAAGCAGGCCGAGCAGGCGCTCGAGCGCGCGGGCATCACCGTCAACAAGAACGCCATCCCCTTCGATACGAACCCGCCCATGACCGCCAGCGGCATCCGCATCGGCACGCCCGCCGTCACCACGCGCGGCATGAAAGTGCCTGAGATGCGCGGGATCGGCGGCTGGATCGCCGAAGTGCTCCACCACCTCGACGATGAATCCGTCACCCAGCGCGTGCGCAACGAAGTCGAAGCGCTCACCGAAAAATTTCCGCTCTGTGGGAGCCGCAACACCGACCGCGGCTGGAAGCGGGAGGATCTCTACACGCGTGGCCGGGTTCTTTGACCCCAAAGCCCTCCTCCCATTGGTCATCGCTGACCGGAGTGGAAGACCGTCCACGGGCCGGCGATCATGTCGCGGAGCACCGGTTGTTGCCAAGAGTACTCCGGGTGCGCCTTAAGAAACGGGGCGGCGAGAAAGTTTTCACCGCACGGATGCCCACGCCGGGCAGCGAAGGTCATTCTCTTCGCCATTTCGCCGTCAATGACTTTGCCCTGCACGGCGCCACCGGGATAGCTCGGCCCCCAGTTCCATTCCGGGATACCGCGCGGCGAAGCGTCGGTGTGTCCGCAGAGCGTGTGCTCGTCAGCCCCTTGCTTCTTCAAATACGCGTCGTAATGGTCGGAAAGGAATTGCTCGGCCCGATGGACCGTAATCTTCCCCTTATATTGCTTCATCAATTCTTCCCAGCGCGCCCGGCGGGCGTTCGGAGAGCTTGCGGGATTCGAGGGGTTGAAAGTCGTGTCTTCTTTGATGACGGCCGGGTCTAGCGCGAAGTTCGAGCCCACGAAATAGCCGTCCTTTGACCTCCAGAGCTTGTAGGCTTTCAAGCCCAGCTCGAACTGCGCCACCTCCCTGGTTTTGTTGTCGGCGAGCAGCCAGTCGTTCGCGTAGCCGCCGTTGTTCCCGTCGAGCATGATGCGGACGTATTCGTCAATGGAATTGGCGTATTGAAGCGCTTTGCGCGAGCGCATGAATTCGGGCTTGCCGTTCGGGTCCCAGCCCACGAACTGTGTGATCGTCGTCTCCGTAATCATGATCCCCGCGGAGTTGACGCCGAAATCGTCGTCGCTGGTGATGAGGCCCGGGAAGCCGTCCATCAGGATGCGGAAGCCCTTCTCAGGAACGATGTCGAAGATGATGCGCCAGCGCTCCCCTTCCAAGTAGCTCGTCCAGTTGTTGTGCGCGATGACGACGCGGCCGTCGCGCGTGTAAGACCCCGTGGCCACAAAGGCGCTGCAATTCCCCGTCGGCACGATCTTCGGCGCGCCGGCGACTTTATGCTGAGCGTTGTACCAGGGGACGTAATAATCGGGCAGCTCTTCAAAAGCGTTCAGCGCCACCACGTCGTCGCGGTCGAGCCCGACATTGCGAGCCTTCAACCCTTCCACGATTCCGTCAATCTCCGCTTGGTATTCCGGGTCCATCTTTGGCCAGAGCATCTCGCGCGCCGCCTGGCGGAAGAACTCCCAGTCTTTTTCGGTCCCGTGCGTGTCGGTGAGCTTCACGGCCTCGAAAGCGTCTTTGATTTCGGGCGCGAGCAGGTAGCCGTGCTGGAAACCGATTTGGGCGGGAGTGCCGGCGAGGTGCAGGTAGATCCATCCGCCCCGCTCGAAGCGGTACGCGCCGCCGAGACGTGCGTCGCCCTTGTCCGCCTTCTCGGTCAGCGTCGCCTTTTGAGCTGTGCCTTCTTGCCGTAACTTCACTTCCCCAATGACTGACAAGCCGCCGACCAGCCTGATCGCACACAAGGTCCCGAAAATGACTATTCCAATTCCTAAGCGCCTATTCAAAGGATTCGCCTCCTCGCCAAGCCCCTGCCGTTTGCCGACGGCCTTCATTTATGGCCGTCAGCTTCCGCTCAGAATTTCTCCTGTGGCAGTGTAGCCGCTTTCAACCGCCCCTTCAATCGTGGCAGGAAGGCCGGTATCCGTCCAGTCTCCGGCGAGGTAGAGCCCGCGAATGGGCGTGCGGGCCGTCGGGCGGGCGTCTGCGGATTCGACGGAAGGCGAAAAAGTGGCGAGCCTTTCCTTGATAACGACCGAGTGCAGAAGCTTGGCACCTCGGGCAGCGGGAAAGAGGCGCCCCAGGTCTTCGATTGCCAAGCTGAGCAATTCCTCTCTGGAGCGATCCACGTGCTCGCGTGCGCCACTCAAGACCAGCGAAACCAAGTGACCGGGCGAACCGACAATATGGCTCTTATTGAAGAGCCATTGGATGGTGGTCCCGCGCAAGCCGACAAAATCAAGGTCGGTTATGGGGCGGTCGAACCACAGGTTGATTGAAATAATGGGCGCAGGGCGCAAAATCCGGATCTTCGAAAAGAAAGGCTCGGCGCGTGCCAGCTCCTCCGGCAAGAACTCAAGGAAGGCGTGCCAAGGGACGGCGCTCAGGACGGCTCGAGTTTGAATTCTCTCACCATCGGACAGCACAACCCCTTCCAAGATTGGCGCCGCTCCTCCCGCGCCATCGCGCCGAACGAGAAGGCTCGAGACGCTTCGCCCGACCTCGACGCGCCCGCCGCGGGCCGAGATGAGGTCCGAAGCAGCTCGTGTGTAGCACTCGCTCAGTCCCACGCGCGGTATGCCCAGGCAGGAATCCTCGGGCGACTGAAAAAGCGCGAGGCGCAGCACGTGCTCGAAAAGCGCCGCCGAAGCGCGGCGCGGGTCTTCGTTCATGGCAGCGATGCAAAGCAGGTCCCAGAAATTCCGACGAAGGCGTTCGGATTGGCCAAGGCTCTGGAGCCATTCCTCAACCGTTAATCCCCGGCTTCCACCGCTGCCCACTCCCTGGTCCGCCCCACGAGCCTCGCGCGCGGCGAGCCGCCGGCTAAGACGCGCGACTTCGAGCTTTTCTCCGGCCGCGAGACTATCCGAGGCGAGCACGCCGAAGAGCAGGTGCCAGGGTGCCGGCCATCTCGAGCATTCGAGCCTTGTCAGGCCACGCCCGGGTTCGACGAACGCAACGCGCAGGTCGGGCTGGAACGCCAGGCAGTCGAGTGTGCCGATGGCCAGCAAGAACCGGCGCGTCGCGTGGTAGCAGCCCATCATCAGGTGTTGCCCGTTATCCACCACCGAGCCGGTCGCCGAGTCCACGAACGAACGCGCGCGCCCGCCCAGATAAGGTTTCTGCTCGAGGAGGCGCACGCGCCGCCCGGCCTCGGCGAGAGCTACACCCGCCGCCAGGCCCGCAAAACCTCCGCCGATAATTACAACCTCATCCATTCTGGATTCGTGGACCCCGATCGCCGACTACTCATTGCCGATTGTTGATTCGCGATTGAAGAAATCGAAAATCATCAATCGGCAATCCAGAAATCTATTTCTGCCATTCCGCGCCGCAATAGACGGAGAGCGCCGTCCAAAACTTTACCGGGCGCGAAAGGTGGACTCTTCCGCGGAAGACCCGGTGAGCGCATTTCTCGATTCGCCGCAGCAGGCGCCAATAGATCGCGCCCATGATCTCGGCCGCGACCAGTGAGCGGCGGTCTTCGGCGGCGAGGTTCGCGCGCGCCCGATCAAAAAAGCCTCGCGCGCGGCCGCATTCGAACCGCAGGAGCTCGACGAATGAGCTCGTGGTGCGGCCCTCGGCAAGATCCGCCGCGGATACCCCGAACCTGTCCATGTCTTCCTGCGGGAGGTAAACCCGCCCGCGCCGAGCGTCCGCCTGGAGATCGCGCAGGATGTTCACCAGTTGCAGCGCCGTGCCCAGATTCAAGGCGTAGTCACTCGCGGTGGGGCTGCGATACCCGAAGACTTCGATCGAGATGAGGCCGATGGTCCCTGCGACGCGATGGCAATAGACCTGAAGCTCTTCGAAGGTCCGGTACGTCGCCGCCGAGCGGTCCATCCCGAGGTCCATCTCGAGGCCAAGAATGAGGTCATCGAATGGACGGCGAGGGATATGAAAACGGCGGATGGCCCGCGCGAGCGCGGCGAGTTCGCCGTCCACGCCGCTCTTGGATGGATCGCCCGCATAGCAGCGGTCGAGGGCTTGGCGGTGAAGCGCGATTTCGCGCGCGGCTTCCTGGGGCGAGAGCGCTCCGTCGGCCAGGTCGTCTCCGCGCCGCGCAAAGGCATAGACGGCTTCGATGGCCTCGCGCTTTTCGCGCGGCAAGAAGAGGAAGGAGTAGTAGAAGTTCGTCGCCAGGGCGTTCGTGAAATGCCGGTTTCCGGATGCCTCGATCGAGACCGCCATGCCTTCTTGCCGGGCTTCCCTCATGTCGCGTGAGGGAAGAAAGTGGGCCATATGATGGCCTGCCATTCTCGCACATTCGATGGCCTGTCATTCTCAGCGAACGGTTCGACTCTGCTCATCGTCCCTGAGCGAGGTCGAAGGGAGCAAAGAATCCCTTTCAGGAAACGCTACGGTCAAAAGGGATGCTTCGCTCCGCCCGGAGGAGTCGGGGCTCCGCTCAGCATGACATGGACACTTGTGCGCCGCCGGGCAAAGGTTCGAGCGCGCGGCGGGCTCGCCAATACAGGCGCGCGAAGTCGAGCCGAGTGAGTTTCGGGCGCCGGTTGAAAACGTCAAAATCGGCTGCTTCAATGCGGTCGAGGATCGTCGCCCCGCCGAGCCACGTCAGCCGGAGCTGGGGGCGAAGTTCGGGGACAACTTTTTCCGGAAGACTTCTGCCACGCTCGAAAAGCTCTCTCGTCCGCCGAACTTCGAGCGCCATCAGCCGGCGCCAGCGCCCATCGAGCCGCCCCTCTCGAAGCTCGTCGAGCGAAACGCCGAAGCGAGCAAGGTCCTCCATCGGCAGGTAAACGCGATCGCGCGCAAGGTCCACTCGCACGTCCTGCCAGAAATTGGTGAGCTGGAGGGCCGTACAAATCGAGTCCGAAAGCTTGAAAAGCCGGGTGTCGCGGTGACCGAATAATTCCAAAACCAGCCGGCCGACTGGATTGGCAGAACAAGAAGAGTACGCGACCAGCGAATCGAAATTAGGATGGCGGCTCTGTCGCACGTCGGACTCGAAGGCGCGAAGCAGGTTTTTAAAATGCTCCTCGGATAAAGCGAACCTTCGGATAGTGTCCCCGAGGGCGAGAAAAACCGGGCCGGCCTCATCCGGCGGATTCGCCGCCACTGGTGGGAAAGCAGCGCCGGGCTCGCCAGCCGCGGCGGGCTCGCCGGCGACACAAGTTCGGAGTTTCGAGCCCCACTCGGCCAGGTGCGCGAGGCGCGCTGCGACATTGGGCTCGTCGGCAAAATCGTCTGCGCCTCGGGCGAAAGCGTAAATCGCCGCCAGCGCATCCCTCTTCGCCCGAGGGACGAGACGCGAAGCCACCGGAAAATTCTCGTAGTGCCGGCAAGCCAGCTTCCGGCACTCCGCGTAAGCCGCGCGAATCTTCAAGTCGGTTTTCTCCATGGGGAAACCGGGGCTCCCAAGACCGCCCTATTATAGGGCCAACAGTGGCCTCCGCAAAATCGCCCGCTGCGGGAGGGGAAGTGGGCGCGAAGATTACCGGTTGCAGTGTCAAGACTTTCGTTGCGTTGACTTCGGATTCGGGTCTCGCTAGGATAGCAGCCCCGAAAGATCCCGGCCGTTTCGGTCGAGCAGTCTGAAGGAGTACTCCGCCATGACGATTCAAGTCCGAGACGCCGAACCCGACGTCGCGGTAGTCGCGCTCGTCGGAAGGCTCACCCTGGGTGAGGCTTGTCAGCTCTTGCTTCAAAGGGTTGACGGGCTACTGCGGGCCAACAAGGCCCGCTTGGTGTTGGAAATGGGGGGACTCGAGTTCATGGACAGCGCGGGTTTAGGCACGGTGGTCGCCTGCTACGGCAAGGCCAAGAAAGCCGGGGGAAACCTGGTGCTCTCGTCGCCCCAAAAGAAAGTCGCCGACACTTTCAGAATCACGCACATGGATTCCGTCGTGAAGGCCTTCCCGACGGTCGAAGCCGCCGCTGCAAGCTTCCAAAACCCGCCCCCTCCCGGACCCTCGACAGTTTGATTTTGTCTTCACTACCCAGCTAAAACGTGAACCGCATCATCAAGTCGAGGCGGCGGTTCGCCGCCTGGCTCGAGAAAAAGCCGCCGGCAATCGAATTCGACTTTCCGAAGAGGGGCGAAGTGAGGTTGCCGACCGGCGTCGCGAGGTTCACGAAGTTAAAGACGTTGTGGGCCATCAGGCTGAACTCGAGGTTGTATCGCCGGTTGGTGGGCTGGCCGCCCCAGAAACCCCCGCCGCCACCACCGCCGCCGCTCAGGCCGCGGCCCCCGAGCCCCTCTCCGCGTGGGCCCCCTCCACGACCGCCACCGAAACCGCCGCCGCCGGTTTCCCCTTTCTTCTCCCCAAAGCCAAACGTCTTCGCAAGCCGCATGTTCAAGCTGAACTGGCCCGGGCCCTCCGCGAAATTGGGTCCCAGAATGGTCTCGCCGGAAAGCGGATTCAGATCGAAAGTGCCGAGCGAGGTAGCCACGACGTTTGGCCCGGCCGTGCCGGGGCTCACCACACCGGGCCGGTCGTTGAAGATCGAATCGCCGTTCAAGTCCTGCCCGACGGAGATGTTATACGGCGACCCCGAACTCGCCATCATAAAAGGGCTCAAGCGGAAGCCGCGCGCCAGACCGATGGTGCCGCCCAGGAAGACCCGATGCCGGACGTCGAAAGCCGCCCGCCCGTAATCGGCCGCGATGTCGTAGGAGTTCATCGGAAAACTTCCGGCGCCGGTCGCGTTGCTTTTGGCGTAGCTGAGCGAATAGAAGCCGAAAAGCGACAGCTTGGTGCCGGCGCGAACGTTGTAGTTCGCGATCAACTGGTCCTGGTTGAAGAGCCCGTCCGACTCATATTGGTAAATGTTCCCGACTGGGCCGAACGGCCGCACGCCGCTCGAAGGGTCCGCAGGATCGAAGGTTCCGGGTAGCGGCGCGTTGATATTGCGCGTTAGGAGCTGATGGACGCCGTGCGCCTTGAGGTAGGTGACGGAGACGGTGGCGGTCTTCGTCACTTGGCGCTCCAGGCCTACGGCCCCTTGAATGGTGTAGGGCGCCTGTAAGCTCGGGGCGATTCGGTACACCGTTTTCTGGGTCACGGGAACAGCGCCCAAATCGCTGACTTGGGGAATGTTCGGGAAGAAAGTGGGTGATGGAACGATGTAATCTTGCTGGATGATGCCGTTCCGGCGCAAGGCCTGGAGCACCTGGCCCTCTCCGAAGCGGTCGTAGAAAACGCCCGCGCCGGCCCTGAGCACCATCTTCGGCGCCACGCCCCGGCCGAGCCCCCAGGCGAGACCCAGGCGCGGAGCGAAGTCGGCGTGATCATTGATGTCGTTCTGCGTCTCAAAACGCAGGCCAAGGCTGAGTGAGATTTTCGGCCGGATCCGCCAGTCGTCCTGCGCATAAACGCCAGCGTCGAAGAGGCCGACCGCAGCCAGCGGGTTCCCAGCCACCAACGTGAACTGACTAGCGCCGCCGGTCTCGCAGACAGGCTGACCCGAGCACGCCTGAAGAGCTTTCTCGGCAGCCTGATAGGCAGCGATCGAAGGGAAAGTAAAGGTGCCGTTGAAGCCGCCGCTGGAGGTGTTCGACTCCTCGCTGTCTCGCAGGCGCCCCCCAACTGCCAGTGAGTGCTTCCCAAAAGAAAACGACGTCATGTTCTGAAACTCGTAGTTGTTCACCGTATCCAAGCTCTTGCCGCCGCTCGAACCCCCACTCGTGAACGCCCCCACTACGCGGATGGTCGGATCGAGGCTCAGGGGCGTCTGGTCGTTCGTCTCACGACGGTAGCGAAAACGGGTCTGGTTCACAATCTTTGCGCTCACCACCTGCGTGTCGCTCATGTGGATAGAGTTTTCGGTATTATCCGAGTCGTACGAGAACGACGGGAGGTTAAACTGCCCGATACCGTTGTTGGTCCGGTCGTTTTTTTCGATCTGGTAGCGCACTGTAAGGACATTGTTGGTTCCCATTTGGTAGTCGAAACGAGGACTGAACTCCGTGCGAGTCTGCGGGGCGAACACCGCCTGGCTGAACGGAACGGGATTGAAGCTGGGATCTAGAACGAAAGCACTTACGATGGATCTGTCCTGAATGTTTCGCCGCCCCCCGTCGAGGAAGAACGACGCCTTCTTCCCCAGCGGCCCGCCGACGTTCCCATCGAAGAAGATGGAGTGGTAAGGCGGCACGGTGGGCGTAAACGGGTTCCGGGAATTGAACGCGGAATTATTGAAGTTGACGAATGACTGGCCATGGAACTGGGCGTAACCCGGTTTGGTGGTGATCTCAATACGGCCGTAGCCGAGCCGGTCGTATTCGGCGGAGAACGGGTTCTGGTTGACGCGCACTTCGAGAATGGCCGACTTAGGCGGAAGCTGGCCGCCGGTGAAGCCGTCAATGTAGATCTGCCCGCCGTTCGGACCCATGGAAGGTCCGGCCAAAGCTTGCAGTTCACTTTGGAGCTCGTCGGGGTCGTCGGACAGGGAATTCAGGTCCTCGCCCTTCAACACCAACGCACTGGCGTTATTTTCGGAGGAGACGCTCAGCCGGTTGGCCTGGGACTCCACGGTGACTTTCTGTTTTTCCATGGCCACCACGAGCTGGGCGTTGGCGACCACGGTCTGGCCGCTGGCGACTGCCAGGTCCGTCTTATGAAAATCCTGGAAGCCTTTGACATGGACCTCGAGGACGTAGCTACCTGGCGGGAGATGGCGGAAAACATACTCGCCACGCTCGTTGGTCTGCGCTACTAGCGCGGCGCCACCCGACCCGATGAGCGTGACCGCAATGGCCGGCACCACCGCGCCCGACGAGTCGGTCACCTGCCCTCGCACGACGGTGTCCTTTATCTGCCCCCACAGCACCCCGGAGAAACAGACCACCGCCAGTCCCGCCAAAAGCCTTCGCCCGATATTGTGAATTCTCCTGTTCATTCCCCAGTCCTCCAAAACCTTTTGTGACATCCCATCCGCCTCTATTCTGCAGAGTGCGTTAGATCGTTCGCGCCGAAGACGGCGTCGCGCTTCAATCGCGCGGCCCTTGGCTCACGGCCCTCCCTCTTCACCGCCACCCCCCACGGTCATATTCCAGGGCCCGAGAACCACCTGGTTGCTACCCTTCGGCCGAGCTTCAAGAATCGGCTCGACGCCGGCGAGGACGGCGATGGCCGTCACTTCCGAAGGCTTCACACCCTCAGTGCTAACCACAATCAGTGCCTGGCCCGGCTTCAAGTCCCCGAGCGAAAGGGGCGGCATATGATCAAGCATCTGGTTGAAGTCGCGCGGAGCGCCGCCCATGCCGCCTGGTCCGCCAAAGCCTTCACCCGTTGGGCGATTGGCGCCGCCGACCTCGCCGCCTGTCACCGCCTTCCCTCGAGGCCCACCGCTCCGGCCCGTCGGTTGACGGGCACCGCTGCCGGGGCCACCTGCATCCGGTTGCCCGGAATTAAATCTGGCAATCATCATCGCGATGAACGGCGGGAGCGTGTGCAATTTGGAATCCGGGTTGGTGCGAACCAGAACCGGCTCCCCCGTGGCAAGGTCCTTCAACGTCAAGGTGCCACCGGCCACGTCGGAGGAAACTACGGTTGCGGCGATATTTCGGAATGTCCCGGAGACCAGCTCCTCCGCGGCAAAACGCATTCCATCCTCGCTTTTCGTTCCGAGCGCGCGCACTTGGTCGCCGACTTTAATTTCTTCAAGTGAACTCGGCTTTGCGTCGCTGAATTTCACCGAGTCGGGAGAGTAACGGAGCAAAGGGGCGCCGGGCGCCATCGTGACGACGACCGGATGCGTGGGATTCGCGGGCGTTGACGGGACATTGCGGACCGCGAGAGTCAATTCCTTCGCCGCCGGGTTTAGCTCCTTGACCACGCCGCTTATCCCGCGCTTCTGCCAATCCTCCTGCTCTTTCTGGCGCGCCGCCGCAAGCTCCACCTTGGTCATCACCATGATGGTGGCTGCGACGACGCTCTGTTGGTCCTCGGAAAGGCGGCCTTTGATGAAAATGCGATCGCCTACGGCGAGGTCGCCGGCACTGATCTTGGTGGCCGCCTTCAAGTCCTTCACGCCGGGCGGAACCCGCAGGACCGCAACCCCTTCGGGCACTCGGACTTCGATGCTCGGGCCCGCGTCGGTCTTCAGAATCAGCCGTCCGGGTTGAATCTCTGCCACGACGCCCACGGGCCGAACGGCTTGCCCGGGCGTGCCGCCCGGCTGCTGGGCGAGCGCGCTGACCGGCGCAAAGGCCATTCCGGCAAACAGCCATGCGAAAACAACAGTTCTCCCTGCGCTGCTGGCCATACTAAGTCTTAAGACGAATGTCACTCCTGACCGGTTTCGACTCAAATGAGATTTCTTATTCGCTTCGCGCCGGACAGTGGGGCGCTCGCTCCCGGCTGAGCGGGAAGGGCGGCCTCCTTACTTGGTATCCTGCCGCTGCGCTTTGCGGATATACGTGGGCACCTCGAAATCGTCGTCGGGGACGGGGGTTGCCGGAACGTCTGGGGTGGCAGCGATGAGCGGCGGCTTCTCTTTTCTCGCCATGGCGCTCTTGACGCTTTGTTGCGCCGTGCGCAGAGCGGGAGAAAGCATGGTGTGGGGCTTCATCCCCATCTTTTCCGCTTTAATGCCCGTGGCGATGACAGTGACTTTCACGGACTCTTTCATGGACTCATCGTGGACCGCGCCGAAGATGATGTTGGCGTTTTCGGCGGCGGCCTTCTGAACGATGGTAGAAGCTTCGTGGACCTCGTGCAGCGTCAGCTTGGACGAGCCGGTGATGTTCAGCAAGATTCCCTGCGCGCCGTTGATGGAAGCGTCTTCGAGCAAGGGGCTGGAGATGGCGCGGTTGGCGGCGTCGACGGCGCGGTTCGGGCCGTTCGCCACCGCAGTGCCCATCACCGCGTATCCCATACCTTTCATAATGGTCTTGATATCTGCAAAATCTCGGTTGATGATACCTGTTATTGCGATTATATCGGAGATGCCCTGCACCCCCTGACGCAGGATGTCATCGGCGATGCGAAACGCCTCGAAGAAGCTGGTGCCTTTATCCACAAATTGCATCAGGCGCTCGTTCGGGATGCAGATGACCGTATCCACGGCCTCGGAAAGCTCCGCCAGGCCCTGCTCGGCCTGAGCCATTCGGCGCTTGCCTTCGAAGGCAAAGGGTTTGGTGACCACCCCGACGGTCAGCGCGCCGAGCTCGCGCGCGAGACTCGCGACGATGGGTGCGCCGCCCGTGCCCGTGCCCCCGCCCAGGCCCGTGGTTACAAACACCATGTCGGCGCCTTCCAGGGCGTCAATGATCTTTTCCGTGTCTTCGAGCGCGGCTCGCCGGCCAATTTCGGGATTGGCGCCCGCCCCCAGTCCCTTGGTAAGCTTCGCGCCGATCTGGATTTTGACCGGGGCTTGCGAAGCCTCCAACGCCTGGACGTCGGTGTTCGCCACCATAAACTCGATGCCTTCGAGCTTCGCGACAATCATGCGGTTGACCGCGTTCCCACCGCCCCCACCGACGCCGATAACCTTCAGTTTGGCGCCTATACGGAGCTCGTCCGAGAAATCCACGCGCAGTTCGTTACCCTCGGTTTCGGGTGCCATTGTCTTCCCTCCTCTTCGAAGAGCTGTGGCAAGTGGTTAGTGGCAAGTGGCAAGCAAAAAACCGGCGGCGGCTCATCCGTCAGTACTTGCCACCGGCCACTCGCCACTCATCACTTGCCCTTAATCACCTTTGACTCCCAAGGCTCTCCAGAGCCGGCCCCTCCAGGTGGTTTCCTCCTTGCCCTTAAGCAACTCGAGGCGGTTGGCATAGGCGATGAGTCCGATCACGGTGGCGTAGGCCGGGTCGGTAAGCCTTTCGCCCATCTTCCCCAGGCCGCGGGGGGAGGCCACGCGGACGGGCATCCCGAGCACCGCTTCCGCAATCGCCGCCAAGCCACCAAGCTTCGCTCCCCCGCCCACCAGCACCACCCCCGCGCCCAGTTGTTTTTCGAAGCCCGAGCGGGCCAGCTCTGCCCCCACCAGTTCCACCAGCTCCTCGCCGCGCGGTTCGAGGATATCGCTGAGCATCGCATAGCTCACCGCGCGCATGGGCCGCTCGCCGACGCTCGAGACTTCCAGGACCGTATAGCCGGGCTTGGTGAAATCGCGCTCGCCCCAGGCGCGCTTCATTTTTTCCGCTTCCGGGATGGGGGTGCGGAGTCCCACGGCGACGTCGTTGGTGAAGTGCTCGCCGCCCACCGGCACCACCGCGGTGTGGCGAACGGAGCCCCGCGAGTACACAATCAAGTCGGTTGAGCCCGCGCCAATATCCACGAGCGCCACGCCCAATTCCCGGTCGTCCGGGGCGAGGCAAGCGAGGCCCGAGGCCAGCGGCTCGTACACCGTATCTTTCACTTCCACGCCCGCGCGATTGACGGCCGTCACCACGTTCTGGTGCGCCTGCTTGGAAGCCGTGATAATGTGGACGTTCACTTCCAGCCGCGACCCCGCCATCCCGACGGGATTCCGGAAGTCACCCTGCGAGTCTACAAGATACTCTTGTTGCTCGACGTGAAGTCGCTCGCGGTCGGGCGGGAGCGCGATGCCCTGCGCGGTCTCGATGACCTGGGTCACGTCCTCTTGGGTAACTTCGCGGGTGTCCTTACTGGCCTTCCCTAAGCTCAAGCCGCCGCGCGAGCTCACGCCCTTGATGTGCGCGCCGCCCACCCCCACGTAGGCCGTCTCGACGGGCAGGCCCGCCTGCGCCTCGGCCTGTTCAACGGCCTTTTTGAGCGCGAGCACGACGGCGTCCAGATTGACGACGACGCCCTTGCGCCAGCCTCGGGAATCCGCCTCCCCAAAGCCCGTGACCTCCAGTTTTCCTTCCTCGCCTGGCTGGCAAATCAGCGCCCGCGTCTTGTAGCTGCCGAGGTCCAGCCCGGCCACGTAGTAGTCCTTCTTGGCCATCGTTAAAGTCAGTGAATCCCTTCCCCTGCGTTTGAGGACAGCGGCTGGCCATGGCCGGGGGGCGTCGGCTTCTGAGGATTGACGACGATCTGGCCGCGATAGCGCAAGTCCACAGAGTCCACAATCGCGTGGGTCTTTTGGACCTCGGGAAGAAGCCGGAAGAAATTCCCGAGGCGCTCCGGGAAATCCTCATGCCCGAAATGCACCTGAATCGTCGTGAGCCCCTCTACCAGCACCGCCTGAACGTCATCGGGGTCGGCAAGGTTCACCTCCGAGATCAGCCAGCCGGAGGCGAAGGCATCGTCGCCGACCTCGCGCATGAATTTCTGAAACATGGCCACCCGTGCGCGCTCGTCTGCAGGGTTGGATGCCGCGTCCAATCCCGCGAGCACCGGAAAGGCGAAGGATGCGCCATCAGGCTTGTCGAGCACAATGCCTTCCTCGTCCACCAGCTTCACCCGTCCCCCGACGTTCAGGAAGGCGATGGGAACGCGCTCGACGATTCGAACCACCAGCCGGTTGGGATAACTGCGCGCAACGGTGGCGGAGCGCACCCAGGCAAGGGATTCCACTTGCCGCCGCACCTCCTCGAGCGACACCTGGAGGATGTTTGCCCCTGCCCCCCGCCCCTCCGACGTCATCCCCAGCGCGTTCAGGATATCATCCCGCGTGACGAAGCGGTTTCCGACCAGAACGACGTCTTCGGCCGAACGCACGGAAAACCGCGGCGAGGTCAGGGCGTAAGCGGCCAATTCGTAGCCGCCGTAGACCAGCGGCGCCGCGACCAGCGCCGTGAGCGAAATCCACTTCAGAATCGCCCCTAAGCGACGCGGCACGCGCCCTCGGCGGACAACCACTTCGCGCGTCCTCCGCCGAAAGGGAGATACATCCTCGGCGTCAAGCTCACTCGGAATATCGTCTCTTCTCGCCATGTCTCAACCTACTCGCGCGCGGGGACGCGCTTTGGCAAGCTCACCGCCCCGAGCGAAGTCGAGGGGCCCGCGAGCGCTTCGGCCACTAGTTCGGCGGTTTTGGAGATGCTTCCCGCGCCGATGGTGATCAGCAAATCGCCCGGCTCGGCCCGAGCCAACAATTCCTTGACCGCGGTTTCCTCCGAAGCCGCGTAGCTCGCGCGGTCGAAGCCGAGTTCCTTCATTCTCTCGACCAGCCGCTCGGAGGTGACGCCGGGAATGGGTGGCTCGCTGGCCGCATAGATATCGAGCACGTAAACCCGGTCGCAGGCGTCGAAGCAGTGCGCGAAATCGTCCATCAGGAACATCGTGCGCGTATAGCGATGAGGCTGGAAGATGGCGAGAATCCGCCGCGCCCCCCGTTGCCGCGCCGCTTCGAGCGTGGCCCGGATTTCGGAAGGATGATGGCCGTAGTCGTCAACCAACGTGACGCCGTTCGCTTCCGCCTTCACTTGGAACCGCCGGTCGGCGCCCCGGAATTGCCCCAGCCCTTCCCGAATTTGGGCGACCGTGAGGTCCAGTTCCAGCCCTACGGCCACACCGGCGAGAGCATTCTGGACGTTGTGCCGGCCCGGGATACCGATGGAGAAGCGCCCGAGCGATTTCCCCCGAACGTTGGCTTCGAACTCGGCACCGTGCGGCACGAGCTTCACCTCCGGCGCGGTAACATCCGCGCCCGGCTCGATGCCGTAAGTCGTCACGCGCCGGTGGACGCGCTGAGCGAGCGCCCGGAACAGTGGCCCCCACGGCGCATCCACGCAGCCGACGACGGCGCCGAAAAAAGGCACGCGGTTCATGAAGGCGACGAAGGCGTCCCCAATATCGTCGAGGTCGCGGTACTGGTCCAGGTGCTCGCGGTCAATGTTGGTGACCACGGCGAGGGAAGGCAGAAGGCAAAGAAACGACTTGTCGCTTTCGTCGGCTTCGACCACCATCAACTCGCCTTTGCCCAGCCGCGCGCTCGAGCCGAACGCGTCCAGTCGGCCGCCGATGACGGCTGTCGGGTCCAGGCCCGCCTGCGCCAGCATCACGGCGATCATCGAGGTGGTGGTGGTTTTCCCGTGCGCGCCAGCGACGGCAATGGAAAATTTCAGCCGCATCAGCTCGGCTAACATCTCAGCGCGCGGAATCACCGGGACCTTCAGCCGGCCTGCCTCAAGGATTTCCGGGTTGTCGGGGCGGACGGCGGATGAAATTACCACCACTTCCGCGCCTCGGACGTTCTCGGCGCGGTGCCCTTCGAAGACCCGCGCGCCAAGCCGTGCCAGCCGTGCCGTCACCGCCGACGCCTTCAGGTCCGAACCCGAGACCGTGAACCCAAGGTTGATCAGGACCTCGGAGATCCCGCTCATCCCGATTCCGCCGATACCCACGAAATGAATTTTGCGAATTTTACCGAGCATACTCGTCCCTGTTTCTTTCCCGCGGCCCCAAGCCCGCCAGTTTTTCGACCAAGTCGGCGATTTGCGCTGCCGCGTCCGGCCGAGCCATCTGGTGCGCGCGCTGCTCCATGCCGAGTAGCGCTGCCGGGGCCGACAAAAGTCCCGCGACCTCTTCGGCCAGCCGCTCGGGTGCCAGCTCCCGCTGCTCGATGATACGCCCCCCGCCCACTCGCTCAAGAGCGCGCGCATTGGCGAGCTGGTGCTGGTCGGCAGCCTGCGGAAAAGGCACAAAAATTGCCGCCTTCCCCGCTGCCGCGATTTCCGCCACCGTCACCGCCCCGGCTCGGCAGAGCAGCAAGTCCGCCTCCGCCATCGCGGCCGGAACGTCGTCAA
Source organism: Acidobacteriota bacterium (assembly GCA_003225365.1). GTDB lineage: Bacteria > Acidobacteriota > Terriglobia > UBA7540 > UBA7540 > Gp13-AA74. Next base: position 27,794 of record QHZN01000083.1, read on the forward strand.
TGAAGGCCCGCACGTCCAGGACGCCCTGGAATCCTTCGCCCTTCGAGGCACGGGCGTAGGCCTCACACGTGGCGGCGTAATCCTTTTCGCCAGTCTGGTGAATGAGCCTCAATCCCTCAAACTTCCGAGCCAGCGTAGGATAAGCTTGGCAAACACATTCGTTGATGGCGCGCGACCCTTGGCTCCCGCCCATCACCAGAAGCGTCCAGGGCGGCCGATGGTCTTTCGGCAGAAGGGTGTGGAAGACTGGCCGCACGGGACAGCCCGTCAAGTGGGCCTTGTCGCCGAAAAAAACCGCGGTTTCCGCAAACCCCGCCGCCACCACACGGACCAGGGGCGCGATGGCGCGGCCGGTAAAACCCGGCTGAGCGTTCGGCTCGATGAGCAGCGTTGGGATATCTTTGAGCGCCGCTTCGACCATCGCCGGGCCAGCCAAGTAGCCGCCTGCCCCTACCACCACCTGCGGCTGAAAATTCCGCAGCACCATCGCCGATTCTATCGAGCTTCGAGGCAAAACCATGAAGTTTTGAATCCGCCGCCAGCCGCGGATGCCTTTCAGACCTTGGGCCTCGACGGCGTGTAGGACGAAGCCGGCCGAGGGAATGACCCGGTTCTCGAGACTCCTCTTCGTCCCCAGAAACTCGATCTGGAATTCGATGCTCTCGTCGTTCGCCGACCGGCGCCGCAATTCCTCGGCGACGGCGAGCGCTGGATAAATGTGCCCGCCCGTCCCCCCGGCCACCATGAGGACGCGAACGGTCTCCGCACTGCGGCGGCCGGCCACGGACTCTTCCCTCTCAGGCTTTGCGCGGCCCTCTGCCGCACCCCGCGCCTGCGGAGTCGGGATTTCGGCTTGCGTTTCGAGCGCCTGCACCTGTCCGCCCTCGCTCGCCTGCCCGAGGCAGGCTTCAACTGGAGTGCTGGGAGATATTCAGCAAAATCCCCATCGCCATGAGGTTCATCACCAGCGACGTTCCTCCGTAACTGAGCATGGGGAGGGGAATCCCTTTGGTGGGGAGCACGCCGACAACCACGCTGATGTTCACCAGCGCCTGCCCGACCACCATCACGGTGAGGCCCGTGGCGAGCAGCCGGCCGAAACCGCTCCGGCAGCGCATGGCCGCGCGCAGGCCGCGCACCAGAATGACCGCGAACAGCGCCAGCACCGCCAGGGACCCCACCAGGCCCAGTTCTTCTCCAATGACCGCAAAGATGAAATCCGTGTGGGGCTCGGGCAAGAAGAAAAGCTTCTGTTTCCCGTCCATCAACCCTACGCCCGCGATGCCGCCCGTGCCGACAGCGATCGTGGACTGAATGATCTGGAAGCCCACGCCCTGCGGGTCGGCGTAAGGATCGAGGAATGCCGTGATTCGCCGATAGCGATAAGCCACGTGGAAGACGAGGATGTAAAGGAGCGGCACAGCCGCGAGCGCGCCATAGGCAAAATATCGCAAGTGCATTCCCGCCGCGAAGAGCATCGCCGCGACGATCAAGACGATGGCGAGGGAAGTCCCGAGGTCCGGCTCCTTCAAGACCAGCGCCACCGTGGCGCCTGCCACCAGCGCCACCGGCGCCAGAGTGTGTTTCCAGTCGTTGATTTTGCGGCGGCGGGTTTCGAGAAAATAGGCGAGGAATATCACCGTCACCACTTTCGCCAGTTCCGAGGGCTGGAAGCTCGCCCCGCCCCAGCGCAGCCAGCGGTGGGCGTTGTGCGAGGGCGCGACGAGGAGCACGGCCGCCAGCAAGACCAGCTCGATGGCGAGCGCGGGAAACACCACCAGCGGACTCGCCAGCCGAGGGTATTCCACGTTCATCATCACCAACATCAGAGCCAAGCCTAAGATCGCCCAAAAGACCTGGCGCAGCAAGAAATGGTAGCTCGAACCGTACTGTTCGGCCGCGAGGACGGCCGAGGCGCTGTAAACCATCAGGCAGCCAAAGAGTACCAGTGCCACTACGGCGCCGAAAAGAATGCGGTCGGATTCTAGTTGCTTGGCCATCGCTCAGTTGTTGCGCCGCTTAGTTTTACCCCGCCTCGCTTCAACCCGGACCGGCGGCGCCGGCCCCGAAGCGCGAGCGTCAGCCCGTACTTCAAAGGGCATGCAAGCATCGGTCAACTCCTCGACGGGCTGCTCGGATTGCTCCGCTTGAAGCTCAAGCGTGTCGTCGAACTCCTGCGGCAACTGCTCATGAGGCGGAGCGTTTTCCTCCGCGCTCACCTCGTAAACGTAGTGCCACTCGTGGCCGGCCGGGGCCGAAGGCCGTGCGGAAGGCTCCTCTGCCGCCGCCCCGGAAGGTTGAGGGGTTGGCGCGGAGGGCCGAGCGACTGGCGCCGGTATTCTGCCCGCTTGCGATATCGAGCGCTCGCCGGTAATCGGCGAAGGGCCGGGCGGCCTCTGAGCGCTCACCTCGGCTATTCGGGCGGCCTTCGGATTTTCGGAGGGCGAAGGATTGCGTGGCTGCAACTCAAGCGGTAGCGCCTCGACGTCCCTCGCCAGCCTCTCCACCAGCTCCTTGAACACGCGCCCGCGATGCTCGAAGTCCTGAAACTGGTCGTAGCTCGAACAAGCCGGGGCGAGCAGGACAACGTCGCCCGGCGAGGCGCGTCTGAAAGCTTCTTCAAAGGCCGTTTCGAGAGTTCCGGCGGGGATAATCTCCGCCGCTCCCGCCAGGTCATGAGCGATTTTCTTCGCCGCCTCGCCGATGACCAGCACTTCGCTGACGCGTTCGCGGACAAGCGGCCAGAGCGGCACGTAGGGCGCGCCCTTGTCTTTTCCGCCCAGAATCAAATGCACGCCGCGCTCGAAGGCGGAGAGAGATTTCGCAGTGGCATCCACGCTCGTCGCCTTCGAGTCATTAAAGAACTGCACCTTGCGGATTTCGCGGACGAATTCCAGGCGATGCTCGACGCCGGGGAAGCGTTTGACGGCTTGGCGCAGGGCGTCGAAGTCCGCGCCGATGGTCGCCGCCGCCGCCGCGGCCGCCGCAACGTTTTCGATGTTGTAGGCGCCGCGCAGCGGGATCTCGGCGGTGTCGAGAAGCCCCCGCTCGAGGTTTCCCACGCGGTACCGGAGCTCGCCCTTCGAAACGAACACGCCTTCGGGAAGGTTTTGCCGCCGGCTAAAGAAAACCTTGCGCGAGGCGATGGAGGGCGCAAGGCGCATCACGTTTTCATCGTCGGCGTTTATCACCGCGATGTCGTCCGCCCGCTGGTTCTTGAAGATGCGCGCCTTGGCGGAGACGTACGCCTCAAAGCTTGGGTGGCGGTCCAAATGATTCCGGCTGAGATTGAGGAGCATGGCCACGCGCGGCCGGAAGCTTTCGATGCCCTCCAGTTGGAAACTGCTCAGCTCCGTCACCAGCCACACGCCGGCGGGAACCGTATCCACGGCGGAAATTAGCGGCACGCCGATGTTCCCTCCCACGAAAGTCCGAAAGCCCGAAGCTTCGAGCATTTTCCCGACCAGCGTCGTGGTGGTGGTCTTGCCGTTCGAGCCTGTAATGCCGAGGATCGGCTGGGCCAAAAACCAGCTCGCCACCTCGATCTCCGGCACCACGCGGACGCGCCGCTTACGCGCGGCGACGAGCAGCGGCGCGTCCCAGGGAACGCCCGGACTGACGACCACCAGATCATTCTCAAAGAAGCTTGCTTCCCTGATGGAGTTAATCGGGGCGCCGAGTTCCAAGCCCACCTTGTAGGCCATCAGCTCGGCGATTTCGGCCTTAAAAGCCGCCGGAGGCCTGAGGTCGGTGACGGTGACGATGGCGCCGCGCTTGGCCAGACAAATCGCCGTCGCGCGCCCGCTGCGCCCGAGGCCCATTACCAGCACGCGCTTGCCTCGGATAATCGGGCCTGCCTGCGTGCCGCTGGCATCTGGCTCGTGGGTCGGCTCTGGCGGGTCCGGTCTCTGGCCCGATGAGAATCGGGCCGGCGGACTCCCGCCCTCAGAGGGGCCGTTGCTACGGCTTCGAACGTCCATCACACCGGCCTCTCTCGCCGCCCGTTCTTGCGGAAGTGGCCGTTCAGGATCTCCGAGACAACCTCGGAAAGCGAGCGCTGCACGCGCCGCGCCACTCGGCGGGCGTTGATCAAAGTTCGCCGGTCAAGCGTCAAGCTCACCCGCGTCGGGTTGCGAAACGACTTAGGCCTGGCCATGCGATTAGAAACTCGAAATTCGAAATCCGAAGATCGGAAACGGATCGAAGCTCTTCACTCGAAGGCGGCCGAGCTTGAGGTTGCTTGCCCCGGCCACAAGCCGCGCCGCCGTTATTGCGCATTTTATGCGCAGAAATTCCAAACGTCAAACCGTCCGTTGTCAGTAGTCCGTGGTCCGTTGTCCGTTGTCAAAAGCCGAAATTCGAAAATCGAAACTCGCGTCGAATTTCGAGTTTCGAGTTTCGAGTTTCGTCTCCGCTAATCACTGACAACGGACAGCCAGCCACGGACGTGTTCACCTCAACTTCAGCGTTGTCAGCGCAAAGAGCGCGAAAATCAGCGCCACGATCCAGAACCGGGCGATAATTTTCGACTCCTTCCACCCCTTCAACTCGAAATGGTGGTGGAGTGGCGCCATCTTGAAAATGCGTTTTTTGCGCAGCCGGTAAGATGCCACTTGGAGAATTACCGAAAGCGCTTCCACCACGAAGATCCCGCCCACAAAAGGCAGGAGCAACTCCTGCTTGATGGCCACTGCCACTGCGGCAATCGCTCCGCCGAGCGCCAGCGAGCCCACGTCCCCCATGAACATCTCCGCCGGATAGGCGTTGTACCAAAGGAAGCCCAGACTGGAGCCCACCATGGCGCCGCAGAAAACGGTCAGCTCCCCGACCCTCGGCTGGTGTTCGACCTCGAGATAGCCCGCCAGCACCGCGTGGCCCGCCACGTAGGTCAGCACCGTCAGCGCTGAGGCCGTAATGATTACGCATCCGATGGCCAAGCCATCCAGCCCGTCCGTCAAATTCACGGCGTTCGACGACCCCACCAGCAGGAACACCACAAACGCGATGAATGGCAGATAGGCCAAGGGGTACATCCAAGGATTGGTCAGCAGAGAGCGAATGACCAGGCCGGGATGAAGCCTCTTGATAAAAGGGAACGTCAAGTCGGTCGAATAATATCCCAGGGCGGCAAACAGTATCAGCGCCACTCCGAAGACGAAGCTAATGAGGACTTGCACCAGAAACTTCGCCCGCGCGGGGAGGCCGAGGTTCTGGCGCCGCCGAACTTTTTGGTAATCATCGTAATATCCAACTCCGGCAAACGCCACGCTGACCGTCAGAACCAACCATACGAAGACGTTCGATAAGTCGGACCACAACAGCGTCGGAACGACAACGCAGAGCATGATGAGCACACCGCCCATGGTCGGCGTTCCGGCCTTGGCTTGGTGAGCCCGTGGCCCTTCCTCCCGGATGTACTGGCCCACTTGGAAGTGCTTAAGCCTACCAATAACCCAAGGGCCGAACGCCAGGGACATCAGCAGCGCCGTCAGGCTTGCCGAGGCCGTGCGAAAAGTGATGTAGCGGAAAAGGTTGAATAGGTGAACGTCAGAGTGGAGCCAGAGGTAAAGGAAATAGAACATGAACGCTCTTTCGACTCCGGGAGGCCGAAGTCAGGAGTCAGGAGTCAGTATGGGCAGTGGTTTCTTCTGGCTTCTGGCTTCTGACTTCTCCTGCGATTTCACGAACTCGACCACCTTTTCCAGGTGGACCCCGCGCGAGCCTTTTACCAGCACCACGTCGCCGGGTCGGACCAGTGCAGCAAGGAATTCGGCCGCGGCCGCGGCGGAGGGGAAGAAACGCAGGCGCTCGGCCGGCAGGCCCGCCTCGAACGCGCCGTCGAGGAGGTGTTGCGCGTCTCCTTGAACCCCCAGCAGCCAGTCCACACGCGACTGGGCGGCCTTTCGGCCGACCTTTCGGTGCCATTCAGGAGAGGAAGGCCCGAGCTCGAGCATTTCTCCGGCGACGACGATGCGCCGCACCGCCCCCCAAGCGGCGAGCGTCTCGAGCATGCGCTCCATCGCCAGCGGATTCGAGTTATAGCAGTCATTGATAAGCGTGACGCCGTCTAAGAGTGTAAGAATTTCGCTGCGCTGCGGCAAATTTGCAAACCCCCCAAGCGCCGCCTGTAGCTCCTTTCGAGGTATATTGAACAAGCTCGCTGCTGCCAAGGCCGCGAGCGCGTTCTGGATGTTATGGAGCCCCGGCAGCGGCAAATAAAACTCCCCATCGAGTGCCCGCGCAATCAGCCGAAATCGCGTGCCGGCGGGCGTCGCACGAGTAATTTCGACAGCTCGGAAGTCAGCCCCCTCCCCCATGCCAAAGGTCACCGCTTGGCCGCTGAAGCCTTCGCGGAAAGCTTGGACGCGCGAGTCGTCGAAATTCAGAATCGCCGTCGAAGGCGGCGCCAAGTTCTCGATGAGTTCCTGCTTCGCGCTCGCAATCTCGGTCAGGGATCCGAAGAACTGGAGGTGGACGGGCGCTACGTTGGTCACTACCCCGATTTCGGGCCCGGCGACACGGGCCAAGCGTGCGATTTCCCCCGGTCTGGACATGGCCAGCTCCACAACTGCCGCTTGGTCCGGCGGTTCAAGCTTTAGGAGCGCCAGCGGTAAGCCATAGTCGTTGTTGAGATTCCCAGGCGATTTGAGGACCTTAAGTCTCGCCCCAAGCAAGGCCGCAATCATCTCCTTGGTGGTGGTTTTTCCCGTGCTCCCCGTCACGGCGATGACTCGCCCTCCCCATCGCCGCCTCACTCCGCGCGCGAGTCTTTGAATCGCCTCGGCCGTTTCCGTGACCGGGACAAGTGAAAGCGCGAGTTTCGCAGGAGCGCGTGAGCGAAGTGGGACCGTTTGGCGGCTCAACTTACCCGAATACCCAAGGAGGGAGACGAGTTCGATTAAAGAAATCTGCATGACACGATCGTTGCGGAGCAATCGCTATGCCAATCCACGCGTTGACAAGTGCCGTTCCAACCTAAACAGACTTTCGTTCCACAAATTCGTTGGTTTGACCACGTGTCCGGCGCGACACAACGAGAATAGTCCAGAATAGTTGGAAACGCACGAGCCGGCTTCTTTCCAACGATTTCTCGACTCACACTTTGTTCCCGTATCCCATCTCGCGCAAGATGCGGCGAACGATTTGTCGTTCGTCAAACGGAACCGTCCGGTCTTTAAATATCTGGTAAGCCTCATGGCCCTTCCCCGCTACGACCACGACGTCGCCCTCATGCGCTTCGCCGAGGGCCTTGCGGATGGCCGTTTCGCGGTCCACTTCCATAAGGTACGGCTTGCCGGTTTTCTGCAAGCCCACCAGCGCGTCGCTCATGATGCGGAGCGGGTCTTCGCTGCGTGGATTGTCGGAGGTCAAAACGGCCAGGTCGGCCAGCGAGCCCGCGGCTTCGCCCATCAAGGGTCGCTTCGCGCGGTCGCGATCACCTCCGCAGCCAAAGACAACGACCAGGCGGCCGCGCGTCAATTCCCGAGCCGTCGTGAGAACATTCTTCAGGGCGTCATCGGTATGGGCGTAGTCCACGAGGACCAAGAAGGGTTGTCCGGCATCCACCCTCTCGAATCGCCCCGGGACGCTGGCGAGCGTCGCCACACCTTTCTCGACGGCTTCGCGGGAGAGCCCCAAACCTAAAGCCGTCGCCGTTGCCGCCATGATGTTCATGAGATTTGGGCGGCCCAGGAGCGATGAGCCGATCTCAACCGGGCCCTCCTGGGTCGAAAGCACCGCATTGAGTCCCTCAGCCCCAAATTTCGTTTGCTTCGGCCGCACCTCGGCCGCGGCGCTCACACCATAAGTGACAAGCCGCTCGTAGCGAATGTCCAGAAGCTTCCGACCCCAGGTATCGTCGATGTTAACCACGGCCAGTGGCGGGGGCGGTTTGCCTATCCCTTCGAAGAGCCGCCGCTTGGCTTCGAAATAGTTTTGAAGGTTCTTGTGAAAATCCAGATGGTCCTGGGTCAAATTCGTGAATACTGCTGCACTGAAGTCGAATCCCCAGACGCGTTCTTGCGCCAGGGCATGCGAGGAAACCTCCATCGCGGCAGCTCGGCCGCCGTGTCCCACGAGTTCGGCGAGGTAGGTGAGCATGTCTAGGGATTCCGGGGTGGTGTTGCGGGCCGGGACGATTTTCCCCGCGAAATGGTATTCGACCGTGCCAAAAAGTCCAGGCTCGAGACCGGCCGCCAGGAATATCGATTCCATCAGATAGGCGGTGGTGGTCTTTCCGTTGGTGCCGGTAATCCCGACCAGCTTCAGGCGCGCGTCCGGCCTCCCGAAGAAGACTCGGCTCGCCTCTGAAAGAGCGCGCCGGATCTTGGGGACGCGCACCCAACGCGTCTGAAATTCCGGCGGGGCAGTCCGTTCGCTGACCACGGCACCCGCACCGCGTTCAATGGCTTGGGGAATAAACCGGTGTGCGTCGGCTTTCTCGCCTTGGATGGCAAAAAAAAGGGTGCCCTGGCTGGCATGCTGCGAGTTATATGCCAGCGAGGTGATTTCGAGGTCCGGTGACGCGCCGAATTCCGCGCCCGGTATTCCGCCCAGGAGGCCGCCCAGCTTCATTCTTCACTCGCATTATAACGCCTGAACGTCGTCCATGGTCATTAGTCAGTGGCTCATTGTCCGTGGTCAGCGACCAACGGAGACGAAAATCGAAACTGGAAATTCGAAACTCGACGCGAGTTTCGATTTTCAAATTTCGAATTTTGGCCTTCGACAAAGGAGTAAAGACGACGGGGCAAGAATGCTCTCACCTTGAAAACTCCACCCAAACGCCGCTATGAGCAGGTACCAAAACGCCCGGCGCCGGCTTTTGTTTGTGGCCGAGTCCCGAGCCTGCCACCACCAATTCCAGCCCCACAGTTTCGCACTTTTCGGCGGCCGTACGCACGGCCAGCCCTGTGAAATCGGGGACGGCGACTAGCGGCCCTTCATTTAACAGTTCTGTTGCCCGTCGGCCGACGGACAGGGTCTTCCTAAGTGAAACTGTTTGTACGGGAGAGGTCGCGGCCCCGGCAGGTCCAGAATCTGATGGAAGGAAACCCATTCGGTCCTCCCGTGTCTGGCGGGGGAGCCTAGCGGGCCTGGAAGAAGTAACCTGAAGCCACCGGGTAGGAATGTCTTGCGGTGCGTTGAGATAGCCTAGTGTCTGTTCTGCGACAGACCTGAACGCCGGAGCCGCCACCTCTTGCCCGTAAATCCCCCCAACCGGAGAATCAATAGCCACCAGAATGGCTATCGCCGGCCGCTGAACGGGGGCAAACCCAACAAACGAAGCTACGTAGTGCGACTTGGAATAGTGGCCGTTCGAGTCAATCTTCTGCGCTGTCCCGGTCTTCCCCGCGGCCGTGTAGCCCTCGAGACGAGCGGACTTCCCGGTACCCTGCTCAACCACCTGCATCAACATTTCTTTCATGCGTTCCGCGGTTCGCGGGCTGACGACGCGGCGACCGCGGACGGGCGGCACAGCATCGTGCAGATCGCCGCGGAATACGTCGCGGACGATGCGCGGCTGGTATAGAATTCCGCCGTTCGCGATGGCCGAGTACGCCGTAATTAGTTGGACGGGCGTAATGCCGATCTCTTGCCCTATCGAGATTTCTCCGATCGAAATCCCGGACCAGCGGCGGGGCGGACGCAGCAGTCCGTGTTCTTCTCCGGGCAGCTCGATGCCCGTGGCTTCCCCGAACCCAAAGTTCCGGATGTAGCGGTAAAAACGCTCCTGGCCGAGACGGAGACCGATTTTGATGGCGCCGACGTCGCTCGATTGCACTAAGACCTGCTCGAGGGTGAGCGTGCCGAAGGGTTTGTGGTCATGGATCGTGTGCCCGGCGAGGACAATGCGGCCTTCTTGGCAATCCACGCTTTCCCGGGGATTCGCCAGACCCTCCTCGAGGGCGGCCGAAAGCGTCACCAGTTTGAAGGTGGAGCCCGGCTCATAGACCCATGTTACGCCCCGATTTTTCCAATCCTGGGCCGGGAATTTCGAATACTCGTTGGGGTCGAATCTCGGATAACTCGCGAGCGCCAGAATTTCGCCCGTGTTCGGGTTCTGAACGAGAATGGTCCCTCCCGCGGCGTGCCACTTCTTGACCGTTTCGTTGAGGACCCTCTCGGAGGTATATTGAATGTTCTCGTCGAGTGTCAGGACCAGGCTCTTGCCCGGCTCCCCGGGCGATTCGCTCGAGCTGAACGAGTGCCGTCGCGCGTCGGTATCGAGCAGGATCCGGCCGGGGGTGCCTTTGATCTCTCCGTTCATCCCGTACTCCACCCCGGCCAAGCCCACATCGTCCATACCAACGTAGCCGAGCGCCTGCGAAGCCAACTCGCCTTTGGGATAAAACCGCTTCATCTCTTTCTGGAAGTAAATTCCCTTGAGGTTCAAACCCTTGACTTCCGCGGCCTCGTCGGCCGAGACCTTGCGCTTGACCCAACAGAACGAGCGAAAAGCCTCGAAGCGGCCGAGGAGATCGTTCACGTCAAGACCCAAGAGCGAAGCGAGCCGCTTGGCCGTGATAGAGGGGTTCGGGATTTCGGAGGGGACAGCGAAAACTGAGTCGACGGGAAGGGTCATGGCCAGCGGATGCATTTGGCGGTCATAGATGGCGCCGCGCTGGGGCGCCACTTCAACCACCCGCTGCTGCTGTCGCTCTGCCCGGCCGATCAACTGGACGTATTCAATTACTTCCAGGTGATAAAGGCGGGCGATTAGCCCTAACATCCACAACGCCATGGCCCCGCCGAGGATCAGGGCGCGGTTTACTCCCTCGAACCTTGCGCCTTTCTGTGAACGAGGCCGCCGCTTTCGAGCGAGCATCACTGCCCTCGAGGAGTTTCTGTGGGGGATGTCTGATCTCGAGGCGCCATCGTCGCCCCGGTCGGCTCTCCGGACGCCCCGAGAGGGATCACTTGCCGTGCGGTCGGAGGCGCCAAGCCGAGCTTCGCGCGCGCCAGGGTGTCAATCCGTTGCGGGTCGGCCAGCGATGCCTGTTCGAGGCGTAGCTCGCGGTTCCATTCCGCGAGCGACGACCGCTGGGCCTTGAGCTGCTCGATTCCATAGCCGGTACGCACGCATTGGAAGTGCTGCCAGGCCAGTGTTAAACCGCAAATGAAAACCAGACTGCAAAGGCCGAGCAGCGTGAAGCACTGCCGTCGCCTCTCTGGATTCAGTTCCCGGAACACCCGCGAGTTGTCAATGCGCTTGACGAAGTAAACGTTCGGGAATCCGCCTCGGCTCGCCGAAGCCAGTTTTCGCCTCCTTGTCGAGGCAGGCCTACCTGCGCGGGCTGGCTTGCGACGAATTTGCGGAAAGGGGACTGTTGCCGTAGCCATAATTTGAATCCAGAGGAACGAGCGCGGGCTCTGGAGCCTCAGTATGAGAGTCCGCCAGCCGACGGGCGCCCGTGCCCCTTCATGCTATTCGCTGATCCCCGCGCGTTTCAGCAGCTCGCAGCTTGGCGCTGCGCGAGCGCGGGTTTTCTTGAAACTCTGGCTCCGCCGGACGGATAGGTTTCCGGGTAAGTATGCAAATTCGACCTTCGCGCGACCAGTCCGCGAAGGCCCTCTTGACCAGCCGATCTTCGAGTGAATGAAAGCTCAAGATAGCAAGCCGCCCTCCGGGAGCCAACACGCGGAGGACCCCGGCCAGAAACGCTTTGAGGTTTTCGAGCTCCTCGTTCACCGCCATGCGCAGCGCCATAAACGTGCGCGTGGCGGGATGAATTTGATGAAGGCCCGCCCGGGAGGGGATAGCTCGCGTCACCACCTGCGCCAGTTCGGTGGTTGTTCGAATCGGGCGGGCCTTCACAATTGCTCGCGCAATACGGCGCGAGTGGCGCTCTTCCCCCAACTGAAAAATCCTGTCCGCCAGCTCCCGCTCGCGAGACCGGTTCACAAGCTCTGCGGCCAAAACTGGAGCGTCGGGGCCCATGCGCATGTCGAGCGGGCCGGGACGGTTGAAGCTGAATCCACGCGCTGCGTCTTCGAGCTGAAGCGAACTCATGCCGAGATCTGCCAGGACGCCGGCAGCCGGCGGCAATCCGCTGGCCTCGTGAAGCTTTTCGATTTGGGCGAAGTTTCCTTCCATGACCATCAGTTTGTCGCCATTATTCCGCAGCCGGTCCCGCGCCGCCGCGAGCGCAGCGGGGTCTCGGTCAATCCCCAGCAGCCGCCCCGTCTCCAGCCGCCGCAAGATTTCCTCGGCGTGGCCGCCAGCGCCCAGCGTCGCGTCAACGTAGATTCCATCGGGCCGGACATTCAAGTACCCCAAAACCTCCCTGACCAGAACCGGAACGTGCATCTAGATGCCCAAGTCGCTCAACTTCGCCTCGTCCTCATCCGTCAAGGGATTCTTTTCCAGGTGCTCGAGGAAACGCTGGCGGTTCCAAACTTCCAGATATTCCAGCATCCCCATCACGTTCACTTCGCCCTTCATCTCGGCCGACTCGCGGAGCAAGGCCGGAATCAGTATCCGCCCCTGCGCGTCCATCCGCTCGAGCTGACCCCAATAATTCGTGCGGTCGAGAAACCTCCGTTTTTGCACGTTCATCGAGGGGGTTGCCAGGAGCTTCTCTTCCTTCACCTTCCATACGGAGAAGGGGTAAATCAGTGCGGACTGGCCTTTCAGGCTCGTGACGTAAAACTCGAGCCCGTAGGTCTCTTCGAGAAATGACTTGAATGCGGCGGGGATCTTTAGCCGACCCTTCGAGTCTATAGTTGCCGGATGGTTGCCGCGCAGCACTGGTCCTCACCTGAACAACCTCTCATTTGCCCCTAAAATAGCTCATATTTTTCACTTCAAGCTACTTTAGACCACTTTCGGCCACGAATATAGGCGCGCGATTCCCGCTTGTCAAGGTTTTTTTTGAGTTTTCCTAAGTATTTCACCAGTGAAATTGGCCCACTACACCTAGTATCGCTATTTTTTGAAGGCACTAAGGCTTGAGCCTATACTGCAAATCGTGGAGAGACAGACCAGGCAAGAGAGAAGTTAGGCTAGGAGATTACTAAAGAAAATTAATACAAGGTCTCCGCTAGGCTGCCTTGGAGTTCTGCACTGACGCACGGATGTTCCGCACACCCTGCCTACAGTACCGTAACGGCGCAGCCGATCGATTGGGACACTTATAAACCCGGATGCGGACGTTCAACATCGCTCCAGCGCACTCGCATCACTAGTCGCCAAGCGCCTTGGCGGACGGCGCCGCAGGCGGCTATTCCCTTACGACTTTTCTTTTTCGAATTTCAGCGCGGCGGAATTGATGCAATAGCGGAGCCCGGTGGGCCGCGGGCCGTCGTCAAAGACGTGCCCGAGGTGCGCGTTGCAGACGCGGCATTCGACTTCCGTGCGCTCCATGCCGAGGCTCGAGTCGCCGGAGAGCTCGATGTTCTCCTTCGCGATGGGCGCCCAAAAACTCGGCCATCCGGTGCCGGACTCAAACTTGGTCTTCGAGTCGAACAAGTCCGTCCCACAGCATATGCACTTGTAGATTCCCTTCTCGTGGTTATCCCAATAAGCGCCCGTGAAAGCGCGCTCGGTGCCCTTCTGCCGAGTCACGTTGAATTGCTCGGGTGTGAGCGTCTTCTTCCATTCGGCCTCGGCCTTCACCACTTTTTCCGTCATGATGTATCCCTTTCGCTCGGCGGAATAAATCCTTAACGGCCCTGGCGACGCCGGCGTCTTCCCTGCTTCGCTCGGCCCCCGGGAGGTGCTCGGCCGAAGTTTCAGCGCCACGCCGAACCCGGCCGCCACCGGAGCCGCCACGCCTAGTATAAAAGACCGCCGCTTCACTGCCGCCTCCCGAGCATCACCAGAATTATAAGGCTCTCCCACTCGCCAAGCAAGACTCCGTCGCGCAAGACCCGCTTTCCGGCCTTGCGGGCCTTGGAAATCTTGTGTTTCGGCCACAGGTGACGGAAGGAAATTGAAACTCCGCGTCGCCCCGGTCCCTCGTCCGTTGTCTGTGGTCTGTCGTCAACATTCAAGCCCTCCAGGATTCGGATTGCCTCAGCAGTCGCGGTATAATCGCCTCACGAAACGGAGGTGCAGCATGAGGCGAAAAGTGGCGTGGTTGGCGATGGGCGTTGCGTTGACGCTGCCCACGCCGGGGCTGGCGCGCCGAAAGAAGGAAGCGAAGAAGGAAACGAACAACATTAAGGACGCGATCCATCATTACGAGCAGGGCTACCGACTCTTCACGTTGGGCAAACTGGTCGAGGCTATTGAGGAATATCACGCCGCGCTCAAACTGGATCCGGACGAGGCATACTGGCATAGGGATCTCGCCGAAGCTCTGATGGGGAAACACGACCGCCAAGGAGCGACTCAGGAATACGACTTGGCAAGCATGTATTCACCCCATGACGACGGCCTCCGCGCAAGATACGAGGAGCTCGCAGGACCCAAACCCGACGCAGAACTGAAGGGGCCCAACCCATTGGCGCTGCTGGCCATGCCCAAGACTCCCGTTTCGGACGGGGGCGACGTCGTGCCCCCAAAGGGAATAGAAATGCCGGAACCGCCCTATCCGGAGGAAGCACGCCGAGCGCAATTGCAGGGTGTAACCGTTCTTCTAGTTATAGTCGGGATTGATGGAAAAGCCAGCCAAGTGAGCGTGTTAAAATCACTGGGTTTCGGCCTCGACCAAAACGCCATTGACGCGGTTCGAACCTGGAAATTCAAGCCCGCAATCAAAAAGGGTGTCCCTGTTCCCATGAGGGTGACAGTCGAGGTAACCTTCCGGCTCTTTCGATAGCCGGCCTCTGGCTCCTCACTTCTTACTTCTGATTTCTGATTTCTAATTCCCGAAATGCCACAGACCATGGACAAAGGACCACGGACGCCTTCAGACAAACCTATTCTGGTTGCGGCTGGCATCCTACAGAGGGGCGGCCAAATCCTGATTTGCCAGCGCAAGCGCTCGGACCGGTACGGCTTGCAGTGGGAATTTCCGGGCGGGAAGGTTCAAGACGGCGAGGAGCTAAAAGGGGCGCTCCGTCGCGAGCTCGCCGAGGAACTCGCCATCCAGGCAGAAGTGGGCGAGGAGATCTATCGGCTGGTGCATCGCTATCCCGACCGCTACGTCGAAGTTGTGTTCTTTGGC